>CADCTQ010000540.1 GCA_902805615.1 uncultured Cytophagales bacterium
GCGCCAGGCGTTGCACGACCCCGGGGCCGCCCAGATGAAGTACGTGCGCCGCCTGATGGAATCCCGGCAGATGCTGACCCTCGTGCCCAACCAGACCCTCCTGGCTTCGGACCAGGGCGAGGGCGACGATTACATTGCCACGTGCCGGGGCGCTGATTTTGCGTTCGCGTACGCCGCCACCGGGCAGCCGTTTACGGTGAACCTGGGCAAGTTTCCCGCCGAGCAGGTAAAGGCCTGGTGGTACGATCCGCGGACCGGGAAGGGCACTTACCTGGGCACGTTCGCCAACCGCGGGACCCGTACCTTTGACCCGCCCGGCACCAAGGCCCGGGGCAACGACTGGGTCCTGATCCTGGACGACGCCGCCAAAAACTACCCGGCACCCGATGGCACGCAGCCGGCCCGGCCCGACCCGGTTGCCGGGACCGATACGACCTACCGGTTTTACAAGGCCATCAACTTTGCCGGCAATGCCCTCTCCATTGACGGACGGAACTGGCAGGCGGGTACGGCCGGCGGCCATTCGCACAACGGAAGATCGTTCACCAACGTGAATACCCGCCTTTCCCCGGCAACCGACGACGCCCGGGAGCAGATGATCCGGTCCGCGATCTGGCATTACGACCAACTGCGGTTAGACCTCACCGGCCTCCCCGCGGCCGCCTACCGGGCGTACGTGTATACCTGGGAAGACAATGCCACCCACACGTATTCCCTGGCGCTGGACGGGCAGACCGTCGTGCGCAACCAGAGCAGCGGCGCCCCCGGCACCTGGAAAAAGCTCGGCCCTTTCAACGTTCGCATCACCGACGGGACCCTGCGCCTGACCACCACGGGGCACGTCAACATTTCGGGCGTTGAACTCTGGCAGGGAGCCGTAACCACCCCGGGACCAACCTGTTCGGCTACCGGAACCATCCTCCGCGAAGTGTGGACGGACGTGGAAGGCCGTTCGGTCGCCGACATCCCGCTGTCGCAGGGGCCCGCGGCCACCAGTCAGCTCCCATCGTTCGAGACCGGGGCAGACCAGGGAGATCGCTACGGTACCCGGGTGCGGGGGTACGTGTGTCCGCCGGCCACGGGCAATTACACCTTCTGGATTGCCGGCGACGACGAGACGGAACTCTGGCTTTCTTCGAATGATAACCCGGCGGGCAAAGTCAAAATTGCGTACGGGGACTGGACTGCCCGGCGGGAATGGACCAAGTACCCGGGTCAGCAGTCGGCGTCCATTTACCTGGAGGCGGGAAAGAAGTACTACATCGAAGCCCTGCACAAAGAGGCCGCCGGCCGCGACGGGGTAGCCGTGGGCTGGCGATTGCCGGACGGCGCATTGGAGCGTCCCATTCCCGGCAGCCGTCTTTCGCCCTATCCCACTTCAACCGGACGGATGGCAAGCCAGACGGAAGACCAGCTGCAGGAAGAAGA
>CADCTQ010000541.1:0-278 GCA_902805615.1 uncultured Cytophagales bacterium
AAAAAAGGCTGGACAGTTTTGAAGCAATACTTCATAACAATACAAAATCCCCCGGGAGCGGGCTCCGGTAGCAGCCGCGCATGCCAGGGCCGGAACCGCAATTGAATACCGACCAGGCTTTGACCGGTGAGTTCACAAAAAAGTGGACAGCTGTGCTGTGGCTTATTTGGCTTATGCTAGTTTTGTACAGACCAAAAGAAAGCACTTAAAATCGGTTAGTAGTACTTGGAAGCGCTTTGTAACAAATTTTCTGCCTATTCGTTCTTGACTTTCTCAAC
>CADCTQ010000541.1:312-26117 GCA_902805615.1 uncultured Cytophagales bacterium
AGCAAAAACAACCCACTTCAATATGCTTAACCTGTTACTCATTCCAATACTGACCTACCTGACCATTAGCCTGGTGCTGTTGCTTGCCCTGGCGCTGTATAGTTTGGTTTTTAAGGAGCCCGTATTTCCTTCTCTCAAAAAAAGAACCATTGGGGAGAACTTCACCCTTTTCGCCGTCGCCTTTCTGTATCTGCCACTGGCAATTGTTTTGCATTCCAAGAAAGCGCCTAAAGACCTCACGGAGACTGCAAAAAGAGTGAAAGCAGCCTGAGTCCATGCATCGAATGAGGCTACCTGCGCCGCAAACTTGGGCACCAGCGCCGGGTTTTGGCTGAACCTGCAAAATATTTACGACTTGTGGCAAACCAGGCAAGAGGTGGACATCTCTGGCATCAAGCCGCTGCTGGAACCGGCTTAAAATCATTACGCAAAACAGCATAACTTATTCACTATGAAAAACATCCTGTTGCCGGTGCTGTTTGCCCTTCTTCTGACGCTGCCCTCCTACGGCCAGGCGGTGCCCGAACTCGACAAAAGTCCGCTGGACATGGCCTATTTCCCCGATAATTTCGCCCACGACCGCAAACCGGGCCAGAAGGCCGTGGCCCGGGTGATCTACAGCCGGCCCCGGAAGGGAGAAAGAGCGGTATTCGGCAAACTGGTACCCTACGGAGAAGTATGGCGCACGGGTGCCAACGAGGCCCCCGAAATCAAGTTCTACCAGGACATAGTCTTCGGGGGAAAAAAGGTAAAAGCCGGGACCTATTCGCTTTTTACCATTCCGGGGGAAAAACAATGGACTGTGGTTTTAAACACTGATCTGGACTACTGGGGTGCTTACAGCTACAATCCCAAAAGTGACGTGGTCAGGGTGACGGCTCCCGTTACCCAATTAAAAGATAACGTGGAGCACTTCTCCATTGCGTTCGCGGACAAAGGCGCTAAAACCGCGGTGATGAAAATGGCCTGGGAAAACACGTCCGTTGAAGTGCCCTTTACCTTTTAGCGCAACGGACCGGCAACCGCACACCCAAATGTTCCGCTGTGGGGAAAGTAAGGAATGCCTTGCCCGTTTTCCCATCATTTCCAGGCAATTACACCAGTTGAAAGTTCAGCAGCTCTTCTCCCAACTGATGAAGGGCCGCTTCAATCTTTTTGGCCTGTTCCAGGGAAGGATATTTGGCGCCGGACACGTATTGCCGAAGCAAGGACTGGTTGAGGCCCGCCCGGTCGGCCAGCTTGGTAACGTTGATCTCCTTGAACTTGTCAAAGAGTTCGGTCAGGTCGTATTTGTAATCGAAGGCTACTGATCCGACCGGCACTTGGTGAAAGTCAAAGAGCAGTTTGTGCATGGATTCCTCAAGGGCAGCAATAGAAGAGGCTTCTTCGGTGATTAGGTTGTCATCATATTCAATCCGGCCCCAGAAACCTTCCTCAGCTTTCTCAATGATCAGAGTGAGTTTTTTCATGTAAAATAAATTTAAATTCGGTCTGCACAACCACTCCCAGGCAATTATGATATCTGCGTTCAAATCGAATGCTACGAAGCTTATCAATTCTCTCCTTCGTTATCACCGCCCGAGTCGGAACGGCTCCGGGTATCTTTCTTGCGGTTGAGCCGGTAGTTGAACGTGAGCAGGACCTGCCGCGCATTCCACTGGAACGACGACGACGCGTAGTAGCCTTCCTCCTCGATGATGGACCGGCGCAGGCGCGTGTTGAGCAGGTCGCGGACGCTCAGCGTCAGCGTGCCGTTGCCGCTGAATACGTCCCGCGACAAGCCCAGGTCAATGGCGTACGACGAGAGTTCCCGGCCCTGCGGAATCCGTTGGGGTGCCCGGTAGTTGATGCCCGCCTGGAAGTCCCACCGCTTGAAGAAAGTCATCTTCGAAGTCACCCGGCTCGTCCAGGTGTAGGTGTCGCTTTCGAGCAACTGTTCGAGGTACTGCCCGCGGGTGATGGCCCGGTAAAAGTTGAAGTTCGCATTCAGGCGCCACCAGTCCCGCAACGTGTTGGAGAAGTTGAACTCTACCCCGTACGCGTGCTGCGTGGCCAGGTTGACGGGAAAAATGCGGGTGAGGCCCACCGAATCCACGCCCGCCGAGTCGAGAATAGTGATGCGCTGGATGACGCCCGTGCGGTAGCGGTAGTATGCGCTGGAGAGCAGCGAGCCGTTTTCCCAGTTGAGCAGGTAGCCGCCTTCCAGCGAATGGGTGTATTCCGGGTTCAGGTTCGGGTTGCCGGTCGTCAGCGACCGGGCGTTGCTGAAGCCCGAAAAGGGCAGCAGTTCCCGGAAGCCGGGGCGGCTCAGGCGGTAACTGTAGCTCAGTTGGAGCGATTTGTTTTTGGAGAGTTCGTACGACAGGTGGGCACTGGGAAACAGGTTGAAGTACCGCCGCCCGTTGGTCAGGCCGGCTTCGGGCAGCTCGGTGGTAATGTCGGAGTATTCGCCCCGCAGGCCCGCCTGCAAGGAGACCTTCCCGTACTGGTTGCCGGCCATCAGGTACGCAGCGTGGATGTTCTCGCGGTAGATCAGGTTGTTGTCGAACCGGGGCAGGGGAGACCACGCCTCGTCGCCGGCCTGCTGCTCTACCAGGAAGTCGTTGTGCAGCACGCGGACGGTACTTTTGACGCCGGCCTCCCACTTGCCCTGGCTCCCGAACGGGTGCACGTAATCGGCCTGGAAGAGCAGGTTCCGCTCGTCTTCGGTGTTGCGCGACCGTTGCCGCAGGTTCACCGTCCCGGCCGGGTCGCTTTCGGTGATGTCCGAAAACTCATTTTCGATGCTCTCAATCCACTTCACGTCGGCCGTGAGGGTGCGGTCTTTCTGCGCAAACGTCTTGCGGTAGCTCAGGGCGGCTTCAATGTTGTTTTCCGGCTCGGTTTCCCGTTCATTGCGGATGAGCGTCTGCACCAGGTCCCCGTTCCGGTCGTAGTCCTGGTACCCGAACCGGGAAGTATTGCGGCCGTCCGAGCGGCGGTAGAGCAGGGAGCCGGTGAGGGTATTGCGGTCGTTGAGCGCATAATCCAGGCCCACCCGGAAATTGTGCGAAAGGCCGCCCCGGGTCCGCCGGTTGGTTTCGCGGTAGGAGAACACGGAATCGCCGGTAAATTCCTGGTACGACGAACCGAAGCCGGGCCGCGACCGGTAGTTGACGCCGTAGCTGGAAAACAGGTTCACTTTGTTTTTGCGGTAGTTGAGGTCGAAGCTCCCCCCGTAGTTGGCCGGGAAGCCCCCGTTGGCCGTGAACGCCCCGGTGACGCCCTGGTTGCGGTTCTTCTTGAGGATGATGTTGATGATGCCCACCTCGCCTTCCGCGTCGTAGCGGGACGAGGGATTGGTGATGACTTCGATGCGGTCAATCATGGAGCCCTGCAATTGCCGCAGGGCGTCGGGGCTGCTCACCCCGGTGAGTCCCGAGGGCCGGCCGTCAATGAGAATGCGTACGTTCTGGCTGCCGCGCAGGCTCACGTTGCCCTCCACGTCCACGGTCACCGACGGCACGTTGTCGAGGATCTCCGCGGCGTTGCCCCCGATGTTGCTCAGGTCGGTGCCCACGTTGAAGACGCGTTTGTCGAGTTGCAGTTCCATCTGGCTCCGTTCGCCCCGCACCACCACTTCCTCCAGCAGTTCGGCGCTGGCCCGCAACGGCAGGGTGCCCAGCGGCACGTCGGCGTCCACCACGGCCACGTCCGGGACGGTCTTTTCCCCGTACGAGAGAATGGAAATTTTCAGGTAGTAGCGGCCGGGACGGGCGGGCAGGGCAAATTTTCCGCCTTCGTCGGAGGTAGCGCCGGTCACCAGGGCGGAGTCGGCCCATTGGTAGAGGGCCACGCTGCCGAAGGGAACGGGCTTTTTTTGCTCATCCACCAGGGTGCCCGAGATGGTGAAGGAACGCCCCGGCCCGGTTTGCGCCAGCACCCAGGCGGGCAGCAGGAGCAAAAAGAGCAAACTGCGGCGCATTCCGGTTGGTAAAGTATACTTCATGATCTCATCGCATTCACGTTCATCACCCATCCGTCTCCCCAGGAACGAACACATTTTGAAGCAATCCTGAAGTAATAACTCGTATTGGCGAAAGAGGTTGTGGGGAGGGGTCTATTTTACCGCGGAGACACGGAGGGTCTGGCGTAGAGACGCGATTGATCGCGTCTTTTTGGAGAAACGGGAGTTTACAAGTTAGCACTGAACCGCAAAGGGCGCAAAGGAGACGCAAAGACCGCAAGGGATACGCGTTCCTCTTTGCACCCTTTGCGGACCAATCCTGTTCATCCGTTCATCCTGTAAATCCTGATCCTCCGGGCTACGCCAGGGTATCCTTGAACAAACGCAGCGTCCTTTCCCAGGCGAGTTTGGCGGCTTCGGCGTGGTAGCGGGTCGGGGCCGTGTCGTTGTTGAAGGCGTGCTGCGCCCCTTCGTAGATGTACAGTTCGTGCTTCACCCCCGCCGCTTTGAGGGCTTCCTCGTAGGCGGCAATGCCCGCGTTCACCCGTTCGTCGAGGCTACCGTAGTGCAACTGCACGGCCGCCTTGATCTTAGGTACGTCGGCGGCCTCGGGCTGGCGTCCGTAATAGGCAACCGCCGCGTTCAGGGCCGGCGCGTGGATGGCGAGTTGGTTGCTCATGGCGCCGCCCCAGCAGAAGCCCACGCAGCCCGTTTTGCCGTTGCTCTCCCGGCGGTCCCGCAGGTAGTCGAAGCCCTCCAGGAAGTTGTTGAGGTTTTTGGGCGCTTCGAGCTTGCCGATCAGGGTCCGGGCCTCCTCTTCGTCCGCCGGCGTGCCCCCGAAGGGCGACAAGGCGTCGGGCGCCAGGGCCAGGTACCCCGCTTTTGCAACCCGCCGGGTCACGTCGCGGATGTGGGGGTTGAGGCCCCGGTTTTCGTGGATCACGACCACGGCGCCCCGCTTGCCCCGGGCTTTGGGCCGGGCCAGGTAGCCTTTCATCGTGACGCCGTCGCCCGGCCAGGTCACCTCTTCGGTCACGAGGTCTTTGTCGTCTTCCCCCACGGTGGCAGCCTGGGCGTAGTTTACTTCCAGCAGGGGCAGCACCGCCAGGGCCGCCCCCACGCTGCCGGTCAGCCGGGCCAGCCGCTTCAGAAAGTCTTCCCGCGTAAGGGGTTTGTGGGTGTACTCGTCAAACAGGTTGATAATGCGCTGATCCATAGGCGTTGGGTGGGTGAGGGGATGGGTGGTAGTGATTCGTGGTGGGTTTTCTTCGAAAAGGAGCACCTGCATCATAGGCGCCAAGGTAAGCGTACTTTTTGAAGAAATCCCCAGGCGGACAGCAATCAAAAACGGGCGGAACCCAAAAAGCGAAGGGCATTGCCGCCCCGGCAATGCCCTTCGTAAAAATGCGTTGATTGATCCAATTACTTGCAAGCGTGCCGCACCGGTCTAATCATCGTCGTGCTCACATTCATCGTCATCGTCGTCGTGGTCGCGGTGCTCGCGGCAGTGGTGTTCGTGTTTGTCGTGGTGACAATGGTCTTTATGCTTGTGCTTATGCTTATGCTTGTGCTCGTGGTGGTGATGTTCTTCCTCGCGGCGTTCCACCACGACCACCCGTTCCCGGACCTGTCCGCGGGTATCCACTTCCACGTCAAAGGTGCCGTCGCTCCGCCGGATGCGGATGCGGAACCCGGTGCCCGTGCCGCCGCCCAGCCGTACGACCTGGCCGATGGTATAGTTTTGAAAATTACGCTGTAGAGACTGCACTACGGCCGCCGGCAACTCCCGTTGCGAAACGTTTTTCTCCTGGCCCAGCGCAGTCAGCAGGGGCAGGAAGCAAAACAGAACCCATGCACTTAATTTTTTCATACGAGCTGATTCTTGGGTAAAACCACATTGGTGACAATGCAGTAAGTACCTCAGCCCGCCGGAAAGTGAACGCAATCCCGTGACCCGCAAGCGTTTCCCGGCTGCGGTCCGCGTAAGAAACCGGCCCGAAAGACGCCCATAACGGGCCAAACCCCTCGCCGGAGCCGGTATGCGGTCGGGAGGAATCCGCCCGCGGCGGCCCGGCGTGCGCCTACTTGAGCAGTTCGATGATTTCGCGGTTGCCGGTTTTTTGGGCAACGCTGGCGGCCGTAGTGCCTTCTTCGGTCCGGGCGTTCTTGTCGGCGCCGCTGGCCAGGAGCAACTGCACCAAGGCTACACTTTCCCTTTCGGCGGCTTCCATCAGGGGCGTCCAGCCCGTCGCCACCAGGAGCGTGCCTTTGAGGACCGGTTCGGTGTTGCGGCCCTGCACCTCCACGGGTTGCACCGTTTTACCCCCCCGGGCGTTCACGTCGGCGCCGGCCGCCAGCAGCGCTTTTGCCGTTTCCAGGCGCTTTTCCGAAACCGCGAACAGGAGGGGCGTCCAGTTCGTCAGCGTGACGCGGAAGCCGTGCCCGAAATCATTGTAGAAATTCATGTTCGTCCACTGGCCGGTGGCAACCGCCGATACGTTGGCCCCGGCCGCAATGAGCTGCTGCACCACTTGCGTACGGCCTTCGGCGCTGGCCGCGTGCAGGGGCGTTCTCCCTTTGCCGTCGGCCTTGTTCACCTCGGCGCCGTTGGCCAGCAGAAACGCCACCACCGGGCCCCGTCCTTCCCGGGCGGCCTCCGCGAGGGCGGTCCGGGCTTCGTCGGTGACCGCATTCACCGGCACGCCCTTCCGTACGAGCAACTCCACCACGGGCTGGCGGCCTTCGCGGGCGGCGGACAGCAAGGCCCGCTTGCCCTGATCATCCCTGGCGGCATTGTCGAGTTTGCCGTACAGCAGTTCCACGACTTCCAGCCGGCCTTCCCGGGCCGCCGCCACGAACGGGCTGTCCTCGCGGTCCCCGGACTTTTCGAGCCGGGCGCCGTTGTCGAGCAGCAGGCGCACTACGTCGGCCCGACCCTCGCGGGCCGCTCCCGCCAACGCCCGGGTGGCCCGGTCGGCGCGGGCCGCTTTCTCGCCCTTTTCCAGCAGCAGGGCTACCATGTCGGCGTGGCCTTCGCGGGCCGCCTGCTCCAGCGGGTCGTGCCCGTCCCCGGCGGTCCCTTTCGCCGGCACGTCTTTTTCGAGCAGGAAACGCACCACATCGAGGCGGCCTTCGTGGGCGGCGGCGCCCAACGCCCGGCTGCCCAGTTCGGCTTTGGCGGCGCCATCGGTTTTGGCGAAGAGCAGTTCCACCACGTCGAGGCGTCCTTCCCGGGCGGCGGCTACCAACGGGCTTTCTTCCCGGTCGCCGGCCTGGTCGGGCCGGGCGCCGTTGTCGAGCAGCAGCCGGACCACCGGCAGGTGTCCTTCGCGGGCGGCCCGGGGCAGGGCGGCCGTTGCCAGTTTGGCCCGGGTTGACGGGTCGGCCTTTTCGAGCAGCAAGGCCCCCACGGCGGCGTGCCCTTCGGCCGCGGCCTCCGCGAGCGGGTTGGATTTGTCGCCGGCGGAGAGGGCCTTGGCGGCATTGGCGTTGCCCGCGAGCAGGTAGCGAACCACCTCCACGTGTCCTTCGTGGGCGGCCAGCGAGAGGGCGGTGCGGTTATCGGCCCGTGCGTCGGGGGCCGCGCCCCGGTCCATGAGCAGTTTCACTACTTCCGCGTGGCCTTCCGAGGCGGCGGCCAGGAGCGGAATGCGCCGGCTGTTGGCGGGTTGGTTCACCTGGGCGCCGCGGTCGAGCAGCAGCCGCACGAACGAGAGTTGGCCCTCGTGCGCGGCAAAACCCAGCGGCGTCCAGCCCTTGCTGCCCGTGCCGTTCACGTCGGCGCCCTGTTTGAGGAGGTAGTTGAATAATTGTTCGTCGTTCTGGTCAATCGCCTTGATGAGCATGTCCACTTCCTCGCGGCCCGTGGCCTTGGACGCCGGGCGGGAGGCGTGGGCGGTGGCGCCCGGGGTGGTTGGCTGGGCCGTCGCCGGGGGCACCCCGAGACCGGCCACGAGCACCAGGGCGGTCAGGAGGCCCCGGCGGGAAAAGGGGGCAAGCGGGGTGCCGCCGGGCTGTACCGGTGCGATGGGGGCGTCGGGCCGGCCGGAAATGCGGGCAAGGGTATAAGTTGAAGTAGAAGTAGTCGTCATGGTTGTACGTGGATCGTTTGGGCACCCGTACCGGCCCAATTCCCGTGCCAGTGGCGCCAATCCCCCGGAAAGGGCGCCGGAGGCCACCGGCTAGCGGGGGGCTGTACCGAATCTGTACACCTGCTGTCCGAAACCGAACGGGACGCCGGGGAAAAAAAGGGCCGGCCCGTACGTGTACGGGCCGGCCGCCGGTGACAATGTTGATTGGGAAAGCGCCTGTGCGGGCTTAGTAGTCGAGTTTGTAGGCCACCACCCGGTTTTTGAGGAACGTGGGCACCAGCACCAGCTTCTGGGCGGGGATGTAGTCAATGTCGGCCGTGTTGGAGGTGTCGGCCTTGGTGTCGAGCAGCAGGTGCTCCTTGCCGTTCTTGACGAGGTAGATCTCGCCCTGCCAGCGGCTGGCAATGTAAGTGCTGTCGTCAATGATCACCAGGCCGTCGCCGCCGGTCACCACCTCGTTCACCGGCTGCGATGATTTGTCGGCGGGGTTGTATTTGCGCAGGCCCTTGCCGTCGAGCACGAACAGCTCGTCTTTGTCATTAAAGCTCAGCCCGTTGATGCCCGTAAAGCCTTCGGCGAAGAGGGATACTTTTCCTTCCGCGAGGCGGTGGACCTTGCCGGTCTCCGAATCCGAAAAGTAGATGTGCACGCCGTCGGTGGCCGCGTCGTTGAGAAACTTGGCGCCGGCCACGGGGTAGCGTTTGGCAATTTTGCCGCCGGTCACGTTGATTTCCACCAGTTCGTCAATGTCGGTGACGTACAGCTTGCCGTTGAGCAGGGCCATGCCCTTGGGGGCGTTGAGCCCGGTCACCCACTTGAGCCCGGTGATGGTGCCGTCGGGTTTGAGCTTGGAGATGGAGCCCTTCTTGTCCTTCTTGGAGTGGTGCCCCTCGATGTTGCTCGCGTAGATCACGCCGGCGGCCGGGTCGTAGAGGGTGGATTCCACGGTGGTAAGCACGGTATCGGTTTCCCACACTTTCTGGAACGTAGGGGCCGGGGCGGCGGCAGTGGCCGTGGTGTCTTCCCCCGTTGCCGTGCTGTCGCCGGCCGCGGCAGTGTCGCTTTTTTGCCCTTCGGAACAAGCCTGGAGGGCGGCGGAAAACAAGGCAATTGCTAAAATTTTTCTCATACTTGGAAGTGGTTGGGTTTGAAATGGAACGGCCCAAATTAAACACAAAAATGGGGTTTGCAACCGGCTCCCCGGGCCACGTCCCTAGAAGTCGCCTTCTCCGGCGGGCTTTTCCTTCTTTTTGGCCTGGCGGAGGCGGTAGTTGAACGTCAGGTTGACCTGCCGGAGCCTTCCCTGGGCGTTGCCTGCGGTGTAGAAGTTTTCCCCTTCCGTGATGGACCGGAACCGGCGGGAGTTGAACACGTCGAGCACGTTGAGCGTCAGGGTGGCGTTGTTTTTCAGGAAATCCTTGCTGATGGCCGCGTCGAGGGTGGCAATGGCCAGCCGCCGGCCCTGTGGGGTTTGCTGCGGCGCCTCGTAGTTGCCCCGCAGCTGGAAGTCGGCGTTCTGCCAGAAGCTGAACCGTGAGATCATCCGGGCAAACCAGCTGTAGGTGTCGGCGCGGAAGGTGGCGTCGAGGTTGCCGCCGTCGGTGATGGCCCGGAAGAAGTTGACGCTGCCATCGAGCTTCCACCATTGCCGGGGCTGGTACGAACCGGCAAATTCGGCCCCGTACGAATTTTCCACGGACAGGTTTTCGGGCACGGTGGTCGAGATGCCCCGCGCATCCACGGTGCGCACGCGGATGATCTTGCCGGTGGTGTGCCGGTAGTACAGCGACGAACTCAGCGAGCCCCGTTCCAGGTGCTTGACGTGCCCCACTTCGAAGGCATCCGAAAACTCGGGGTTCAGGTCGGGGTTGCCGCTGAAAAAGTTGCGGTTGTCGCTGAAGGTCATGAAGGGGCTCAGGTCGTTGTACTGGGGCCGCCGCACCCGCCGGCTGTAGCTCACCTGGAGGTCGTTGCGCAGGGGCAGGCCGTAGGTCAGGTGCACGCTGGGAAACAGGTTGGCGTACGTCCGCGGGTTCACCTGGTCGGTCAGCCGCAGGGTGGTGGTCACGCCGGTCCACTCGGCCCGCAATCCCACCTGGTAGGAAATCCTGCGCACCTTGTTGCCCAGGATGAGGTACGCGGCGTGAATGTCTTCTTCGTAGAGGAAGTTGTTGGTGAGGCTGTCAATCGGCTGCCAGTCGTCGGGTTCGGTTCTTTGCGTGACGGAGTAGTTGTTGGTCATGTCGCGGAAGCTGCTGCGCAGGCCGGCCTCGAACTTGCCGTCTTTGCCGAACGGGTGCACGTAGTCGAGCTGCCCCAGCAGTTGCTTTTCGGTTTCGTCGTTGAGGGACCGCTGGAGCGGGTCGTCCACGGGCCGGCCGTTGCCCCGGAGGGTCTGCTGGGTGTAGAACTGGTCGGACTGCTCCCAGTTGTCGAGGAAGCGGACGTCGGCGACCAGTTCGTGGCCTTCCCGGGCGAAGGACCGCTTGTAGCTCAGGGCGTACTCGGCGTTGGGTTCGGTCTCGGTTTCGTCCTGCCGCCGGTAGGTGGTGCCCCGGTAGTTGTCGGTGGTAAAGAGGTAGTCGAGGTACTCGATGTCGGTGAACCGCTTGCCCTTGCTGATGCGCCAGGTATAGGCGCCGGTGAGCACGTTTTTGTCATCCAGGTAATAGTCGAGGCCCGCCCGGGCGTTGTTGTACATGCCGTTGAGGCGGCTGTCCGACCGCTGCCGGGTGATGAAGGTGGTGTCGTTGCGGTAGACTTCCTGGTAGAGGGTGTTGCGGCCCGGCGTGTCGCGGTACGAAGCCGTGTAGTTGACGAAGAAGTTGAGGTTTTTGCGCCGGTAGTTCACGTTGGCGGCGGCCCCGAAGTTGTCGGGCTGCCCGGCAATGAGGTCAAACGAGCCGTTGAAGCCTTCTTTGCGTTCCTTCTTGAGCACGATGTTGATGATGCCGGCCATGCCTTCCGCTTCGTAGCGGGCCGAGGGGTTGGTAATGACCTCAACGCGTTCGATGCTGCTGCCCTGCAACTGCTGGAGGCCGCCGCTGCCGCTCACCAGCCCCGAGGGTTTGCCGTCAATGAGGATGCGCACGTTGCCGCTGCCGCGCAGGCTCACGTTGCCCTCCGCGTCCACGGCCACGGCGGGCACGTTGCCCAGGATGTCCACGGCCGTGCCGCCCCGGCTGGCCAGGTCCTGGCCCACGTTGAATACTTTCTTGTCCAGCGTCAGTTCCATGCTGCTGCGCTGGCCCTGCACCACCACCTCGTCGAGTTGGGCCGTGCTGACCTCCATGGTGAGGACGCCCACCTGCACGTCGCCGTCGGCCACGCGGACGTCCGGCAGGGTTTTTTCGCGGAACGAGAGCATGGAGAGCTTGAGGTGGTACTGCCCGGGCCGCGACGGAATTTCGAACTTGCCGGCCTCGTCGGACACGGCCCCGGTTACCAGCACCGAGTCGGCCGTGCGGTAGAGGGCAACGGTTGCGAAGGGAATGGGCTTCTGCTGCGGGTCGGTTACCGTACCCCGGATGGTGAAGGCCGGGCCGGTCCCGTTTTGCGCCGCCGCCCAGCCGGGCAGCAGGAGAAATAGCAAAGGAAAAAGCTTGGGGAAAAAGTGTTTCATGGAAAAAGTTAAGTTGCGGGCACTCCCCGTACCCGTTACTTCACAATGCACCGGGCCGGCAATTTCTACTCGTAAAAAATGACTTCTCGCGAGAATGCACCGGATTGTGAGACTTGGTGCGTAAATTACCGGAACTTACAGCCTCCTGCTCCATGACCCTGGCAAACCTCAACGGACGCATTACGGCCCTCCGCAACCAACTCGACGCCCTCCGCCCACTGAACCCGGAGCAGGAAAGGCGCATCATGGACAAGTTCCGGCTCGACTGGAACTACCACTCGAATCACCTGGAGGGCAACCAACTCACCTACGGCGAAACCAAGGCGCTGCTGCTGTTCAACATCACGGCCCAGGGCAAGCCGCTGAAAGATCACCTGGAGATTAAGGGCCACAACGAAGCCATTCTCTGGATTGAGGAAGTGGTGCGCCAGCAACGTCCGCTCACCGAAAACTTTATCCGCGAACTGCACAAACTGCTCCTGGGCACGCCTTACCAGGTAGATGCCATCACCCCTGACGGGCAACCGACCAAACGGCGGATTCAGGTCGGCCGGTACAAAAGTGCGCCCAACCACGTCAAAACGGTGACCGGGGCAATCTTCCGTTTCGCTACGCCCGAAGAGACGCCCGCCCTCATGCACGACCTGCTGGAATGGTACCGAACTGAGTTGAACGACCCCGCCCGCAACGGCTGGGTGCTGGCCGCCACGTTCCACTACAAATTCATCCGCATCCACCCTTTCGACGACGGCAACGGCCGCATGGCCCGCATCCTGATGAACTTCATCCTGCTCGGGCACGGCTTCCCGCCCGTGGTGGTCAAAACGGGGGAGAAAACTGCGTACTTCCAGGCTTTGCAGCAGGCCGACGCGGGCAACCTGGAGGCATTCGTCGCTTACATCGGCGAACAACTCGCGTATTCCCTCGACCTGATGCTGCGCGGGGCCAAGGGTGCCGATATTGAGGAGGATGACGACCTCGACAAACAGATTGCGCTGCTGAAAGCCAGTTTGAAGGACGATGCCAACGATGAAGTGCAGTTGAAAAAATCGCAACAGGTGCTTTGGGAAACGTACACTAAGTCAGTCGGACCGCTTTTCCAAGCATTTGAGACCAGACTGTCCAAGTTCGACGAGTTGTTCGCGGAGCGGGAGTCAAATTATACAATTAATAGGCGGCACCAAGCCCCCCCGGATTACCGTTCTAAAGATTATTTCTTGAGACAAATTCATGAAAACGACTTTGATGTTCACTCATTGACCATTGACTACTATTGGCGGGGATTCAAAAAGTTGGGAACAAAGACATTTGGGGTATCGGTTGAACTGACGGTGCAGTTCGAGGATTTCATATACAATATAACCTCGGAAAGAAGCAGTCCCCCGACCATATCAAAATTGTACCACCAGGTTCTTTCCCCGGAAGAAATCAAGCAGGTGGTGGACCAACTGGCAAAGCACGTACTGTCCCTCATTCAGCACCGCGTAAAACAGTGAGGCAGTTGTCCATGCAGACACGCAGTCTGTAGAGAAACGCGGAGTATAAACCTGTTGAAGCAAAAAGATTTCAGTGGCTTCGCTTCACACTTGTTGCGCTATGTATCGCATCGTGGCAGGCGTCGCATCGCGGGCAAGGGTCGCATCGCGGCTCCCCTCCTCGGAGGGGCCGGGGGTGGGTTCACCCATAGGCTACGAATGAGATGAGGATCACCACAAGGAAGCACCCACAGGAGGGTTACCGGCAGGGGAGGTGCCCGCAGGAAGTAGAGGGAGATTACCGCAATGCAATGATCTCCACATCGCTTGTATCATTGCGGTCAACCCACCCCCGGCCCCTCCGAGGAGGGGAGCCGTACCCATCGGCCCCGCTGACCGGTGAACCAAGCCGTAAATCTTCTCTCCTTTTTATCAACCGCATACCGGCTCAGCCCATCCCGGTCATCCCATCATTAAGCCCATCATTTCATCATGTAAATCAAGGTTCAGACGATCAAGGTTCAAGACTTATACGGGATCAGCTTGCCTTTTTTGACCAGGAACGACTTGTCGGCCTTGTCGAGGATGTCTTCCTTGCTGTCGGAGTACGCTTCGATGATGCGGTAGGGCCGGCTGCCGTAGTGCTGGGCAATGCGCCGGAGCTTTTCGTCGGCCTTGCAGGCGTCGCCCTCCACCAGGTACGTATGTCCGTCGTACCGCACGCGGGTGCCCGCAAAGCCATCCACGGGGTAGAGCTTGAACAGGGGTTTGACGTACAGTTCCAACCCGCCGGTGGCGCAGAACAGCTCCACGCCCTGCTTTTTGAACCCGTCGAGGCGGGCCTTCAGCTCGGCGTTGAAGTGCTCCGGGTATTCCTCGCGCCAGAACTCCTCGGCGTAGGCCGCCACCTGCGGCGGCGGAATGTCGTCGAGGTAGTTGAAAAAGTTCTCCTTGAACTCCGTCTGGTTGATCCAGTGCAACTTGCCCAGCACGTGGTAATAGGCCAGTTGGAAGACGTCGGCGATCTTCTGGGGCTTCTTTTTGCAGATGAACTTGTAAAACTCATCCTTCGACTTCTCGTTGTACAGCGTTCCGTTCAGGTCAAAAACGACTACTTTGGTTTCTTTTTGCACTCCGGCCATGTCTTGCGTCTGTTTTGTTCCCTGTACTCCAACGGCGGCAAATGGTTGCCCGGAACGTCCTGACTAGCAGCAGCGACGTCATTTGCCGCAATGAGACGCCCAGTCGTCATCCCGTGCAACATCGGCCCCCGGACTGCAAGCGGGCCGGCCGTTCCGTGCAGGTCTTGCCCCGTAACCTTACAGGCGGCCCGGCGGCCCCATTTGCAAATCTCTGATGATAAAAAGCTAGTATCGCCCCGCATTACGGCTGGCCCCCTTTCGGCCAGTTTTATTTTACACTCAATTCATTAAACATGAAAAAAAGTTATTTCTTTCCGCACGTACTGGGCGTACTGCTGACCATTGGCGTGGCATCGTGTAACAAGCACAAGGACTGCCCCAAGCCGGAAGTACCGACCGAAGGAAAGAACCCCCCGGTTGAAGCCTGCGTCACCAACAATGACGCCTGGACGCCGACGGCTGCCAACGTGACGACGGCCAACATGCGCTTTGTCTATTTCAAAGAAGGTACCAGTGAAGGCTTTGCCGGCGGGGCCGACGGGGTGATGGTGAAAACGACCGACGCCGGCCAGAGCTGGGCTACGGTTTCATCGAACAACTTCGAATCGCTGTACGGCATGACCTTCAGGGATGCCAACAACGGCTGGGCCGTCGGGGCCAACGGCACGATCATCAGAACCAACAACGGCGGTGCCTCCTGGACGCCCCAGGTGAGCGGCACCTCCGTCCAGCTGACCCGCATTCAATTTGCCGATGCCAACGTCGGGTACATTGTCGGAAGCGGCGGAACCATCCTGAAAACGACGGACGGCGGCTCCTCCTGGAATGCCCTCAACAGCGGCACCGCCAACTACCTGGCCGAACTGTTCTTCACCAGCGCCAGCACCGGCTGGGTGGTGGGCGACAACGGAACGGTACGCAAGACGACCGACGGCGGCACCACCTGGACGAGTGTAAACGTGAACACGGCGGCCAACCTGCGTGACATCACGCTGCGCAACGGCACGGGCTACATCGTTGGGGGCCAGGGTACCCTCCTGCGTACTACCGATAACGGCAGCACCTGGACGACCATGAACAGCGGCACCACGGCTTCCCTGTTTACGGTGCTGATTCCTGCGTGCGACCAGGTGATGGTGGGCGGGGAAGATGGCATCCGCGAGTACGCCAACAGCATCGATAGCTGGACCCTCACCAACGCCAGGGGTGACGTGCGGGAAATCGCCGCTGCCAAGAGCACCGGCGTTACCCGCTACGCCAGCGCCGGCAACACCGGAACCTTCTACAAGAAGTAGTCCGGGCGTCGTTCGCCAAACGCTTTAAGGCAACCAGGCCGCTTCCCACCGGGAGCGGCCTGGCCTTTTTAGGAAAATCAACTACCGGCTTGCTGCACGCCCCACTGCTCGGCGATCTTGCCGCCGCTCAGCCGGAATACGTCGTAGCGCAGCGCCGGCTTTCCGTTGGCGGAGCCCTCCGCCTGGATCACCACGAAGTTGCCTTCGCCGACGACCCGCAGCACCCGCGTCCCCGCAAACCCGTTGGCCCCGCCGCTCAGGTACGCCCGCAGCCCTCCGGGGCCGTCGGCGATGCACGGGTTGTGCTGGGCGAAGTCCGGGGCGACGAATTGGGGCAGCGCCGCCAGTTCCCCGCCCGACAGCACGCGGCGGTAAAAAGCTTCGGCAACCGTTTTGTTCGCCCCGGTCAGGTGCAAGTCCTCCGGGACGTCCGGGCCACTCATCACGGGCCGGCCGCTGGGGGTGGTGGCGGGTTCGTCTTGCACGGCGTCCCAGTGCTCGACCAGCTTGCCGTCGCGGAACCGGAAGAGGTCTATCACCACTTTGCGGGCACCGGCCCACTCGAAGGCCATGTTGGTCACCACGTAGTCGTCTTCGGCGATCAGCCGCAGGAAGGGCTTGGGTGGGTTGGCCGGCTTGGGGAGCCCGCCCATGTACCGGACGGCCTCCAGCAGGCCGGCCTTGCCCGATTTCACCAGGGGGCTGTGGTTTACGTAATCGTCGGCGACGAACTGCTCGACAAACGCGGTGTCGCCCTGGCCCAGGGCCCGGCGGTAAAAGTCGCGTACAATGGATTTATGGAAAGTAGGGTCGGTCATGGGATGAAAATGGAAAGAGGTTGAAGAATGAATTCGGGGGTTGCGCGCCGGCAGGCCGGCCCAAAGGCACAGCCCGCCGGCCAAAATCAGCAGGTGTTTCATGGAAATGGGGATGTAGAGGATGCATTCCGCCGGCAGCCGCTTCAGGGGGCGGCCCGGCAAACGTACGGGTACGACGGGGGCAGGGGAATGCGCACGCGGAAACCGCCTACCAGCTACGGGTGGGGGTTTTGGAACGCGTTCCGCGATATGTGGGTGATGAGATGAGCAGTGCGGCAAAGATATACGATCTGCTCACAAATCAAAATTTCCCCGCCTTTCCCAAAAACCAATGGGTCGCTGCCCGCCCAAGGTACGTTCCTGATCGCTCCTCCGGTCCCCCTTCCTCCGGTCTGCGGCCTCTTTTCCCCTTGCACGGCTTTGAACAGAAATTGTACGGCCTTGTACGGGTTTGGTGAATGACATTGCCAATCTTTCGTTTATATTGGCGCACCGTTCGGCACAGCCCATCCCGACCGTGGCGGCGGTATCCATTCTTTTCCCTGTTTGTAAACGTAAAAACCAACAACCCTTTCATGAAAACTGCCGCAAAAAGAAGCCTGTTCTCCACCCTGTGGGTCGTGCTGGTCCTGCTGTCCACCACCGCCTTCGCCCAGGACGAAGACAAATCGAAGCGTCCGAGCCCGCCCGCCAAGGCAACCGGCAAAGTGGGCAACACCACCATCACCATTGACTACAGCCGCCCGTCGGTAAAAGGCCGGAACGTATGGTCGGAACTGGCCCCCTACGGACAGGTGTGGCGCACCGGCGCCAACGAAGCCACTACCTTCGAGGTAAACAACGACGTAACCGTGGAAGGCAAAGCCCTGCCCGCCGGTAAGTATTCCCTGTTCACCATTCCCGGCGAAAACGAGTGGACGGTCATCTTCAACAAGGAGCCCAAGCAGTGGGGCGCCTACAAGTACGACGAGAAGAAAGACGCGCTGCGCGTAACGGTAAAGCCCAAGAAGGCACCCAAGATGACTGAGCAGTTCACCATCAACGTCAACAAGGGCACGGTCGCCATGTTGTGGGAAAACGCCCAGGTGGATTTCAAGGTAGCCCCCTCCACCGGCGGCGCCCAGTAAGCTGCCGGCCGCCGCTCCCGGAGCGGCCCGTCATTACAGAGGTCTTCTCAGCCGCACGGGTGGGAAGACCTTTGCTTTTGCACCCGTAAGTGAATGACAAAGCCGCCCGCAATCCGCCGGGACCTTGTAAAGTAAATAAGGTGGGCATTGCGGCACATCCTCCTCTCGCTGTCATTCCCGGAGGGAATCTTTTTAGAGGTAGGCAATGCGTGACGTACCCAGAAAAGATTCCCTCCGGGAATGACAGTACCGAAAGAGGTCGGGGAAATACATAAAATTTTGCTTTATTTAAATCATGCCCTTCCCTCATCTATGTACTTAACATTGCAAGGGCCCGGCGGCGTACGGGGGTGTGCTGCTGCCAAAATAAATTAACTTGCGGGTCGAGGAGAAACCGGTATGCGCCGCGCGTACCGTTGCATGCTTTTTGCGACGGCACCCCCGGCCGGTAACGGGGCGTTGCAACGGTTGCAAATCATCTGTTCCCCGCGAATCGGAGCATTGTAAAAGGGTGCAACGCCGCAATACGCTTGTACCGGTCGGTTGTAAAAGGTTGCAACGGTTCAATCCCATTGAATCAGTGCATTGTAAAAGGGTACAATGGCCCAATCCCTGCGTACCGGAAGCTTATAAAAGGTTGCAATGGCCTGATTCCCCCGTGCCGGAACGTTGTAAAAGTGTACAACGGACCAATCCCTGCGTACCGGAACGTTGTAAAAGGTTACAAGGGCCTGATCCCGGCGTACGGGCTACCGCAGATACCCCCCCTTGGTTTTGACCGAATCGTTACGCATTTTGAACCACCCCAACCCAACCTGGATGGACATGAAAAAGCGCTTACTCCTCTGGTGCACCGGACTGGCCTGCGTGGCGGCCTGCCGCCAACCCCAGGAAGTGTCTCCCCAGGGGGATGTTATTCCGTTGTACAACCGGTTCCACGGCAAGTACAGCCTCGTGCATGCCACGAGCAGTGAAGCCGTTGACGTCAACCTCGACGGGAAAGCCTCCACGGACCTGCTCGACGAACTTACTGACCTGCGCCAAACCAACATCGAAGTGAGAATCTACGGCAAGACCCCGTTTAACCCGGAGCCTTCGTTCCTTTTCGCGCACCAGTGGCCCAAGCAGGAATTCTTCCCGGAAAAGCCCGCCGGATACGTGCCGGGCCTGCAACCCCGGTACGCGACCAAAGTGGTCGTCCGGTCCTTCGCATTTGACCCTTCCCTCACCGAACTGGTGCTCGAAACCCCGGCGTCCATGCTCGCTGACCCCGACCTGTACACGCCGCTCCAGTCGGTGACGGTGCAAACCGGGGACCGCATCGAAGTTACGTTCACCAAACGGCTGTACACGTCGGCCGGCTGGAAGACGGTGCGGGTCACCTCCCTGTATGCGCGTTACACGATGACAACGTAATGGACAATCACCAGGCCCGGATTGGCATGAAGCACGTACTGGTAACCGGCTCCGCGGGACAGCTCGGGCGGGAGATCGTCCGGCAACTGCGGGAGGCGGCGTACGCGGTCACCGGCGTAGACGTGATCCCGTCGCCCACCACCGACCAACTCCTCGACATCCGTGACAAGGCGCAGGTGTTTGCCGTCACGCAATCCGTGGGGGCCGTCATTCACACGGCAGCCGTGCACGGCAAACACTACGCCCTGCACTACCCCCGCGCGGCCTTTACGGGCACCAACATTGACGGCACCCTGCACCTGCTCGAAGCCTGCGCGGCGCACGGCATCCGCAAGTTCCTCTACACCAGTACCACTTCGATCTACGGGCACGCCCTGTCCGACCCCCGGCGGGCCGTGTGGGTGGACGAAGCCCTGCCGCCCGATCCCCGCGACATTTACGACATCACCAAGCTGACGGCCGAACTGCTCTGCCGGGATTTCTGCGAGAAAGAAGGCATGCAAGCCACCGTGCTGCGCGTATCGCGGTTCCTGCCCGAACCCGACAATACCGTTGCGGTGCACCGGCTGTACCGCGGCCTCGACGAACGGGACGGCGCGGCGGCGCACCTGCTGGCCCTGGAACTGCCGTTCAGCCGTTTCGAAGTGTTCAACATCTCCGCCAAGAGCCCTTTCGGCAAAGCCGACCTGGAAGGGTTGAAGACGGACCCGAAGGAGGTGATCAAAAAGTACTACCCGGACGTTGAGCGGGTTTTCGCCGCCCGGGGTTGGGTGTTTCCCCCCTCCATTGACCGCGTGTACGCCGTGGACAAGGCCGAGCTGCTGCTGGGCTACGCGCCGCAATACAACTTCAGGGAGTACGTGGACGCTTCGGTGCGTTGACGCGTGAGAGAATTCGCAGTGCGAGGTTCGCACGGGCAACCGCAAGGAATATAGAGTGGCTCATGCATTATACAATTTAACCTCGTTGAGAAAACATACCTTATCTGTGAGACAGTTCGTGGTTAGCGCCACGCAATCGGATCATATTGTTGGAAGGGCAGGGTGTGGTTAGGGCAGGGACATTGTCTTGAGAACGGCACCGTCTCCTTACGGCTGGGGGTAGTTAGGTATATGATTAGCGTTGTTGAGGCGAAGGGGAACGGGCTGGCGCGGGGTAGCGTGCTGGCGCGCAGTAAAACGGGCTGGCGCGAAGCTCTGCTTCGTGCCGACTATTCTTCCGCCTCTGGCGGAACGGAGGTCAAAGCATACTGCGCTCAAAAATAGCTCACCGGCACATGAAAGCGGCAACAGATCGAAAACCGCAAGGGTAACAATCACCATACGAATCCCTTGATGAACCAACCTTCGTTCCGCCAGAGGCGGAAGCAATAGTAGGCACGAAGCAGAGCTTCGCGCCAGCACGCTACCCCGCGCCAACCCGTTCCCCTTCGCCTCAACAACGCTAATCATATACCTAACTACCCCCAGCCGTAAGGAGACGGTGCCGTTCTCAAGACAATGTCCCTGCCCTAACCACACCCTGCCTTGCTAACAATCCAGTTCACCTTTAACCATGGTCATCACTTAACTCAAAATGCGGCCCACCTTTTCAACAAAGGTGCTCCAACCCAAACCGCCTCCCAACGCCCCGCGGCCCGTACCCTTACAATAGCTTTTCCCCCGTCTGGTTGTCGTACAGCGTCGTGGATTTGGGCGCCAAATTCAGTTGCAGCGTTTTGCCGTTCTTCAGGCGGATCGTGCGACTGCCCCCATCTACGGAATGAATCCACAGGAGGCCCGAGCCGCTGAAGGTCACGTCGGTGGTGTGGTCGTTGTAAATGTGTACCCCCGCCGCCTGCATCACCGACCGCAGCAACTCCGGCGTGTGCAGCGGCAGCGTGCCGTACCAGGACGTATGCCCTTTGCCCGCCTTCCGCGCCAGCACCACGTGGTCGGTACCCGCCAGCTTGCCCAGCGGCACGGCCTTCGGGTCGGCAACGGCCAGCAACGGCGACACCGGGCCGTTGAACGCGTAGGAAACCTCCGGCATCCCTTCGCCCCCCACGTTAACGGTCGGCTTGCCGGCAAAGTCAATGCGTTTGAGGGCCATGCCGGTTACGTTGCTCACGTGCTTCACGTCGAGGCCCCCGCCGTCGGCGTAGCCGGGCATGTAGTTCCAGACGAGGTGGCGGCCGTTCCGGGCTACCTTCTTTTGGATCAGCGCCTTGTCGGCCGCCGAAAGGTGGTAGGTGTTGGTGAACACCACCACTTTGTAGGGGTCCAGGTTTACCCGGTCGAGGTCCGAAAGAAACACGTTGTCGAACACGAAGCCCCCGTGGTACGCCTCGGCGATGAGCTTGTCCGCCACGTCGTCCGACACCGGCGTCCAGCCGTTCTTGACGTGGTAAAAGCTTTCCATGTCGTATACCACCAGCACGTCGGCCTCCGACTGGTAGGGCCGCGTCAGGTATTTGTCGAAGAATGCCTTTTCCTGGCGGATGTTTTCGAGGTATTCGGGCACGTCCCACCAGCCCGTAGTGCGGCGCGGGCCGAAGTCGTAGTACCACAGCCCGATGCCGCGGCTCAGCGGGTGCAGCGCACTGCGGCGCAGCACGGGCACGTAGTCGGGGTTGGCTTCCCGGCGAATGCGGATGCCGTCGAACGCCTGGTCGAATTCCCCGTTGTCCATCTCATCGAGCCACAACTTGCCGTGCAGCAGCGCCGACTCCACGATGCCCCGCGAGTGGCCCGGTCCGCCGAGTTTGCGGCTCGGGCCGTAGTACGACTGCGGGGCGCTGAGGTAATCAATGGACGGGCAACTGAGCACTTTGTCAATGTCGAGGTGGCCGCCCGACGCCTGGCGGCTGAACGTGAGGTGGTAGTAGCCGTAGAACACTCCCACGATCAGCGGGCGGGGCCAGTTTTTCTTGGCTACCTCGCTGAAGTGCACAATGTCGTCGGCCACGGCCTGCTGCTGGCAGGTGAAGTAATCCACCACTCGCCGTTCGAGCGAGGCATCGCGGAAAATGCCGTCGGAAGTGTGTTTGCGTTCGGTGGTGTCGGGTACGGTGGCGGTGGCAAGCGTGTACCGGTCCGTTTTCCAGGCCGCCTTGAGTTTGGCATCGGTGCCGTACCTGGAGGTGAGCCAGTTGCGGAAGTACGCCGTCATGGCCGGGCCCGTGTCGGGGTCGTGGCCGATGAAGCCCCAGTAGTGCCATTCGCCGTAGATGCCCCCCGAAAGGTGCAGCCCTACCACGGCGTTGCCCTCGGGCGTGGCCGACATGCCGCGGCAGAACTCGATCAGCTTTTCGGTGGCCGCGGCCCGCCATTTGGCCGAGGCGAGGCTGGCGCGCAGGGGGCGGTCCGTGTCGCCGTCCTCCAGGTTGAAGGGCGGTCCGTAGGTACGCTGGTCCACGGGGCCGTCGGCGTATTCGGTGCATTCTTCGCGGTTCGCCTCGTTCCACCAGAAGGGGGCGTTGAGGTGCAGGCGGATGAACACGGCCGCGTCGGGCCGGGCGTCGAGCACGCCGCGCACCTGCCGCTGGGCCTTGGCAATGTCGAGCTGCGGGGCATCTTTGTACCAGATGTCTTCGAGGTACAGATCCACCTGGAAGAGCCGGAAGCCGATGTCGGCGAAGTTCTTGAGGTTGCGGGCCGGCGCCTCCTCCCACGACCACCGGCCGCCGTACACGTGGGTGAGGGCGTAGAGCATGGGGGCGTGGGGCTGGTTGTTGATGAAGAGGGTGGGCCGGCCGGCGTGCGGGGCTACCTTGCCTTCGAGTACGGCGGGTACGTGCGTGGTCTTGAGCTGCCCGAAGGCACTGGCGGCAGCCAGCAGGCAGAGGAGTAAGGGGACGGTTCTGTGCATAGGCCCGCAAGGTAGCGCCGGGGCCCGGCGGGGCCGTCCTGCCGTATGCTGGGAGGATCAGGATTCTCAGGATGGAAGGATTGAGCAGGATTGCGGCGCTGACGGGGAGTACGCGTAGTTCTTTGCGCCCCTTGCGTCTCCTTTGCGATCCTTGCGGTTAAGTTGCTCCGTGTCTCCGTGGTGAATCTTATTCCCCCTCACGACCTTCATTGTCAAGTCAACCAAGGACTAATTACGCGTGACAAATGACGAAAATAGAGTTGTAAGCCGTTGAGGGTCATGGATTTGAAAGAGTACTTTGAAAGGTAAACTTCACAATTCAAAATTCTGCTTCGACCCGGCGCATTTTCTCGCGTATACTTTCCGGTATTCACTTTTTAACTGGGTAGTCACTATGGAAAGAGACAGAAAAATCACGAGTCAGGGCACGGGCAAGGACGAAAACCGGGCAGACAACATCCTGCCCGACACCGGGGCGGCTGCCCTGCCGCAGGACGCTGCCAATGCCGGCGTATCACCCGACCTGCAAGGTGCGGACCTCAATGCCGGCAACGAGGTGACGGCCGACATTCCCGTGGACCGGGGCGCCATCAACGACGACAACAAAAGCAAAACGGACCGGCTCCACAACAACAATACGACCAACGACTACCTCAACGAGGTGGACGTGAACATGGGCGGGGTGCCGCTGGAACAATCGCCGGGGGCCACCAATGAGGGCAACAACCCCAGCAACCCCGAAAGCGCCGCGGCCCGCATGAACACCAGCAACGACCTCACCGACGACCGGGAAGCCATTGCCCGCAGCGTGGACGAGGATGCCGAGAAACAGACCGGCCGCCCCACGGGCGCCATCTACGGCAGCAACGGCGACATCATCTCCGTGCAAGACCCCGGCAGCAGCCCCGACAACGGGTAAAGCGGGTTTCCCGCAGGAGTCGGTTTCGCGCAAAGGAGCGCAAAGGGCGCAAAGAAAAAGAGGGATTGCATGGCGAAAAGCGTTGCGTTGCGGGAAAGCGTCGCATCGTGGGAAAGCGTTGTGTTGCAAGAAAAGGTTGCATTGCGGGATGGTTGCGCATTGCGGGAAAGCGTCGCATTGCGGGAAGACGGCGCATTGCGGGAAAGCGGCGCATTGCGGCTCCCCTCCTCGGAGGGGCCGGGGGTGGGTTTACCGAAATGCCTCGCATCTTTCAGGGATCATCGCTTTGGAGAATCAGGCAATGGAATATCCGCATGAAGTGAAACTTTGGCGTAGCGATGGAAGAACCCACCCCCGGCCCCTCCGAGGAGGGGAGCCGCAATGCGCCACCTTCCCGCAACGCGCCGTCTTCTCGCGATACGATCCTTCTTTTTCTTTGCGCCCTTTGCGCTCATCCTTTGCGCCTTTGCGTGAAACCTCCTTTTGCGTGAAACCCACCTTTGCGGGAAACCCACCTTTGCGGGAACCCCGCCTTTGCGGGAACCCCGCCTTTGCGGGAACCCCGCCTTTGCGGGAACCCCGCCTTTGCGGGAACCCCGCCTTTGCGGGAACCCCGCCTTTGCGGGAACCCCGCCTTTGCGGGAAATTCCCACCCGAATCCTGCCAATCCTTTAATCCGGTGAATCCTGATTTTTTCCGGTATTTTGTGGGGCACAATCCATTTTTATCCGCTGAACATCCTAACGCCCCATGTACCCCTCCGCAAGCAGAATGACGCTTTTCCTGTTGCTGGCCCTGGCCGGCACCCTGGCGTACGCCCAGCCGGGCAAGCCGCTGTTCCCCAAAACCCCCGGCGTGCAGGCTTACACCTACCGCAACAGTTTCAAAAACGGCGTGGAAGCCACCCTCGACACCATCCGTTCGCTGGGCTTCACCGAGATTGAGTGCGGCACCGATCCCGAAGGACTCACCCCCGAAGCCTTCCGCAAACTGCTCGATGCCCGCGGCATGAAAGCGCCGTCCGTGGGCGCCGGCTACGAAACCATCGTGAAGGACCCGCAGGAAGTGGCCCGCAAGGCCAAGGTGCTCGGCGCCTCCTACGTGATGGTCGCCTGGATTCCCCACCAGGGCGACTTTACCCTCCAGGACGCCCAGAAAGCCGCCGCCGACTTCAACCGGGTGGGCAAGGTGCTCAAGGAAAACGGCCTCACGTTCTGCTACCACAACCACGGCTACGAGTTCCAGCCGCACGCAGGCGGCACCCTGTTCGACTACCTGGTCAAGAACACCGACCCGCGGTACGTGTCGTTCGAGATGGACGTGATGTGGACGGTGCACCCCGGCCAGGACCCGGTGAAGCTGCTCAACCAGTACGGCAAGCGCTGGAAGCTCATGCACCTCAAAGACCTCAAGAAAGGCGTGAAGGGCGACCTGTCGGGCGGCACGCCGGTAGAAAACGACGTGGCCCTCGGCACTGGCCAGGTAGACGTGCCGGCCGTGCTCAAAGCCGCCAAAAAGGCGGGCATCAAACACTACTTCATCGAAGACGAAAGCCCTAGCATCCGTACGCAGGTGCCCCAGTCGCTGGCTTACCTCAAAAACCTGAGGGAATAAATGAAAAATGGAAAATTGGAAATGGGAAATGAGCGAAGCATCCGCCCCGGATAACGGAGTGTACAAACAGGACGAAACATAAGATGAGTTAGTACGCGGAATCTCATTATGAGCGTTTTACTCATTTTTCATTTTCAATTTCCCATTTTCAATTTTCCATGAAGCCCGTCATCCTCTCCATCCTGCTCGTACTGATCCCCTTCCTGATCTTCGAATCCTTTGCCAAGACCCTGCCCAAACTCACCCGGGTGCGGGTGCAGGGCAACCGGTTCGTGACCACCGACGGCAAGCAGATGGTGTTCCGCGGCCTCAACGCCAGCGACCCCGACAAGCTCGATAAGAGCGCCCACTGGGAAAAAGACTACCTGGCCGAAATGAAACGGTGGGGCGCCAACCTCGTCCGCTTTCCCGTGCACCCGGCCGCCTGGCGGGAACGAGGCCCCGAAGGCTACCTGGCCCTGCTCGACCAAGGCGTGGCCTGGGCCGCCGAC
>CADCTQ010000542.1 GCA_902805615.1 uncultured Cytophagales bacterium
TTGTTCTGAATGCATCCTGCCCAATCCTCACCTTCCGCAGATATGAATTGCCATACCCGGGAAATGGATCTTTTACCGCAAAAGGAATTCTGGCTTCGTCCTCCTTCTCAAAGAAGCCCGTCCTGCTCACTACGGTCTCTATTCTGCTCCACAGTCGTTCGCCCATTGCGTCATCAAGACTAAAAGACTTGCCTTGCACAATGCTGCCGCTCCACCCGAAATCAGAGGCGGGAATCCAATCTTTCTCCTCGAAGAAAATGGGATTTGTGAGGACGACGCAACCAATTACCGGATTTGCGTCCGAATAATTGTTTCTGATTTGTTGAATGATTGCCAGAAACTCCCGGTGACTATTTCGCCCGTTGCGATTTCCAAAAGTTTGCCAAGCAATGGAAACGGGCAGGAATATGTGATTTGCGAAGAATGCCATTCCTGCAATGGCATTTGCAGCGCCTCTTAGCTTGAAAAGAAAGGGTTCACCCGGTTGTAATACCTTAAAAGGCGTATTCCCTCCGGGTTGCCAGAAGTTTATATCATCAGGTTGAAGCTTCTTCAGTTGATTGTACCAAAAAGGATCAGTTACGCCAACATAAAATTTCATACACAAATAGATCGGTTAACAGCAATATAAATAAATGGTGTAAATACAAATCCACTTCTGAAGTAAAATGCACTACACTCTTTATTTGACGGTCACGGCCAAATTTGTCAACCTGCATTTACATGATCTTCCTCCCCTAGCCAAGCACGTACACCGCTTCGGAATTTGCTGGTAAGCACCTTCAGCATCCCCCGCCGCATTGCGGTATTCAATTGGGTAGGCGGTAAACTACGAGTCAGGCAGGTGCGACAGCCGCCCCGCTAAACGCCTCTACCTACTTTCGGGTATTTTTCGCGGGCAACCATTTCTCACCCCCTTTTTCCGCGCCCAGACGGGATTTTTCTCACTTCCCCGTGAAAAAAACGGTTGTCCGTTTACCGGATACTCCGTAATTTTCCATTCACACCTTACATGGTGTGGCCGGCCCGTTGCCGGGAACCGTCTCTTATCCCGGCGTTCCCCCGGTGGACGACCCTACCGGAAAGACCCGCCCCGAAACGCGCCGTTCTTTCTTTTTCCGTCCCCGGCCAAACGGGACCCACCCGGTACCTTCCCGCCGGCTTTTCCGCGGGCAGCACGCCGGGACCACCTGAACGCGCATTTGCACCCAAAACCTTACCCGCGGCCCCCGGGGGCATCTTCCCGAACCCATTAGCCACATGAAACACCTGTACCGCCCCCTGCTGCTGTCCGTTCTCCTGCTGGCGGGAGCCAACGCGCGGGAGGCGTACGCCCAGGACCAGCCCATTACCACCTCGGCGGCTCCCTTCCTGCGCGTGGCCCCCGACGCCCGGGCCGCCGGCATGGGCGACGCCGGCGCGGCCACGCCCGGCGACGTCAACGCCGCGTACTGGAACCCCGCCAAGCTGGTGTTCGTGCCCGGCGGCAAGGGCGTGTCGCTGTCCTACGCCCCGTGGCTCCGGCAGGCCGCCGCCAACATGTGGATCTCCCAGGTGAGCGGCTTTTTCATGCCCGGCCGCAACCAGGCCGTGGGCGCCTCGCTGATCTACTTCAACCAGGGCAACGTGAGCCTGCGCGACATGAACCGGCAGCGCACCGGCGACTTCAACCCCCGCGAGTTTGCCCTCTCGGGCACCTACGCCCTCAAGCTGAGCGAATACGTATCGCTGGGTGCCGGCCTGCGGTACCTGTATTCCAACCTGATCGGTACCGCCGCGGGCTTCGACGGCAGCCCGGCTCACGCCGTGTCCGGCGACGTGGGGGCGTACTTCCAGTCCGACCCCGGCGAGCTGCGCCGCGTGAACGTGGCTTTCGGCACGACCCTCTCCAACCTGGGTACCCGGCTGAACTACGGCACGGCGGACCGGTACTTCCAGCCGACCAACCTGCGGGTGGGCACGGGCGTCACCTACCGGTTCGGGGAGGAAGGCCGCCTTACCTTCGCCCTCGACGCCAACAAGCTCATGCTGCCCTCCCGGCCGGTGTACGACTTTCCGGCCGTGGGGCCGCCCGTCCTCGTGCGCGGCCGCAACCCCGACCGGGGCTACTTCAGCAGCGTGTTCGGCTCCTTCTCCGACTCTCCCGACGGCTTCTCGGGCGAACTGAAGGAGTTTAGCGCGGCCGGCGGCGTGGAACTCTGGCCCAACCAGTACTTTGCCGTACGGGGCGGCTACTTCCGCGAATCGGTGCGGGAAGGCGACCGGCGGTACTTTACGGCGGGCGTGGGCATCCGCTACAACGGCCTGGGCCTGGACGCCTCCTACCTGGTGCCGCAGCAGCAGAACCACCCGCTGGCCGAAACCGTGCGCCTCACCCTCTCGCTGACCCCGGCGCCCCGGGAGTCGCGCAACGCCCTGGTGTACTCGGGCAGCCGGAACGCGGGGCGGTCGTACGGCGGCTTCGGGCAGGGTACCCGGCGGTCCAACGTAGCCCGGGCGGGCCACCGGCGCCACCAGATGAGCATTTACCGGAAAAACCAGGCCGGTCGTTATACCAAGGGCTTGCGCAAACAACAAACCCAGCGGGAACGCCGCACCCGCCAGAACGTCCGCAAAACGAAATACCGGCGATAATGACCAGTGAAGAATGACGAATGACCACTTCCCATTGACTTACCACGAACAACCACAGCCTTGAAACATTTCATCACCTTCATGCTCCTCACGCTGCCCGTGGCGGGAGGGGCTTTCGGGCAGGTCCGGACGCCGGCCGTGGTCAATGCCGGCGGCACCACCGTGCAGGGCGACGCCGGGCAGCACAGCTTCTCCATCGGGGAGATCGGCATCATCACCATCGGCAGCAACGAAGGGCAGGTCACGCAGGGGTTCCTGCAACCCGAACCCCCGGTGGCCGGGGAAGGCTTCGACTATTACCCCAACCCCGTGGTCACCGACCTGTACCTGGTGAATGCCGGTTTTGTAAAGTCCGTGCGGGTGTTCGACATGTCGGGCCGCGAAGTGCTGCGCACGGGTTACACCGGCAAGCCCATTTCCCTGGAAGCCCTCAGCGGGGCCACCTACCTGATCAACACCTACACGGCCGACGGCAAACCCTTCATCAAGTTCACCATCATTAAACAATAGAAAATTGAAAATGAAAAATTGACAATGGAAAATGCAGCCGCGCCACGTAAAGCGCAAAAAGATGCACCACGACCCGTCAGAACAGCCGCGCTTCAATCATTTTCAATTTTCCATTTTCAATTGTCAATCCACCCTTGCCTATTTTCCTCTCAGACCATGAAAAGATACCTCCTGCTGCTGTTGCTGACCCTGCTGGCCTGGCCGGTGCTGGGGCAGGCGCCGCAAGCCTTCAACTACCAGGGCGTGGCCCGGAAAGAAGACGGCAGCGTGCTGACCGGCAGCGTAACCGTGAAGTTTACCATTCTCGACAACAATACCGCCGTGTACGCCGAACAGCACGACAACGTGGCCCTCAACAACCTGGGCCTGTTTACCCTCGCCATTGGCCGGGGCCGCGTGCTGCAAGGGTCATTCGCCGGCATTGCCTGGGCCTCCGGGCAGAAAAACCTGCGCGTGGAATACAGCGTCCCGGGCAGCGGCCCCCTGTCGGCCACCGTGCAACTGTTGTCGGTGCCGTACGCCCTGTACGCCCAGAACGCCGGCTCCGGCAGCGGCGGCACGAAGGGTGATCCGGGTCCGCAGGGCGTACCGGGCCCCACTGGCCCGGCCGGCGCACCCGGCCCTCCCGGTCCGCAGGGACCCAAGGGCGAAACGGGAGCGGCCGGGCCGCAGGGGCCCAAGGGCGAACCCGGAACGCCGGGCGGCGGGGCCGTCTACCAGGGCGGTTTGGGCATCCGGGTCGAGGGGAACACGATCAACAACACGCTGCCCGACCGCGAGGTAAAACTGACCGGCCGGGGCACCACCGTGGTTACGGGCGTCTATCCTGAGTTCGTCATCGAATCCACCGCCACGCCCGGACCGCAGGGCTTGCCGGGTCCGCAGGGCCTGGCCGGTCCGCAAGGGGTACCGGGTCCGCAGGGGTTGCCCGGACCGCAGGGCCCGCCGGGTCCCCAGGGCCCCGAAGGCAAGCAAGGATTGCAAGGGTTACCGGGCCCCGGCGGTCCGGCCGGCGCACCCGGCCCGGCCGGCCTCCAGGGCCCCAAAGGCGAAACGGGACTGCCCGGACCGGCCGGCCCGCAGGGGTTACCGGGCCCGCAGGGTCCCGCCGGCCCGGCCGGTAGCGTAACGCTGACGGAAGGCACCGGCATTCGCATTGCCGACAATACGATCACCAACACGCTGCCCGACCGCGAGGTAAAGCTGCTCAACGGGACGGGCATTACCGTCACGGGCACGTACCCCGAATTCACCATCAGCAGCACCGCGGGCCCGGGCAGCGGCGTGACGGCCGAAGACGGCGAGGTCAATTACGTACCCAAGTTCGGGGGGCCCACCAGCCTGGTCAAATCGAGCATTTACGACAACGGCACCAACGTGGGCATCGGCGTGGCCGGTACGCCGCCCGCGCCGCTGGCCAAACTGCACGTGGAAGGCGGTTCCGTACTGCTCAGCGGGGCGGCCGGCGCCACCCCGGCCGCCGGGGCCGGCACCCGCTTCATGTGGATTCCCGCCAAAGGGGCGCTGCGGGCCGGTACGGTCGGGACCGATAAGCCAACCGCCTGGAATGATGACGTAATTGGCCTGAACTCCATCGGCCTGGGGTTCAACACGCAGGCGAAAGGAGCCTATTCCCTGTCCATGGGCGTTGACAACAAGGCGAACGGCCGGTCGGACATTGCCATCGGGCAGGGCAACGAAACGAACGGCTCCGGCGCCTTTGCCCTGGGCCAGATCAACAAGCTTGCCGGGGGCGCCTCGTACGCACTGGGATTCGACAACGTAGTGGAGGGCAATTTATCGGTGGCGGTAGGCTCCCAGAATGTGATCAGGACGTTGCCTCTCGGTGCCCGCGATACGGTTACCAACTTCTCGGCGGCCCACGGGGTGAAAAACACGATTTCCAGGGGAAATGCCTTTGCTTTCGGGACCCTGGTGACGGCAGAACACACGGGGGCCTTCGTGCTCGGCGACCGGAGTTACGACCCGTTCATAGATGCCCAGGTCATTGACGCGCGGGCCAGCGCCGCCTCCCGGTCGTGGGCCTCCAATACGATGACCATGCGCTTCAACGGCGGCTACCGCTTTTACGTAGGCAAAACCCTGTTTCCTACCGGAGCCTACGACCTGGTTGAACTCGTACCGGGTGGCGGCGGGTGGCGGTTCGAATCCGACGTCCGCAAGAAGGAGAACTTCACGCCCGTGCAAAGCGAAGCCATTCTTGCCAAGATCAGCCGCTTCAAGCTCACCACCTGGAACTACGTCGGGCACGATCCGCAACAAAACCGCCACTACGGCCCGATGGCCCAGGACTTTTTTGCCGCGTTCGGCAAAGACTCGCTCGGCACCATCGGCACTGACACCACCATCGCTTCTACCGACTTCGACGGGCTCAACTTCACGGCGATTCATGCCCTGGTGAAGCGGACTGAAGAAATGCGCGAGAAAGACCGTCAGTTGGAACGCAAAACCCGCGAACTGGAAGCCCTGATGACCCAGCTCAAAGCGCAGCAGGACGCCAACGAACAACTGCGGGCCCAACTCGCCGGGCAGCAGGCCGAGTTGTCGGCCCAGCAGCAGAAGTCCGAAAAGCTGGAAAGTGACCTGGAAGCCATTAAAAAGCACCTGGGGATGGGCGAGGAAACCGCACACGGGGACGTAAAGGAGACCGCAGACCGGAAAAAGGGAGACCGGAGGCGGGATCGGGCAGGATTGGTCATTGGTCAGTAGTCATTGGTCATTGGTTTGATGGCACGTTCGGGAATACCCGGGGGGTGGCGCCAAAAAAACCCGAAAGGTTTCCGAAACCTTTCGGGTTTTTTTGGCGCCAGGCACGCCCCCAATGACCAATGACTACTCCTCCCCTTCCTCCTCCCCTCCTACCGGCCGGATGAACGCACTGCGGCGGGGGGCAGGCATTACGCTGCGTTCGCCTTTTACGGTTTTCCAGATCACCTCGCTGAAGGCGTCGTCGGGGATGGCGTCGGCCTGGGCGAAGTTAAACTCGGCCGACTTGCGGGCATTGTCGTTGTAGGCCGTGTTCTTCTGGTCGAGGTCTACCGTGCTGGGCCGGGCGGTGTAAGCGGTAAGGTCGGGCTTGTTGGTGAAGGGGCGCCACAGGGGCGTGGCCGCCGCGTCGTACTGGCTCATGGGCGGCAGGCCCAGGATCAGTTCCATCGTGCGCAGGATGCCCGCCGTGGAGTACATGGTGTGGTCCACCTGGCGGCGCTTCACCCACGGGCTGATCACCAGCGCCGGCGACCGGTGGGCGTCCACGTGGTCGGGGCCGTTCTGGGCGTCGTCCTCCACGACGAACACCGCCGATTCGCCCCAGATCTTCGACTTGGAGAGGTGTTCCACGAACCGGCCGAGGGCCAGGTCGTTGTCGGCCACGTGGGCGTAGGGCGTGGGAGCCCCCACCCGGCCGCCGCTGGTGTGGTCGTTGCCCATCCGCACGGTGCTGAAGCGGGGCACGGCGCCGGCCGCGATCAGCGAGTCAATGTCGCGTTCCCAGATTTCTTCCCGCACAATGTCCTTGATGCTCAGGTCGTAGTCGGGGTAGCCGGGGCACATGTGGCCGGTGAGGGCCGTGCCGCCCCGCTTGGCGTACGCCTCAAATTCGCCGTAGCTCCGGTACGAAAGGCCCGCCCGTTGGCAGTAGTCCCAGATAAAGCCGTCCTTCGGGAAAGCCACCTCCCGGCTGCCCTCGTAGTCGTAGGTGCCGCCCCGGGCGCCGTAGCTGGTGGGCCAGGTTTTCTCCACGTAGTCGGTGGCGTAGGCCGCCATGGACCAGTTGTGGCCGTCGGCGCTTACCTCGGCGTCCACGTAAAAGTTGTCGAGCAGCACGAACTCCCGGGCCAGGGCGTGGTGGTTGGGCGTGATCCGTTCCGGGAACAGGCACAGCGCCGTGTCGCCGTTGCCCTCGGGGATGTCGCCGAACACCTGGTCGTAGGTGCGGTTCTCCTTCACGATGTAAAACACGTACTTGATCGGCGAAGGGACGCCCACCTGGCGGGGAATGGGATTGCCCTGGGCCCCTTCGGCCTCTTTCTCCTTTTTCTTGTTGTAGGGCGTGTTCTGGTAGACCACCTCCGCATACACGGCGCGGGTCTTTTCGTCGGGCGGGTCAATGAACGAAAGCGTGCCCTTGAACAGGGCGGCGATGTACTCCGTGTTCTCATCGCGGCCCTTGCCGGGCACGGGTCCCTTGGGGTTGGCTTTGGAAGTGAAGCCCTTGCCGTTGGTGACCACGACCTTGTTGCCCACCACCCGCACGGCCGTAGGGTACCAGCCCGTGGGAATGAAGCCTTCCGGGTGGCTCTTGCCGGGCTGCGCCACGTCGAACACGGCCAGGCAGTTGTTGTCGGCGTTGGCGATGTAGAGCGTCTTTTCGTCGGCCGAAAGGGCTACGGCATTGGGCGTGCTGCCGGCCGGGGCTTCGGGGAAGAGGGCCGTGGAGATGGTTTCGAGCACCTTGCGGCCGGCCACGTCAATCACCGACACCGAGTTGGCGTTGGCGTTGGCGACGAACAGGTACTTGCCGTCGCGGGTGGTCACCAGGTCGTTGGGGTGGCTTTCGGCCGGAATTTCACCGGCCGTGGTGCCGTCGGCGGTGTTGTACACCAGCACTTTGGCGCCGCCCCAGAGCGAAACGTACAGTTCGTCGCGCACCGGCGACAGCACGCAGGTGTAGGGTTCGGTGGGCAGTTTGACGCGGCGGGTGATCTTGCGGCTGGTCAGGTCGAGGGTGTAGAGGGCACTGTCTTCCTTGGTGACGGCGTACAGCACGTTCCGTTTGGCGTCCACCTCGATGCCGGCCACGGAAATCTTGTTTTTGGGCCACGGGTCGCCGAGCCGGATTTCGCCGTCTTCCTGCAACTGCCCG
>CADCTQ010000543.1 GCA_902805615.1 uncultured Cytophagales bacterium
CTGGCGCGCATCTGGGAGCGGATGCACGGCCGGGCGGCGGGGCTGGAGGAAGTCAACGGGCTGCGCCAGGCGTGGCTCGGGCTGCCGCCCATCCGGTCGGCGGAAGAGGCGGAAGGGCTGCGGCGGGTAAGGGAGTGGTTGGGGTAGGTCATTGGTTATCGGTCACTAGTCCAGGAGTTACGCAAAGTTTAGAATGAACTCCCTTTGGGCTTGCAAAAAGAGTTGACGATGCAAAGCGTAGAAGGAATCCAAGAATTGGTCCTTTACCATGGCAGTGAGTCGGATGAAAGCTCTCAGGGCAGCAAACAGATGGGTCTTGATTGAAGAACTGGTTCTGACAAAGAAGTGCTCAATGTTGCAGACCTGCTTTGAGGTACGGTGAAAAACTTCGATCTGCCAGTGCTCTCGATGGGCTTTTTCGAATTGGGCACGCGAAAAGGAGCGGCATTTGTGTTGATCAGGATGATAGTAGACGTAGTATCTCACGTCGTTGTCTTTATCGACGGTCTGAAATACTTTCACAAAGTCAAAATCCTTTAGGTGCGTGTAAAGCCCTTCCTGGGGAATACTGGCCGTTGAGACCTGCTGATACTGGCCCGGCTCAGTAGAGATGATGCGGTTTTTCTCGATGCCAAACAGAAAACTCAGTTCCTGGTTTCTCAAGAACTTGAAGTTAGCCGTAGAAGCATACCAAGTGTCAGCCGTAACGATGGCCGGGCGAAGGCCCCACAAGAGCACTTCCTTGATCATTTCCTGGAAGTAGTCGTTCTTGGTCTTGCCCGCCTGCTTGTCGTAGACGCGGAAGTTGACCGGCAGGCTTACCCCTTTGAGGTCGGTGTACAAAAGGGTGATTAAACCGATGCCTTTCACGGCCCGGTGGTGCTTGCCTGAGTAGAGATAGGTAATCAACCCGGCCCCTAAGCCCGAGTAGGGCTTGTCCAGCACCGAATCATCGCCAGAAAGAGTGCCGCCCTCTGCCACTAAATGCACTATCGCCTTCTCATAGAGGTCTTTACCCGTGTAGTTGCCTTGCAACAGAAACCGATTCACCTCATCGTGAGATACTTCCAGTACCTCTGCTGCTTGCACGCAACTGCTACCACTAGGGCTACTTAACAAGTAGCTCATGTATTGCTCTACTGTCATGGCATTGGCTTTTACCCTAATTTAACCATTACTCTTGTTCCCTGCGTAACTCCTGTCACATTTTCCCGCGGTTTTACGCCCGGTGGTCCCGGCTGCCCGCAACGGCGGAGTCGGCGCTGGCCGGGCACGTAAGAAACGCGTAAGGATTGGCCCGCGATTACACCGGGACAACCGGCCGAAAAGAGTAAATTCGGGATTCCTCAGGCGGAAAATGGCCATTTTTGGCTCCTACATTCATGATTGCAACCCCTCTGCTGGCACTCCCCGACGTATTACCCGAACAAACTTTCGTCCTGCCCTCCGGCTGGGCCGGCCTCGCATCCGGGCTGGTGGCGGCCGTCGCGCTGCTGCTGTTCCGGCACGGCGCCTCCCGGCTCACACGCCACCGGAACGCACTGGCCCCGGAACGCCGGTCGCCCTCAACCCAACCGGAGACCGACGCGGGAAAGCCTTCTTTTCCGGCCAGCTTCTTCGGGGAGTTTCGCGCGTCGCTGGCACCCCTCGTGGGGTTGCTGGCGGGCAAGGCGGCGGAAGCCCGGCGGCGCCCGGAAGGGGAGCTGGTCTTTACGGGCCGCGAGGTGGATGCCATGCACCGGAACGCGGCCCGGCTGCTGGAACTGATGGGCGGACTGCCCGCGCCGGCCGCGGAAAACCAGCCGGCCGTCGCCGTGCCGACCAAACCACCCGTGCCCCTCGTCGTTGCATCTTCCGACTGCATAGCAACCCCTCCCGCCGGGGCGGCCCTCCCGCCGTTGGCACCGGAAAAAGAAGGGGAACCTCCCCAGCCCGCCGGCGAAGCGGAGCCGCTGCTGCTGATCGTGGAGGACAACGAAGAAGTGCGGCGCTACCTCTGCGAAAGCTTCGCGGGGCAGTACCAGGTCCTGGAGGCCGGGCACGGCCTGGAGGGCCTGCGCAAAGCGGTGGAAGCGGTACCCGACCTGGTGATCAGCGACCTGATGATGCCCGGAATGGATGGCATCGAACTGTGCCGCCACCTGAAGGCGGACGAAAGAACGAGCCACATCCCGGTGATTCTGCTGACGGCCCGGGCTTCCGTGGAAAGCAAGCTCGACGGCCTCGAAACGGGAGCCGACGACTACGTGACCAAGCCCTTCCACCCGCAGGAACTGCGCGTACGGGTGCGCAACCTGATCGCCGGCCGCCGGAACCTGCGGGCCCGGTTCGGCCGCGAGGTAAAGCTGCAACCCAAAGACATTACGATTTCTTCAGCCGACGAGAAGTTTCTGCAAAATGCCATTGCCGTGGTGGAGAAGCACATGGCCGACTCCGGCTTCTCGGTGGAAGCGCTGGAGAACGAGATGATGCTGAGCAAGATGCAGTTGTACCGCAAGCTAAAGGCCCTCACCGACCAGTCGCCGACCGAATTCGTGCGTACGCTGCGCCTGAAGCGGGCCGCCTCCCTCCTCAGCCAGCGGAGCGGCAACATCTCCGAGATTGCCTACGAGGTGGGCTTCAACAACCTCTCCTACTTCGCCAAGTGCTTCAAGGATCACTACGGCGTGCCGCCCTCCGAATACGCCACTCGGCCGGAGGCGTTGGTGTAGGGGCGATGCTCGATGCTCGATGTTCGGGATTACGTCTTCTGAAGAGTGGTTAACAAAGAGTAGCAAGAGAGTCATCCCCCTACCCCCTTCCCTCACGCACCAACCTTCCCGTAAGGGGGACCGCATACTCATCGGTGCCGCAACAAGGGGACGTTCTGCGTTTGCAATGCACGGAGTGTTCCCTTGCCAGGTAGCCGCCAGGTACGCGGTCCCCCTTGTGCGGCTGGCTTTGGCTGAGGGAAGGGGGCAGGCGGATGACTCCGGCAAATTCAAGCCATTTTTCCCCCATTTCGATACTGCCTTCCCCCCGTTAAGTCTTTTGGGCAGCCCCTCGGAAGGAGCCAGGGATTGACGAAATGGGAAATCGTTGACCGCATTGACGCAGCCCGCGGACCCTTGTCGGGGCAGTTGCGGGCCTTGGTACGTGTCGTTGCCGCCGTGGTCTATGCCTCACGCATCCCTTCTGATGCATTGCGCAAAATGCGTCCTGGTGGCAGCTTCCGGGGCCGGGGAATGCGTGAAGTAACCGGCCGGCAAATGGCCCCCGGGGGCTTTACGGGTAATTTCCCTTACCCGTTTGGCGGATTAAAGCCGCGCCTTCCCCGGACGCAAAAGCATATTACCCCGCATCGTACCCGCAATGGGCAGCCATGCTGGTTACCTACCCGGTTGGCCTTCCCCCGCCACGGCTTCAAAACTTTGTTAATTAGCCGGTTACGTACCCGGCGTACGCCCCGGGCAGTTGCCCCGCCGGGCGGCCCGTGCCGTGGCACTTCTAATTTGGGGGCTATCTGTGCATGTAAGATTGGGTCCCGTTAATGGGCAAGCGGTTACCTCCCCTTTTGGCTAGCTTTGTTTTCGCCTAAAAAGCGGCCTAGACCTTAAATTCCCCAACATCCGGCTCACTGCCCGCCACTCATGAAGAATCCATACCTTTCGATGCTTGCCACGGCCTGGCGATACGCCCGGCACGAACGGAAGCGTTACGTTTTGATCTACGGAATGTTCGTGCTGGCCAACCTCACGGCGGCGGCGCATCCCCTGCTGTACGGCTGGTTCGTGGACAGTTTGCAGCGGGATGGTGATGCGGTCATGTCATTCGCCTGGACCTACGGCCTCGGCTTCCTGGGCCTGCGGGTGGTGGAATGGTGCTTTCACGGCCCCGCCCGGGTAATGGAGCGGAAGCTGGCCTTCAACGTGAGCCGCAACTTCCTCGACGAACTCTACCACCAGGTGCTGCACCTGCCCATGAAGTGGCACCAGGACCACCACACCGGCGCCACCATCAACCGGATCCAGAAAGCGTACGGCGCCCTCAAATCTTTCTTCCAGAACGGCTTCTCCTACCTGCACGCCCTGTTCAAGTTCATCTTCTCGTTTGCGGCCATGCTCTACTTCGCGCCGCTGTTCGGCCTGATCGGCGTGGCGCTGGGGTTCGTGACGGTGTGGGTGATCTTCAAGTTTGACAAGCCCTACATCAAGTCGCTCAAGGAAGTCAACGAGAAGGACCATAAAGTGTCTTCCAACCTGTTCGACAGCCTCTCCAACATCCTGACGGTAATCACCCTCCGGCTCGAAAAGCGCATGGAAGGCAGCTTCATGAGCAAGGTATCGGACGTGTTCCCCGCCTTCAAGCGTACGGTCACCATCAACGAGTGGAAGTGGTTTACCGCCCAGATGCTCATTGCGGTGATTTACGCCGTGATCGTGGTCGGGTACGTGTACCAGAACTACGTGCCGGGCCAGACCTTCTACATGGGCGGGCTGATTACGCTGCTGGGCTACGTGAGCCAGTTTACCAGCGTGTTCAACGACATTGCCGCGCAGTACACGCAGGTTACCCAGTTCAACACCGACGTGCAGACCGCCCGCAACATCTCCGAGGCGTACGAACAGGAGCACCGCCCGGAGGCCGCCGGCACGCTGCCCGAAGACTGGCAGAGCCTGCACATCAGCAACCTCAACTTTACCCGCCAGGAAACCATCCCCGGCCAGAAACGCTTCGCCGGCCTGCGCGACCTGAACGTGCGCATCCAGCGGGGCCAGCGCATTGCCCTCATCGGGGAAAGCGGTTGCGGCAAGAGCACCCTGCTCTCGCTGCTGCGCGGCTTGTACGTGCCCCAGGATGGCGTGTGCGTGGAGGTAGACGGCGACATTCCGTCCGACTTCAAGAGCATTTCCGATACGGTAACGCTGCTCCCGCAGGAGCCCGAGATTTTCGAAAACACCCTCCGTTACAACATTACGCTGGGCCTGCCCTTCAGCGAGGAAGAAGTAATGGAGGTATGCGAGGTGGCCCAGTTCACGGAAGTGATCCGGCAGTTGCCCAACGGCCTCGACACGGTGATCCAGGAAAAGGGCGCCAACTTCTCCGGCGGGCAGCGGCAGCGGCTGGCCCTGGCCCGCGGCATCCTGGCCGCCCGGGGCAGCAGCATCGTGCTCATGGATGAGCCGACCAGCAGCGTGGACCCCCGCACCGAAGTACAGTTGTACAACAAACTGTTCAAAGCCTTCACGGGCAAAGCCGTGATCTCTTCGCTGCACCGCCTGCACCTGCTCACCCAGTTCGACTACATTTACATTCTGTCGGCCGGCCGGGTGATTGAAGAAGGCACCTTTGAGACGCTGCGCTACAACAGCGAGGTATTCCGGGAGATGTGGCGCCACCAGCAGGAAGAGTACAGTGAGAAGAGCGTTCCGGCCCCGGCCGCACTCGCCGCTTCGGTGGCCGGTCGCGTCAACTAAGCCCCGCCGGCACCCCTGCGGTCGCGGTGAATGGGGCGCTGACCGGTTCTAAAGAAAGTCACAAAACGTGATTGCCCTCATTGCTAAGCCCGGCGGTAAAATACGTCGGGCTTCTTTGTTGCTAAATGCACCGGAATCCTACACGTCGTTCCCCGGAAAGGCGCCGGGCAAACAAAAAATCCCGCCGGCGTGGCGGGATTTTTTGTTTGTCGGACAGGGTCCGGGTGCCTGGCAATCAGGAAAGCAGGCTTTGCCGCAGGTGGAATTCCAGTTGTTCGTTCGTCTTGAGTAGGGTATCAACCTTTTCCTGGTCGTTTTTGCGGGCCTGGTACAACTCGTAGGCTTTCTCGATCACGTCCCGCAGGTTCTTTTCGTCCCAGGGCTTGCTCAGGTAATGAAAAATTTGCCCTTTGTTGACGGCTTCGATCACGGCCCCGATGTCGGAATACCCCGTAAGCAGGATGCGCACGGGGTCGGGAAAGAGGGGAATGATGGACGCCAAAAATTCCACCCCGGTGATTTCCGGCATCCGCTGGTCGGTGATGATCACGTGGATGTCCTGGGCGTGTAATATCTTGAGGCCTTCACTCGCCGAAGGGGCAATAAACACATTATAATCGAGGCGAAAGTTAGCTTTAAATACGTACAGGTTGTGTGACTCGTCGTCCACATAGAGGACATTTATACGATTTTTAGAATCCATTTTTTTTTACAGTTGGCAGGTATGATCGTATTGGACAGGTGAAAATTATAACGCGGACGTGAATTTTATTACACACATGGAAGGGAGTAATAAATTATCCAATTTATTGCCAGGCACTTGTACCAATATTATTATAGAAATTTTTTGGTATTTTTGGAGAGTAGCCGGCAGTAAATATACTTAGTTTAGGCGTCCTTCAAATACATCATATTCCGGCTAAATATTACCGAACATGGCATTAACAACTATTCTACAACGGGGCCGCAGCCATGTCGAAAAAAACAAACTGAGCTACCGGCCGGAGTTCTTCCGCCCGGGCCGGCCGGGCGAAGCGCAAGCCTTGCAGGCGCTGCTGGAGCAAAACCCGTCCATTCGCATTTTTGATGCCCTTGCCGTGCAATTGGAGGAGTTGGTGAAGGTGCTCCACCCCGCCCAACGGTTCACCGCCGGGCAACTGGCGGAGGGCATCAGCGGGCACCTGAAGGGGGTTCCCGCCGAAGAATACGGAGTATGGGTGTACTATCCCTGGGCCGACCGGGTGGTGCATATCCTCGATGAAAAGGAATTTATCGAGTTGAGAACGAGCAGAAACCTCTACAAAATTACACGCGACGAGCGGGAGGTGCTGGCCCGGCAAAAGATCGGGGTCATTGGCCTGTCGGTGGGGCAATCCATTGCCGTTACCATGGCGATGGAACGCACTTTCGGCGAAATCAGGCTTGCCGACTTTGACGCGCTGGAGTTAACCAACCTGAACCGCATCCGCACGGGGCTCCACAACCTGGAAGTGCCCAAAGTGGTGATTGCCGCCCGCGAGATTGCCGAGCTGGACCCTTTCCTGAAAGTGGTATGCTACCCGGAAGGCATCACCGAAGCGAACATGGACGATTTCCTGCTGAAGGGCGGCAAGCTGGACGTGCTGGTGGATGAGTGCGACAGCCTCGACATCAAGATCACGTGCCGCCAACGGGCCCGGGCGCAGCGCATCCCCGTGGTGATGGATACCAGCGACCGGGGCATGGTGGACATTGAGCGGTTCGACCTGGAACCCGACCGCCCTATTCTGCACGGATTGATCAGCCACCTCGACGTGAGCAACGTCCGGAACCTGTCGGACCTGGAAAAGGTGCCTTACCTGAAACCATTCGTGGGCTACGAAACCATCTCGGCCGGCCTGCGGGCTTCGGAGCCGGAACTGGGCAAGACCATCCGGACGTGGCCGCAACTGGCCTCTTCGGTGATCCTGGGCGGGGCCGTGGGCACGGATGTATGCCGCCGCATCGCGCTGGGCAAGCTCCGCGTTTCCGGGCGTTTTTACGTAGACCTGGAAGAAATTATCAGCGACGACCCGTCCGATTCTGCCCGTTTAACGGGGCGCAGGGCCAATAAAGGATAATTTGTATATTTAGCCCGGTCCTATTGATGTTACGAATGCATTGCGAGTACCATATATACCACTACTTCCACTAAAACCCACAACCTGTCGTATGATGAACAAAAAGCCATCCCCCTCAAATGTTAAGCACCCAAATGATCAAGATCAGAGTATTCCGCGCCGTAGAAGAGCCCGAAACTTGCCGAAGATGGATCGAAGGACACGTTAAGTTATTAACCGCATTTGGCATTACCTCCATTACTTCTGCCCGGCAGAAGTGGGTGGACAACCCGGCCACGTACGTGATCATTGCCGAGTCGCCCGACGGCGACAAGGTATACGGCGGGGCCCGGGTACAGGTAGCCACTGACGAGGACCCGCTGCCGCTCGAAGAGGCGGCCGGCCGTTTTGACAAAAGGGTATATGACGTGGTAGAAGACTATGGGTTGAAGGGAACCGGCGAGTTGTGCGGGTTG
>CADCTQ010000544.1 GCA_902805615.1 uncultured Cytophagales bacterium
ACAATTCAAATGATTAATTTTGTGATAGCAAGTTTTTGCGTTGTAACTCATTAAACGCTACCCAATATGGCATTGACTGAAATAGCCGCTGGTTTAAGCTTCCAGCTTTCCGAAGAACAACTGGCCGTCCGCGACGCCGCCCGCGATTTTGCCCGTACCGAACTGTTGCCCGGCGTGATCGAACGCGACGAACACCAGAGCTTCCCCCACGAGCAGGTCCGCAAGATGGGCGAGCTGGGCTTCATGGGCATGATGGTGGACCCCCGCTACGGCGGCGGCGGCATGGACACGATCTCGTACGTGCTGGCCATGGAAGAGATTTCCAAAATTGACGCCTCGGCTTCCGTGTGCATGTCGGTGAACAACTCCCTGGTGTGCTGGGGCCTGCAAACCTTCGGCACCGAGGAACAGAAGCAGAAGTACCTGACCCGCCTGGCCACCGGCGAGATCATCGGCGCCTTCTGCCTGTCGGAACCCGAAGCCGGCTCCGACGCCACCTCCCAGCGGACCACCGCCGAGGACCGGGGCGACCACTACCTGCTCAACGGCACCAAGAACTGGATCACCAACGGCAGCACCGCCTCGGTGTACATCGTGATCGCCCAGACCAACCCCGAGAAGAAGCACCGGGGCATCAACGCCCTGATCGTGGAGAAGGGCACGCCCGGCTTCGTGGTGGGCAGGAAGGAAAACAAGCTCGGCATCCGGGGCTCCGACACCCATTCGCTCATGTTCACCGACGTGAAGGTGCCCAAGGAGAACCGGATCGGGGAAGACGGCTCGGGCTTCAAGTTTGCCATGGCGACCCTCAGCGGCGGCCGGATCGGGATTGCCGCCCAGGCCCTGGGCATTGCCTCCGGCGCCTACGAACTGGCGTTGCAGTACGCCAAGGAACGCAAGTCGTTCGGCAAGCCCATCGCCGAGCACCAGGCCATCCAGTTCAAGCTGGCTGACATGGCAACCCAGATCGAGGCGGCCCGGCTGCTGTGCCTCCAGGCGGCGTTCCTCAAGGACCAGCACCGCGACTACACCAAGGCCGGCGCCATGGCGAAGCTGTTTGCCTCGCAGGTGGCCATGGACGTGACCACCGAGGCCGTACAGGTGCACGGCGGCTACGGATTCGTGAAGGAGTACCACGTGGAACGGCTCATGCGCGACGCCAAGATCACCCAGATTTACGAAGGAACGTCGGAAATTCAGAAAATAGTAATTTCCCGCGAAATATTGAAATAAGCCGTTTTAGGGCAAATACAAGCTGCATTTGGGGCGTCAAAAGGTCAATTACATTTTATTGATCGGCTTTGGCGCCCTTTTTCGTTTAAGGCCCTCTTTATTGCATTTTTTCTTTAAAAGAAAATTCCTATTTTTGCTTTGTACATTTTCTGTTTGCTTTATTGCATTTTTATATTAGATTCGTCCAAACTTGACAGCTTGCGAAAAATTGTACCATCCCTTTCCAAAACCATGTAAAGATGGAAGACTATAATAAAATTATCGAGTCCTTGGGAGTCAGGTTCCTGAAGGCCAAAAACATCAAGCTCCTCCAGCCCATTCACGTAAAGAATTACTACGACGTGGAGAACACGTTGATTCTGCTGCATAAGGGCGAAGTCTCCTTTGGACCCGATAAGGAAAAGGTAAACGAGGGCGACATGCTCTTCATCCCCGGCGGTAAACTGCTGGCCATCACCTACGGCGGGGCCGGGGCCAGCATGCTCACCAACGAGGATTTCGTAAGCAACAAGGAAAAATATTTCGCCGTCAACCGCGACATCGCCAAGATCGGCACGCTGTCGGATTCCTTCGGGATGGTTGCCTTTGAGGCCAAGGTATTCGATTCGGTAAACTTCTTCGCTTCCCTCGACATTCCACCCTTCGTGATTTCGGGCGACGCCGAGCTGGCCCGGGCCGTCAACGAACTCATTGCCGAGAACCTCTCCGAACTGCCCGGCAAGGAACGCGTCATCAAGCTCAAAACGGAAGAGATCGTGGTGGAGATCATCCGCTACATCCTCCAGCACCGGTTGTTCGTGGAGCGGCTGGCGACCAACAGCACGTACTTCAAGGACCCGCGCCTGATTGACATTTTCACCTACATCAAGCAGTACCTGGGCGGCGACCTGTCCAACAAGGTGCTGGCCGGCGTTGCCAACGTGTCGGAAGACTACGTGGGGCAGTACTTCAAGATGCTTACCGGCATCAACCCGCAGGATTACATCGAATACCAGCGGATGGAACGCGCCGTGCACCTGCTGCGCACTTCCAAGAAGAGCATCCGGGAGATCGGCCAGGAAGTGGGTTACAAGGACACGGCCTATTTCTGCCGCCGCTTCAAGATGATGTTCGGCATCCCGGCCGGCAAGATGCGCCGCCGCGAGTCGCTGATGAACCTGTAAGGAGCGTTGTAACGGAAAGGATGATACTCAGGCCCTTGGAGCACGTCTTCAAGGGCTTTTTCGTGCCTTGGCAGGAGCCGTACCGTCGAGGGTCTATTAACTAATACCTAATGTCTAATATCACCCGTCCTACAGCAGGGCTTTGTTGTAGGCGCTGATCCGTTCGGAGACCTCCACCAGCAGGTTGGGGTCTTTTTCGATGCCGTTGCCAATCACGATCACGTCGGCCCCGGCCTGGAGGGCTTCTTCGGCGGCCTGGGGGGTGGTAATGCCACCGCCCACGACCACCGGCACTTCCACCGACTTGCGCACCGCCGCAATGGTACGGGGCGAAACGGGCCGCTGGGCGCCGCTGCCGGCATCGAGGTAGATCAGTTGCAGGCCCAGCATTTCGCCGGCCATGGCCGTGCAGGCCGCCACCTCCGGTTTGTCGTAGGGAATGGGCGTGGTGTTGCTGATGTACGATACCGTGGTGGGCTTGCCGCTCTCGATGAGCATGTAGCCCGTGGGCAGGATTTCCAGTTTGCTCTTCTTGAGCACCGGCGCGGCGATTACGTGCTGGCCGATGAGGAAGTCGGGGTTGCGGCCCGAAATCAGCGAGAGGAGCAGGATGGCGTCGGCGGAAGGATCAATGTGCAGATTGCTGCCCGGGAAGAGGATCACGGGAATGTTGGAGTTGGCCTTGAGCGTGCGGACCGTGCTGTTGAGGAAAGTGGTGGTGAGCAGGCTGCCTCCAACCAAGAAAAAATCCACCCGGTTTTCGAGCGCTGCACGCGAAAGTTGCAGGCACGCGGGTGGATTGGTTTTGTCGGGATCAACCAGTACGGCGAAAGACCGCCGCCCGGAGGTTCTATTTAATAATAATTGGTGCAGTATCTTGCCTGGGTTCATGCTTGCCGCGCTCAATTGCCGCCATGATGCTTTGTTTGGCCATGGCGACCAAAAATACGGCTATTTGTTTTGTTATCAAACTGACCACCGGGTTGGGGTTCGACTGCCGCTGCTGCGATGCCGGGACGCTGATGCTTTGCAGGCTAGTCGTATGCAACCCGGTAGGGTACGGATACGGCTGCATCAGGTGGTTTTGCGCCCGCTTTTTTTTTTTACGGTTCACGATGGCGCGGCCAACCAGGTAGGTACCCAGCGCCGCCCCTCCAATGAGGAGGGCGGTGCGGGTGACCTTGCCGGCGTCCTGCTTGAGAACGCTCATCTGGTCTTCGATTGCCTGCTTGTACCTTTCCGTTTCCCGGTTTAATTCTTCCTTACGGGCCGTAAGCGGAGTGATTTGAGGGGAGGCCATGAGTAGTGGTGAATATAGTTTGGTTGTACAGAGTTCGCAGTGACAGTAATACGTCACCGTCACCCAATAGGTTGTGTCCGTAATCTGCGAAAAAGAGACGGGTCCCGCCCGTTAGTACGAACTGGGCCGGCTCAGCGGGGTAACCTGTCCGAAGGCACTCGGCTGGCCCAGCGACTCGTTCTGGTCAATCACCTCCTGGGCAGTGGCTTCGGCCTGCTGGGGTGCCGGCACCTCCTTGTGGAACATGTTGCTGGCTACCTTCTCCATCTTCACCTGAATGGCTTTCTTGCTGGCTACCACTGCCGCCAGGACGGCCAGGAACAGGCCCGCCATGATGAAGTAGCCCCAGAACCGGCTATCGGTCAGTTCGTTGAATACGTTGGCCAGGCCGACGCAAATGAAAACAAAGGCAAAAAAACCCACGATGCCGATGATGCCGTATTCAATGGCACTGACGAGGGTTTTGGCAATGCCCTGCTGCACGTCCACCTTAATCAATTCGATCCGTGCTTCTATATACTTAGAAACCGTTTCGATGAGCTTGTTCATACTGTTCATAAAAGTAGGGTTGAATACATGATTCGGTTACTTGGTAAAATCCTGGTTTGGATGTAATAAATCGGGCAATAATTCCGGGCTGATTCCCTTTTCACCAATACGGAAGAGTAGCGGCGTAGGTTTACGGAAAACGGCGGTTTCGTGCGTAATACCCGCAATAGTTGGAACGTTATTTGTGCACCATGAGAGTTACCAATGGGGGGGGTAGTGTATTAATGTAATAAAATAGCCAATATTGCAATTGCGTTTGCGGGAGAGTGCCGGCAGGCAGCCGCGCAAGGCGATCAAAGCGGCCCCAGGTCCAAATGGGGCATATTCGGGTCACCGGAAACAGGCCGGCGGGGAGTGCCGCCAGGCGAAGGGGAATACATAATTTGTATTACCTTTGCAGCGGAAAACGGGAGAGGGGTGAGGAGGTCAGTTTACAGTAGATCATACTGCACTTTCTTTTATTATCCTTTTTATATTTTATTTGAGTAACCATGAAAGTCACAGGTCAAGAGGAAAAATTGCGCTACTCCGATGAGGAGTTGAGAGAGTTCGAGGATTTAATCTCCCAGAAACTAGACCAGGCTCGCAAAGAGCTTAACGGCATCAAGCTTACGCTCAGCAAGCGGAACGACAACGGCACGGACAATACTTCCGGGGCCTCCAAACTCCTCGAAGACGGCGCAGACACGACCGAAAAGGAGAACCTGAGCCAACAGGCGGCCCGCTTGCAGAAGTTTGCCCAGCAACTCGAAAATGCGATGATCCGCATTAAAAACGGTACGTACGGCGTGTGCGTAGATACCGGCCGGCTGATTCCCAAGGAACGCCTGCGCATCGTGCCCCATACCCAGCACTCCATTGAAGCCAAACTCAAAAAATCCCACTAAACCTAACCACCGATACTTCTACTTACTGCTTAGCTTTACCGGGCCGTCGCAAGCCCGGTAAAGCTTTTTGCGCTTACGGCCCTACCCTTCTTTATGCAATCGGATTTTCTGCAACACCACGTTGAGGCATTGATCTTCAGTTCGTCGCAGCCCATCAAACTCACCGAACTCCAGCAGTGCCTCGGGGAGATGCTGGGCGCGGAAGTGCCCCTCGCCGACATTGAAGGCGCCATTGCCGGCCTCACCGAACGGTACGCCGCCGAGCCGTACGCCTTTGGCATCTACCACCTGGCCGGGGGCTACCAGTTTCTCACCAAACCAGCCTACCAGGCAACCGTGGGCATTTTGCTGAAGCAGAAATCGAAAAAGCGGCTCTCCACGGCCGCGCTGGAAACCATCGCCATCATTGCCTACAAGCAGCCCATCACCAAAACGGAGATCGAACAGATCAGGGGCGTCAACTGCGACTACGCCATCCAGAAACTGCTCGAAAAAGAACTGGTGGTGATCCGGGGAAAGGCCGAAAGCGTGGGCAAGCCGCTCCTGTACGGCACCAGCGACAAGTTCATGGAATACTTCGGCATCGCCTCCCTCAAAGACCTGCCCCAGCCCCGCGATTTTGCCGCTGAAGAGAACGAGATCGGACCCGCCAACGAATAGCCGCGAAAGGCAAAAAATTAATGGTTCGGCCGCTGAACTTTTCCTAGCTTTGCGCCCTTTTACATCTACGCAAGCGGGAAAAAATGCCCGCCCGCGCGGCAGAAAATCACCCTATTTTACCCACATACAGTAGCGATACTGCAAGCCAACATGAAGAAACCCACCAGAAAGTCTGACGTGACCCCCCGGCCGCGGGCCAAAGCCGCCCAGGGCACCGGTTACGGCACCAATCCCCGGAAAAGAACCCGCACGGACGATGACGAAGCTCCCCGGGCCCGGCGTGCTGCGCCTGCCGGCACCGGCAGTCCCCGCCGCTCCCGCACCGAGGATGATGCCGCTCCCCGGGCGAAACGTCCGTACACGGCAGGCACCGGCAACCCGCGCCGTTCCCGCAACACGGAAGAGGGCGCTGCCCCCCGGGCCAAGCGACCCACCGCCTCCGGTTATGGCGCCACCCCCAAGCGGCGAACCCGTCCGGATGAAGATACGCCCACCTTTCGCAAGCCCAAAGCCGTAACGGACGGGGGCGAAAGACCCGCCACCCGCCGCCGCACCACGGCTGCCGGCTCCGATGAGCCCAGACCGCGCCGCAAGAGCACTGCCGAAGGCGCGGCTCCCCGCCGCGGATTTACCAGCCGGTTTGGCAACGACGAGCCCAAGCCGTACGCCCGGCCCCGGCGCAACGCGGATTCCGACCGGGAAGAGCGGCCCGCGCCGCGCAGCCGTTTCGGCGACAAGGAAGAACGGCCCGCGCCGCGCAGCCGGTTTGGCGACAAAGAAAAGCCGCGCTTTGAAAAACCCGGTGCCGCGGGACCGGCCCGCCGCTTCGAGAGCAAATTCAAAAAGCGCGATGAGGACACCGGCACCAGCCGGCCCGCCCGTCGCACCACCGAACGCTTCGGGAATTCCGACGAAAAACGGCCCCGGCGGCCTACCGGCTTCGGCGGCGAGAGTACCGGTCGCTTTGCCCCCAAAGGCAAGGACGACGTAAAAAAAAACTTCCGGAGCAAGCCCGTCCGCACGCCCGACTACGATTTTTCGGAGGTAGAGGCTAAAGGCAAGGGCAAGCGGACCCGCGCCGAAAAGGTGGAAAAGGACGACAGCGTACGCCTGAACCGTTACATCGCCAACGCCGGGGTGTGTTCGCGGCGCGACGCCGACGTGCTCATCCAGTCGGGCGAGATCAAGGTGAACGGCAACCCGGTCACCGAAATGGGGTACCAGGTAAAACCGGGCGACATCGTCAAGTACGGCAACCGGGTGCTCAACCGCGAGAAGATGGTGTACGTGCTGCTCAACAAGCCGAAGGACTTTATCACCACCACCGAGGACCCCGAGGAGCGCCGCACGGTAATGGACCTGGTGAAGGAAGCTGCCGACACCCGCCTGTTCCCGGTGGGCCGCCTCGACCGCAACACCACGGGCCTGCTGCTGCTCACCAACGACGGCGAACTGGCCGAGAAGCTGACGCACCCGTCGTACAACATCAAGAAGATCTACGAGGTGCAACTCGATAAGCCGATTTCCGAGGAGGACTTTAACCGGGCACTGGAGGGCGTGGAACTGGAAGATGGCAAGGCCGAAGTAGACGAACTGGCTACCGTGTCTCCCGACCGTACGGTGCTGGGCATCGAACTCCACCTGGGCCGCAACCGGATCGTCCGGCGCATCTTCGAGCACCTGGGCTACGACGTGATCAAACTGGACCGCGTCATGTACGCCGGGCTGGACAAGAAGGACCTGCCCCGCGGCAAGTGGCGGTACTTATCAGAGAAAGAAGTAATCAGGTTGAAATACTTTTTGTAATTGAGAAACCCCGGCTGATGAGGCCGGGGTTTTTGTTTGATGGAGGAGAATGGATGAAGGGGAAAAGCCGGGCCTTACGTCTGGCTTTTTTGTTAAATTGGCTTCTTATATTTTCTCGCTTCATTAATCAAGGGATGGGCCAGAAATCCCTGCGACGTTTATGTTTGACAAGCCGTATGAATACGGGAAGGTGCAACGGAATTGGCGGAATTTAGGCAAAAGGGATTACAAGGTAGTTCATATTCTCAAGTTCTTCGTCAGAAACGAACACTGTCGGCGAAAGATCATAGTTGAGGTAAAAGAATACTCAGACCTTTTGTTTACTGTTGATTTTTACGCCGTAATTGCAACTAAACAAAGGGATCTAAGCGATCCAGATTTCAGCAAGTATCGCTTCAAAACTAATGTAG
>CADCTQ010000545.1 GCA_902805615.1 uncultured Cytophagales bacterium
GTGTCGCGGCGCGTGGGCCCGGCCCAATGGCGAGGGGCGGGTTGCCTGGCGGGGGGAAGCATCATTGGGCCTAGCCTTTTTTGGTTCTTTTTGGGGCAATGCCAAAAAGAACAAACCCCACTTACGCTTCATCAATCAATCCCCATCCCCTCTCAACTCACCCCTCACCCCCCACAACCAACCCATCACTCACCTTAAGCCCCTCAAATACGCCCAAACGCTAAGCACATACACGGTTTCAACCGTGGGCTGGGGTTGCCCAACTCACGCTTGAATCGTGAAACCGTGGCCTGGTCAAGCCTCGCAGCAACAAAAGGGGCGCGGCGGTTCATTCTCCCCGTGCCGGTGCCGCGCTTATGCCAGTACGTGCGTGTCGAGCAGGAAGCTTTCGCAGTAGCCGCGCTTTTCGATCAGGCGGATGCGGACCTGGCGGAACGACTTGTCGCCCACGAGCTGGTTGAAGTACTGGCGGGCTTCGCGCAGGGTGTCAAAAATGCACTGTTTGATCAACTGACCGGGGGTACGGGTAACGACAACTAGAAACATAAGCAATGAATAACGTAGTGTAAGTGGTTTGACGAAAAACGCGCCCGGTATTCTTCACGGGTTAACAGCTAAACCGCGCAAAAAATCTTTTGTTCGAACTTTTGCTTCCGGTGGGTACTGCCAGGATGAAACCAGGGTGAAAAGAATGCCCAGGCACGTCCCGGCAATACGGCAAAAATAGCGGAACCGGCCCACCACGTCCCTTTAACAAAACACGGATTTTTAAAATTGCGTGTTTTGCCCCCGCCCGGGTTTTGTACCCGTTCTCCCCCGGGAAATGCGGTAAAGATTGTCGCAAAAGGCCCGGTCAATGCCGCTTTTACACCCGATCCGGGGCGGCGTTTAGGCGTATTTTTACCATATCAACAAGCAGCAAATGATCCATTCACCCAAACCTTTTTCAACCATGCGCACCCCCCAGGCAACCCCCTCCCAGAAGATCAAGCCCTTCCTGTGGTTCAACGGCCAGGCCGAAGAAGCGGCCCGTTTCTACGTTTCCCTGTTCGACGATTCCGCCGTGACGCAGGTGGTCCGCTACGGGGCGGCCGGACCCGGGCCCGAAGGCACCGCAATGACCGTCGCGTTCCGCCTCGCCGGCCAGGACTTCGTGGCGCTCAACGGCGGCCCGCAATTCCCCTTCACGGAGGCCGTCTCGTTCATGATCAACTGCGACACGCAGGCCGAAATTGACGCCTTGTGGTCCCAACTGTCCGACGGCGGCACCCCGGGCCAGTGCGGCTGGCTCAAGGACCGGTACGGCCTCTCCTGGCAGGTGGTCCCGACCGAATTGCCCGCCCTGCTGCGCGGCCCGGACGCCGCCGGTACGGCCCGCGTCATGCAAGCCCTGTTCGGCATGCACAAAATTGACATCGAAACCCTGCGCCAGGCCCAGGCGGGCAGCGAACTGGTCATTGGGTAATAGTCATTGGGTATTGGTCATTGGGCATGCGTACGTCACGCGTACCGCATACTTACTGCTACTGACCATTGCCCACTGCCTATTGCCCACTGCCTATTGTCCCACTGTACCCCTAACCCTTAACCACTCCCATGCCTCATCTCACGCCTTACCTGAGTTTCGCCGGCAACTGCCGGGAAGCCCTGACCTTTTACCAGGAATGCCTGGGCGGAGAGCTTTCCCTGCAAACGGTGGAAGGCTCCCCCGTGGAAGACCGGTGCCCGGCCGGGATCAAACACCAGATTCTGCACGGCTATTTGCAAAAAGACGGGTTCCTGCTGATGGGCTCCGACATGGAAGGCCCCGGTGGGTACGTGCCCGGCAACACCGTGGCGCTGTGCGTGGCCTGCCAAAGCGAAGCCGAAATCAACGCCTGCTTTGCGAGCCTCTCCAGGGGCGGCACCATCCTCGACCCGCTGGGCGTCAAGTTCTGGGGCGACACCTTCGGCGTGCTCACCGACAAGTTCGGCATCCGGTGGATGCTCAATTACGACAAGAACGAACCTAAACCCTTATCCTTATGAAACCAAAGACCATCCATCGCCTCTACCGGGCCGTTACGGTCCTGTTTGCGGCCCTGCTGCTGATGGCGGGCATTACCGAAGCGGTTGCGCACGAATCGGGGAAGGAAATCATGCGGCACCTGGGTTACCCCGAGCACGTGCTGCACGTGATCGGCGTGGGTAAAATCCTGGCGGCGGTGGCCCTGGTGCAACGGCGTTTTCCCACGGTGCGGGAGTGGGCCTACGCCGGCGTGACCTTCAACCTGCTGGGCGCCTGCGTGGCCCGGGCCGCCGCCGGCGACAGTGCCGGGCTGATCCTTTCGCCGCTGATCTTCCTGGCCGTCCTGTTTGCCTCGTACTTCCTGGGCAAAACGTCCGAACGGCTCCGGCGGGACGGGCAGCGGGCCGCCGGGGACCAACCCCTCGTGGCGGCGCACGTCGTCAGGGCGGCCTGATTGCCGTTGCATTTGTAGTGAGATGCCCCCGGGCGGCTTTTTCAGGAAAGCCATCCGGGGGCATTTTCATTGGCGGGTATGTGGAAGCGGGAGTCTCTTTCATGGCTGATGAACCCAACCGCAAGGCTCGCAATAGCGACGCAAAGCGGTACGCGTTCCCCTAACGGTCTTTGCGTTCCTCTTTGCGCCCTTTGGGGTTGGGTTCTTTCGTAAACCACTTTCGGCAAGCACCCGGCTCAACTCCCGGCACCGGCCTTTTCGGTTTGCCGGGCTTGGGGCTGGTCCACCAGGGCGGCCAGCTTCTGCGCATACTGCGGGTGGGTGGTGCCGAAAGCTTCGTCCCAGAACCGGAAGTAGAGCCCGTAGTTGCCCTTGAAATACTGGTGGTGCATGTTGTGGTTGGTGGACGTGTTGAGCCAGCGGCCCAGCCGGCTGTTGACGAGCCACTTGGGGTAGATCTCGTAGCCCAGGTGCCCGTACACGTTGTACACCGTCATGAACAACATGAAAGCCAGCAGCGTGTAGAGGTGCACCGGGATGAGCAGCGGAATCACCAGGATGACGGCCGCCTCCACCACGGCCTCGGCCGGGCTGAACGAAAAGGCCGCCCACGGCGAAGGGTTGGTGGACCGGTGGTGCGTCAGGTGAAACAGCTTGAACAGCCGGGGGTGGTGCATCAGCCGGTGGGTGGCGTAAAAGTAGGCGTCGTGGATGAGCAGCGACGCGAAAAAGCTCCCCACCAGGTAGCCCCGGCCGTAGTCCCCGATGTTGCCGTAGAGCTGCGATACCGACCGGAACGCCGGCGACACCAGCACCAGCCCGATGAGCGAAAAGATCACGAACGTCAGGAACGAGTACCCGATCTCGCGGTAGTAGTCGGCGGGACGGGGAAAGAGCCGCTGCACCCGCAGGGCGCTGAATCTCTTGCGGCACAGCACGTAAAACACCAGGAAGGCCGGCCCGGCAATGAGCAGGTAGCGCAGGGTCAGCACCAGGTAGAACAACAGGAATTGGCGCGTATTCACGGGAGTAGTGAGTTAAAAACCGTTGGAATGAAAACACAATTTTGCCCGGCAAATTTACGACCCGGCGGGCAAAAAATACGGCTGGTTTTCAGATGGTTCCTTACATTTTGAAGGGGTTCACGCAAAGGGCGCAATACAGTTCTATGGGCCGGGCTGTCTTTGCCATCAGCGGCAGGCGGCGTGGCAGGCGACGCACCGCGGGAAGTGGTCGCATCGCGGCAGGCGGCGCATCGCGGGAAGTGGTCGCATCGCGGGAAGTGGTCGCATCGCGGGAAGTGGTCGCATCGCGGGAAGTGGTCGCATCGCGGGAAGTGGTCGCATCGCGGCTCCCCTCCTCGGAGGGGCCGGGGGTGGGTTTACCGCCATGATCCGAGTTACATCGGGATCACTGCATTACCTTGTTTTCAAGGCTAAAATCATTCAGGAGGAGTATCAGCGTAGAAGGTAGACTTGAGGTGATGCGATGATCCCTCTATAAACCGTAGCCTGGCGGTAAACCCACCCCCTAACCCCTCCGAGGAGGGGAGCCGCGATGCGACCACTTCCCGCCATGCGACGCCTGCCGCGGTGCGGTCCTTTCCCCCGGTGCGGTCCTCGTCTTCGGGGTTGCGCTTCATCCTGCACACCGGTACCAGTCAATACCCTTCCGGGCCAATTCAATCCCCCTTCTCCAACCGCCGGAATTGCCCTTTTTCCTGACTTTGCAGTGGTACACGGCCACCCCTCCGTAAAAACACGAAAAATGAAAAAAAAAAAAATCCGGACTTCCCCGCTTTCCGAGGTTAATCGGGCGTTTTACTTTTGCGTCATAACCATTGCCGGCCTATCGGCGGCAGCATACCGGTTGGCCGCTCCCCAAGTGGGGCAGTGACTGCGTACTTTGCAACGAAACGCTGTTCCGGTTTCGTCCTTCCCGTTTGCGTGGTAGCCATTTTTTTCCCGGAGTCCGGTGCTTCGGGGCTGGGGCGAGGTATGATCGTGCGACCAGGCAACCCCTTTACGTTTAAAACATTCTCTGGCCGATGAAAGGAAAAAAAGTAGTAATCATGGTACGGGGGGACGTTTTTTCTTTCGGCTTGGAAGTATACTTCCGCGAGTGGGGCTTCGAGCCGGTGGTGGTTGCGCGGCCCGATGCCGCCCGGGTGCCTTTCTTCCTGCGGGAACACCAGCCGGCCCTCCTGGTAACCGACCTGGTCAGGTGGCCCGGCGGCCCTGTCTCCGGGGAGCCCCACCCCGCGCCGCCGCCCGTTCCGGTGCTCCTGATGGTCGCCCACGGCGAAATGAGCCCCGCCCAGTACGCCGCCCTGCAAGGCGTGCCCAACTACCAAGTGCTGCCCAAACCCTGCCCGGTCGCCCAACTCAAACGGGAGGTCGAAAGCCTGCTGTCGGTCGCCATCCCCGCCGACATCCCCGTCGAAATGGTCTCTCCCGCCTGGCCGGCAGGCCGGCTTTGAAGCAGACCGGAGAAAGGGTTGGGCGTAAGCAGGAACAAAAAAAACAAGGCCCGTCTCTTTTCCGGCAGGATCATTCCGGCAACGTTGGCACCGGAAAAACCGGGCGGCTACCGGGACAGGGTTGCCGTGGTGGACAGGGTCAGCCCCTCGATGTTCTGCACCAGTTGGCGCATCCGGTAGATGCGTTCCGCGGGGGTGTCCTGTTGCTGATCGGCGGGGCACCGGAAGTCGCCGGTAACGGCCCGGAGGGGGTAGCCCAGCCGCCGGGCCACGTTGAAGGCGTAGGGCCGCCAGCCCCAGCCGATCGTTTCGGGCAGCGCTTCCAGGTGCGGCACCACGGCCCGGTTGAGCACGAAGGGGCCATACACGTAATCCACCGGCTCCCCCATGACCTCCCGGCAGCACTGGTTGATGGTGGTTTCGGTCATTTGCTGGAAGGCGGGAAACGAGGCGAATCCCCGGTCGGAGCGGGAAAAGAGCAAGACGCCGGGCGGGTCGCCGGGAGCGGCTTCGGGGAGTAGCGGCGGCAGGGCGGTGGCAAAAAAGTCGGCTTTGTCGGGTTCGGTGTAGAGGATGGACGGGGTGCCCGCGTCGTGGGCGGCCCGCAGGCTGGTGCGCGTCTGCATCCACAGGCCGGGCCTGGGCGGGGACAGCAACGTCACGGACGGGAGGCTCCGCAGGAAGTCGAGGAAGGAGGCCGGGGAGCCGCCGTCGGTGACGAACACCGGGAGGCCGAGCCCCGCCAGCAAACCCAGTGACCGGCGCAGCAGGGCTTCTTCGCCCGCGTCGCGGGCCCAGGTCATCGTGGCAATGGACAGGGGTGTGGCAGGCATGGGGCGGTGCGTCGTGAATCCTCCGTTGCGCACCAGTACGGGAAGCCGCGTACAAGGTTGTCTCCTCCCCTCACACCGCCCCCGCCCCTTTCGCCACCACGTACAGGCACCCCGTGTAGAGGACCAGCAGCAGGAAAAACCCCAGGGCCCAGACGACGGCGCTGCCCAGGGCCGCTTTCCACCACCGGAGGCCGAACAGTTGCGCGTAGAGGCCGGTCGTGAGGGGCAGCAGCACGGCGTACGGCACGTTTTCGGCGTAGCCGTCGGGCAGGGCGCCGGGAAACGCCAGCAGGACCAGGAACAGGAACGTCTCCACCAGCGACGACGTACCCAGCAGGTAGGCCAGGACCACGGTGTGTTCGGCCAGGTTGAGTCCGCGGCGGAAAAAGACCAGCCGGGCGGCAAAAGCCAGCACGAGGATGAAAAACGTGAGGACCAGCTTGGGATTGTCGGCCAGCGTGGTGTAAAACAACGTGCCGTACCGTTCCAGTTCGTCGGCGTACACGGCCGGTGCGGCAGCAGGCTTGGGCCGGGCCTGGTTGTGCCAGTAGAGCACCAGGCTGCTCAGGCCGACCCAGAGGAGCAGGTAGCGGAAAGGCGCCGTGTAAGGGGTCGTTTTGCCGGCCAGGTACTCCCGCACCAGGTGCCCGGGCCGGTAAAAGAGTTGCAACGAGGTAAACAGGAATCCCTTGTCGAGGCTCAGGGCGGCGGACCAGGCTTGTCCGCCCATCTGCCGCAGCGTAAGCCGCCCGGTGATGACCGGCTGGGCGCAACCCCGGCAGTAGCGGTCGGAGGCTTCCAGGGGACCGTCGCAGTTCCGGCAGCCGGGCCGGGCGGGGAGTTGCGCAACGGGGTCGCGGTCGGCCAGGACTTCCGGGGACAGGGCGGGAGCGGCCGTTGGGGCCGTTCGCCCGGCAACGTGGGGGTCTGCTTGAACCGGGAACATGGGTGTACGGGCGTATGGGTTGGGTGGCGTAAATTTCGCCGGGGCGGGGGCGAAAGCATTGTACAAACCCGACCCGCCCGCAATTTCTGAAGGATGGTTTCGTATTTTCATTTCAATAAACAAAACCAAGGTTCTCTTAAACCTCTGCCTCCGATGATTGACAAACTTGCCTGGGTCCGGATCGAAAACGGGGCCGTGCTCACCACCCGGAGCCGCCACCGGGACCGCTACTACCTGCCGGGCGGCAAACGCGAGGCGGGCGAAACGGACCACGAGGCCCTGGTCCGGGAAATCCGGGAAGAACTGCGCGTGGAACTCCTGCCCGCCACGTTGCAACCCGTGGGCGCGTTCGAAGCCCAGGCCGACGGCCAGCCGGCCGGCACCACCGTGCGGATGCGGTGCTTCTCGGGCGACTACACCGGTGCGCTTACGCCCGCCGCGGAAATCGAGGAAATTGCCTGGCTCACCTACGCCGACCGCGGCAAGGTCTCCCAAGTCGCCGCCCGCGTCTTCGACTTCCTGCACGCCCGGGGCCTGCTCCGGTAGGGCCCGGGGCGGAAGGTTGGGTGCGTACGGCACCCGGATGGTTTGCCTTTTACCCCTTGCCCTTTGCCCCTGCCCGGCGGGGCTTTACCTTTGCGGAACCCCAACCCGAGGAGACCATGGCTTTCGAGCACCTGCTGCAACAAGTGGCTTTCATCCACGAGATCGACAAAGTAAAGTACATCCTGCGCACCACCCGCCTGTTCAACAGCGACCGGCGCGAAAACGACGCCGAACACAGCTGGCACCTGGCAACCATGGCCCTGGTGCTGGCCGAACACGCCAATCAGCCCGTTGACCTGCTCAGGGTCGTGAAGATGCTCCTGATCCACGACGTGGTTGAAATTGACGCCGGCGACGTCTTCCTCTTCCATACGACCGTGAACCACACCAACACCGCGGCCGAACGGGAAGCGGCCGAACGCATCTTCGGGTTGCTGCCCCCGGCGCAAGCCGCCGAATTCACGGCCGCCTGGGAAGAGTTTGAAGCCGGCCGGACGCCCGAAGCCCAATTCGCCCGGGCCATTGACCGGCTCGAACCCATCCTGCAAAACGCGTCCAACGGGGGCGGCACCTGGAAGGAGTTCGGCGTGTCGTACGAAAAGGTGGTGCAGAAGACGGGCAGCATCGCCCTCGGCTCCCGAACCCTGTGGGACTTTGCCAAAGCCCTGCTCGATGACCTGGCCGCCCGGGGCATCCTCAACAAAGAAACGGGTGAGGCGGCGGACCAACCGGTG
>CADCTQ010000546.1:0-6770 GCA_902805615.1 uncultured Cytophagales bacterium
TGTTTTGAGACGACCCGTACCTCACGGCATGGGCCTCCCTAAGAGTCCGCTGTCTTCTGCGTATGTAAGTACTTCTACTTACGTTTCTGCTGCTCAAAGAACTTTTCCCCGCACTTACTGCCGGGATGGCTGCTACTTCCGTAGCGAATGTAATGTTTCAACCCCGTTTAACACTATTCACTAAGCTGCCCTACATTCCAGCGGCTTCATCTCAAACGGAGGGCAAAAGTAAGTGATGTTTTCTAATTTACCAAATTTTCAGGTGCAATTTCCGAAAATTTTTCTCTTTTTTCCCTCCCAATCGCTACCCGGCTTTTTCCTTACCCGCGTGATACTCTTTCGCAAAAAGGAGGGCTGCAAATCTACGTTGCAGCCCTCCTTTCACCAAATCTTTTCCCGAAAATATCCGTCACTTTCCCGCAAGGTATTCCCTTTCCCCACTCACTTACTTTGCCAGGCTCTCCCGTTGCAGCGTGGCAATCCGGTCGGGCCCCGTCGAGAGCATGGTGATGGGCAGGTTCAACTGCGCTTCCAGGAAATCAATGTACGCCAGCAGGGGCCCGGGCAACTGCTCGAAGGAAGTTGCGTAGGCAACGTCGGTGTTCCAACCTTCGAATTCCCGGTACACGGGGGTCACCTCGGTGGTCAGCAGGTCGAAGGGAAGCTGCTCGGTCAGTTCGCCGTCCGGAAGCCGGTAGTGCGTACACACCTTGATGGTCGGAAAGGAATTGAGCACGTCGGCTTTCATCATGATGAGTTGGGTAGCGCCGTTGATCATGATGGCGTACTTGAGAGCGGGCAGGTCGAGCCAGCCGCAGCGCCGGGGCCGGCCGGTGGTGGAACCAAACTCGTGGCCCACCCGGCGCAGCTTCTCTCCTTCAGCGTCGAGCAGCTCGGTGGGGAAAGGCCCCCCTCCTACCCGGGTGCAGTAGGCTTTGAAGATGCCGTATACTTCGCCGATCTGCCGGGGCGCCACGCCGAGCCCGGTGCAGGCCCCGGCCGTCATGGTGTTGGAACTGGTCACGAAGGGGTACGAACCAAAGTCAATGTCGAGCAGTGACCCCTGCGCCCCTTCGGCCAGAATGGTTTCGTGGGCGGCAATGGACTGGTTGATGAGGTACTCGCTGTCCACCAGTTGAAACTCCTTCAGGAAGTCAATTGCCTCGAAGAAATCCTTTTCCGCCGCCGGCAGGTCGTACCCGGTGTACCCATAGTAGGCCAGGGTTGCCTCGTGCTTCTGCACCAGGCTCCGGTATTTCTCGCGGAAGTTGGGCGCCAGCACGTCACCTACCCGCAAGCCCTGGCGGGCCACTTTGTCCTGGTAGGTGGGTCCGATGCCCTTGAGGGTAGAACCGATTTTGCTTTCGCCCTTCGACTGTTCGGAGGCGGCGTCGAGCAGCCGGTGCGACGGCAGGATGAGCTGCGCCTTTTTGGAAATGCACAGGTTCTGGCGCATGTTCAGGTTGTACTTCGACAGGGAATCTACTTCCTTCTTGAAGATGACCGGGTCCAGCACTACGCCGTTGCCGATGATGTTGCGGGTGTCGGTCCGGAAGATGCCCGACGGAATCTGGTGCAACACGTGCTTGATGCCCTCAAACTCCAGCGTGTGGCCGGCGTTGGGCCCGCCCTGGAAACGGGCTACGACCTGGTAACGGGGGGCCAGAAAATCCACGATCTTTCCCTTGCCTTCGTCTCCCCACTGCAAACCTAACAATACGTCTACGCTCATTTATCTAAAATAGTAAGTGCTAAAATAGTTAAGTGCTTTGTTATTCAACGATGAGTTTACTGTAAGCCTCGCCGGGCTGCTCAACCGACTGAAAGATGGCTTCGAGTTTGGTAATGATGAGCAGTTTCTTGAGTTGGTCCGACGGCCGCATGATGGCCAGGTCGCCGCCGCGGTTGCGGAACTTGGCCAGCAGCGTGATGAGCAGGCCGATGCCCGTGCTGTTGAGAAAACGCACCCCCGACAGGTCCACCACGCACCGCCGGGCCCCGCCTTCAATCGCCTCCTCCACGCCGCGGTAAAGCGTTTCCGACTCGAAACCGCCGATCAGGTCGCCCGCCAGCGTAACCAGCAGCAGGTCTTTTTCGGTTGCAAAGCGATAGGTCATTGCGTTACCAGCTTTTTGTTTTCACAATTGGATTTGGTGCACGAACCGTAGAAGATCAGCGAATGGTGCAGCACGTTGAACTTGAGCAGGTCGCCCACCATGGACTGGATGTTGTAAATCCGCGGGTCGCAGAACTCCATCACCTTGTGGCAATCGGTGCAGATCAGGTGGTCGTGCTGCCGGTAGCCGTACGACTTTTCGTACTGGGCGGTATTCTGCCCGAACTGGTGCTTCACCACCAGGTCGCAGTCCACCAGGATGTCGAGGGTATTGTACACGGTGGCCCGGCTCACCCGGTAGTTCTTGTTCTTCATGCTGATGTACAGCGACTCCACGTCAAAGTGGCCGTCCCGGGAATAGATTTCCTCCAGGATGGCGAACCGTTCGGGCGTTTTCCGCAACTCCTTGTTCTCAAGGTAGGCGGTAAATATTTTTTTTACTTCCGTAAAATGGGCTTCGTTCAGTGGCATAGCAATCAATCAGTCTGCAAATAAAGAGTAATTCGGCGAAGAAAAGAAACGGACCCGAACCTTACATGCCGGTTCCGGCCCGCCTCCCCTTCCGGTGCAATGGGTAGTGCGAATGAATTCTAGGAATCGAAACGGGTCACGTTCACGATGCCGTCCACCTTGTAGAGCTTCTTCATCAGCGTTTCCAGGTGCGTGGTATCGTGCACGAACAGCATGATGTTCCCCTCGAAAATCCCGTCGTTGGTGTCAATGGTAATCGAACGCATGTTGACTTTCAACTCGTTGGAAATGATCCGCGTCACGTCGTTCACCAGGCCCACGCGGTCGGTGCCGGTAATGCGCAGGCCGGCCAGGAAAGCCAGTTCGGTCTGGGACGTCCACTTGGCCTTGATGATGCGGTAGCCGTAGTTGGACATCAGTTCCACGGCGTTGGGGCACGACGTCCGGTGAATTTTGATGCCTTCGTTGACGGTCACGAACCCGAACACGTCGTCGCCGGGAATGGGGTTGCAGCATTTGGCCAGGATGTAGTCAATCTTGTCCATGTCCTCGCCGATCAGCAGCATGTCCGACTCCACGCCCCGGATCTTCTTGATCTCCTTCTCGAAGTTCTTGGCGTCGGTGAAATCTTCTTTTTTGGCGTTGGCCTTCTGCAACTTCTCGCTGCGGAACTTCTTGATCTCGTTCCAGGAAATGTAGCCCTTGCCGACCTGGTAGAAGAAGTCGTTGATCGTCTTGGCGTTGAAGTATGCCCGGAGCTGGTTGAGGATTTCGGGCTCATTTTCCAGCTTGAGCTGGCGGAGCCGCCGCCGCACCATCTCGCGGCCCTCGGTGATCACGCGCCGCTTGTCTTCGCGCATGAACTCCTTGATCTTGGTGCGGGCCTTGGACGTGACCACGAACTTGAGCCAGTCTTCGTTGGGCTTCTGCTTGTTGGAAGTCAGGATTTCGACCTGGTCGCCGTTGTGCAGGATGTAGTTGAGCGGCACGAGTTTCTGGTTGACCTTGGCCCCCAGGCAGTGCGCCCCGATCTCGGAGTGGATGTCGAAGGCAAAGTCGAGGGCCGTGGAGCCGTGGGGCAGGATTTTCAAATCGCCCTTGGGCGTGAACACGAACACTTCTTCGTTGAAGAGGTTGGTGCGGAAATCGTCCACGAACTCAATGGCCGAACTGTCGTCCTGCTCCAGCATTTCGCGCACCTTGCAGATCCACACTTCGAGGCCCGACTGGTTGGCGTGGCCGGCTTCCTTGTACTTCCAGTGCGCCGCGTAACCCTTCTCGGCGATCTCGTCCATGCGTTCGGAGCGGATCTGCACTTCCACCCACTGGCCGGTTTTGCTCATCACGGTGGTGTGCAGCGACTCGTAGCCGTTCGAACGGGGCGTGCTGATCCAGTCGCGCAGCCGGTCGGGGTTGGGCTTGTAGAAGTCGGTCACGATGGAATACACCTGCCAGCAGGCGGCCTTTTCGTTTTCGAGCTTGGTCCGCAGAATCACCCGGACGGCAAACAGGTCGTACACCTCGTCGAACGGGATTTTCTGCTTTTTCATCTTGTTCCAGATGGAATAGATGGACTTGGGCCGGCCCTTGATCACGAAGTCGAAGCCGTGCCCGGCCAGTTCGTGCTCCAGCGGGGTGATGAAGTCCTTGATGAATTTGTCCCGCGACGCCTTCGTCTGGCGCAGGCTGTCGGCGATCTGGCGGTACACCTCGGGCTCAGTGTGCTTGAGGTGCAGGTCCTCGAGTTCCGTCTTGATGGCGTACAGGCCCAGCCGGTGGGCCAGCGGCGCGTAGATGTAGATGGTCTCGGAGGCGATTTTAAGCTGCGAGTTGCGGGCCATGCTGCCCAGCGTGCGCATGTTGTGCAGGCGGTCGGCCAGCTTGATGAGGATCACCCGCACGTCGTCCGAAAGCGTGAGCAGCATCTTGCGGAAGTTCTCGGCCTGCTGCGAGGTGCCGTACTCGAACACGCCCGAAATCTTGGTGAGGCCGTCAATGATCTTGGCGACTTTGGGCCCGAAGGCGCGTTCGATGTCGCCCACTTCCAGCTCGGTGTCTTCCACCACGTCGTGCAGCAGGGCCGACACGATGGAGGTGGTGCCCAGCCCGATCTCGTCAATGGCGATCTGGGCCACGGCCAGCGGGTGGTAAATGTAGGGCTCCCCCGACTTGCGGCGCATGCCCTTGTGGGCTTCCATCGAAGTAAAAAAAGCCTTCTTGATCAGCTTGGCATCCCCGTCTTTGAGTATTGGTTTGGCGGACCGGAGCAGTTTGCGGTACCGCTTTAGTATCTCTTTCCTTTCAAGCTCTACGTCAATTACTTCCATATAAAAATGTCCGTTGGAACAATTGGCTCCTCTTACAAACGGCCGGCGGCACCCCGCCACCGGGCTCCTACCCTGCTAACAAATTTTCGACGCTCCGGGTTGCCGGTCTATAAACGTAACGAAAGTATTCGGGCCAGCCCCATAAAAATCAAAAAACAACCAAAGGGCTTGCGGGAACACCCGAAATGCTTACATTTGCAATCCCTAAAGAATCTATGCGGATGTGGCGAAATTGGTAGACGCACTAGACTTAGGATCTAGCGCTTCACGGCATGGGGGTTCGAGTCCCTCCATCCGCACTGTTCGGAACCCTCCTTCTGCTCCGCAGAGCGAGGGTTTTTGAATTTTCGAGGGTTTTAAAATTTTTATACCAGCTTTTATATTGTCACTATACCGTCAATTTGCGATTGTCTCTTACTTGTCTCTTAACACTGTCACCACCTAAATTACTACTGCCTTGGAAATTGTACTTGATAAAAAAGACACAACCAACGCTTCAATTAAAATTAAACTAAACGAAGCAGACTACCAACCGAAAGTAACCGAAAAGCTGAAGGAATACGGTAAAAAAGCGGCCATTAAGGGCTTCCGGCCCGGAAAAGTACCGCCGGCCCTCCTCAAGAAGATGTTCGGCAAAAGCATCCTCATCGAGGAGATCAACCAGCTCCTGAGCAACTCGGTCACCAACTACATCAAGGAGAACGAGCTGCCCATCGTGGGCGACCCGCTGCCCGGCCGCGACGACGCCGACCGCATTGACTGGGACAACCAGAAGGAGTTCGAGTTCAGCTACGAGGTGGGCCTGATCGCCGATTTCGACTACGACCTGGCCGCCCTCTCGGTGCAGAAGTACGAAGTGGAAATCACCGACGAGCAGATCGAGCAGACCATCAGCAACCTGCAAAAGCGGTACGGACAGTACACCCACCCCGAAGAAGCCGCCGAAGACGACTTCGTGATCGGCAACCTCACGGCCGACGACGGTTCGTTCGCCAAAGAAGGCGTGTACCTGTCGCTCAACCGGGTAAAGCCCGAGTACCAGCCCCTCTTCCTGGGCAAGAAAAAGGGCGACACGGTGACCTTCGACCTCCAGAACACCCTCGAAAAACCCGAGTACGTGGGCTTCCTCACGGGCGTAGCCAAGGACGAAGCCGAGAAACTGTCCGGCAGCTACACGCTGACGCTCACCGACGTGGAACGGATGCAGCCCGCTGAACTCGACGCGGCGCTGTTCGAGAAGGTGCTGGGCCCGGGCGCCGCCGCCGACGAGGCCGACTTCCGCGCCAAGATCCGCGCCAACATGGGCGAAATCTACCGCAAGGACGCCGACCAGATGCTCCTCAAGCAGGTGCGCGACCAACTCGTGGAAAACACGGCCATCGAACTGCCCGACGCCTTCCTGAAGCGGTGGCTGCTCACGGCCAACAAGGACGTGACGCCCGAGCAGGTGGAAAAGGAGTTTGACGCCTTCCTCAAGGAACTCAAGTGGGACGTGATCAAAAACCGCGTCGCCAAGGACGCCGGCATCAAGGTGGATCACGCCGACGTGATGAGCCGCACCAAGGACATGATCCGCGAACAGTTCGGCATGTCTACTTTCGACGACGACGATGAACGCTTCGACACCATTGCCGACAGCTTCCTCAAGGGCGAGAAGGGCAAGAACTACATGAACGTGTTCAACCAGGTGTACGCTGACAAAGTGACAGCCTACATCCTCGAACAGGTGCACCCCGAAACCAAAAAACTGACTTCCGAGGAGTTTGTGGCCCTGAGCCGGTCCTAACCCGAAGGGGGTATGGTAATTGTAACCTCTAAAAAGTCTCCGCTTGGGAGACTTTTTTTACTTTTGCGCA
>CADCTQ010000546.1:6780-26006 GCA_902805615.1 uncultured Cytophagales bacterium
TAGACCGGTACATCAACCACGTGGAGAACATGACCCGGTCGGTGATCGAAGAACGGCCGCTCAACTTCCGCGAGGTGGACGTGTTCTCGCGCCTGATGGCCGACCGGATCATCTTCCTCGGAATGGGAATTGACGACAACATCGCCAACATAATCGTAGCCCAACTGCTTTTCCTGGAGTCTTCCGATTCCAAAAAGGATATCCTGGTGTACATCAACAGTCCGGGCGGCTCGGTGTACGCCGGCCTCGGCATCTACGACACCATGCAGTACGTAAAGCCCGACGTTGCCACCATCTGCACGAGCCTGGCCGCCTCCATGGGCGCGGTATTGCTCTGCGGCGGCGCGGCCGGCAAGCGTTCGGCCCTGCCCCACGCGCGGGTCATGATTCACCAGCCCTCCGGCGGGGCGCAAGGCCAGTCGCGTGACATCGAGATCACGGCCAAGCAGATCATCATCCTGCGCCAGGAACTGTACGAGATCATCTCCAAGCACAGCGGCAAGCCGTTCGAGATCATTGAACGCGACTCCGACCGCGACTACTGGATGAAAGCCCAGGAAGCCAAGGAGTACGGCCTGATTGACGAAGTGCTCACCCGCTAACGGCAGCACTTGCGCGGATGCGAAAGGGAGATTCATCAATGCATCATCCTCCTTTTCATCCGTTTGATCAAGTTCATCAAGGTGTGATTACCCGGCGGCGAGAGAAGGGAAGCTGCGCAAGCGGCCCCCCGTTCTCTCGCCGTCCTCTTTACGGGCCGCTCTTCCGAATAATTACGGCGGACGGAAACTAACGTCCGGCCCTTCCGCGTTACGCTTTTTTAGAAGCCCAGAATAAAATTCGCACTTGTTTTCATTTGTAGCTTGGCTTTTTTAGCTTACGGCATTAATTTTATAGATGCAGTGACGGGTCCGATGGGGCCGGCTGCTTTTTTTACAACAACTCAACATGGCCCAAACCAATTGTTCATTCTGCGGAAGAAGTAAGAAGGAAGTAACCCTGATGCTTTCGGGCATTAATGCCCACATCTGTGACCGCTGCATCATGCAGGGGCACCAGATTCTACTGGAAGAAACGCGACCGAAAGAAAAAAACATGGCTTCCAGCTTTAACCTGATCAAGCCAGTGGAAATGAAGACCTTCCTGGACCAATTCGTGGTCGGCCAGGATGAAGCCAAAAAAGTGCTTGCCGTGGCCGTCTACAACCACTACAAGCGCCTCATGCAACCCCGCTCGGAAGACGAAGTAACCATCGAAAAGTCCAATATCATCATGGTGGGCGAAACCGGCACCGGCAAGACCTACCTGGCCCGCACCATGGCCAAAGTCCTCCAGGTGCCCTTCTGCATCGCCGACGCCACCGTGATCACGGAAGCCGGCTACGTGGGCGAAGACGTGGAGACCATCCTCACCCGCCTCCTGCAAGCCGCCGACTACGACGTGGAAAAGGCCGAAAAAGGCATCGTGTACATTGACGAAATTGACAAGATCGCCCGCAAGTCGGACAATCCCTCCATCACCCGCGACGTGAGCGGCGAAGGGGTGCAGCAAGCCCTGCTCAAACTGCTCGAAGGCACCATCGTGAACGTGCCCCCGCAGGGCGGCCGCAAGCACCCCGACCAGAAGATGATCGCCGTCAACACCGAGAACATCCTGTTCATCTGCGGCGGCGCCTTCGAAGGCATCCAGCGCCACATCTCCAAGCGGATCAACACGCGGCCCATCGGCTTTGCCAACAAAGACAAGTACGACATTTCGCAGGAAAGCGAAAGCCTGCTCAAGTACGTGACGGCGCAGGACCTCAAATCGTTCGGCCTCATTCCCGAACTCATCGGCCGCCTGCCGGTACTCACCTACCTGGAGCCGCTCAGCAAGGACACCCTGCGCCTCATCCTCTCGGAACCCAAAAACGCCATCACCCGCCAGTACAAGAAACTGTTCGAGATGGAAGGCATCAAGCTGGATTTCACCGAAGACGCGATGGACTACATCGTGGAGCAGTCCATGCTGTTCAAGTTGGGCGCCCGGGGCCTGCGGTCCATCTGCGAGGCCATCATGACCAACATCATGTTCGAGCTGCCCTCCCAAAGCGAGATCAAGGAGTTTACCATCACCCTCCAGTTTGCGCAAATGGAATTCGAAAAGTCGAAGTTCAGCAACCTCAAGGCCGTCGCGTAAGCACCGGCATCCCATTCCCCGAGCCCCGCGCCAATTTCTATTGGGCGGGGCTTTTTGCGTGGCGGTCCCGGCGGGTGTTGTAGAGAATGGTTACGCTGGCCCCCTGCTCCCGCCAGGTTTGTAGCATCGGCAGCGGCACTTCGCCCGGGGAGAACAGGTACGAACCCAGGGCAATGTCGGGGTCGGCATCGCCGTCAAAATCGCCGGTTTCCATCACCAGCCAGCGGCCCCGGGCGGCATTGGGCAGGGAGTGCGGCGCAAAGTGCAGGTTGCCGGTGTTTTCAAAGTACACAAACCCTTCTTCCGGCGCCTCCCCGTAGCGGGGAAAAAAGGCAATGGCGGCAAGGTCCAGGTCGCCGTCCCCGTCGAAGTCCAGGGCGTCGGCCTGGGTGGCGCCGTGCAGGGGAAAAAACCAGGATTCTTCGAATTTATCGTTTCCCCGGTTGAGAAAAATGCGGAGGCCGTGGTACTTTTTGGGGGTGATCGAATAGTCGGCGTTGTCGCCGTTGGTGTACAGGATGTCGTCCAGCCCGTCCCCGTTGAAATCAGCCAGTTGGAAGTAGCTTGATCCGTACACGGGTGGAAAACGCAGCAACGGCTTGGCCTCAAACCGGCCCGCCCCCTGGTTGTAAAAGGCCCAGATGCCCTCGTTGCCCTGCCCGGCCAGGGCCACCAGGTCGGGACGCCCATCGCGGTTCAGGTCCCGGACGGTTACCTTCCGGAAGCCGGGCCCGGCCCGCAGGATTCCCCCTTCCCGCGGAGCACGCAGGTCCTTGTGCCACGCCAGGCTGCCGGTGTAATTGCCGTGGTTGCAGACGGCCACGTCCGGCGTATCGTCCCCGTCCAGGTCGGCCACGGCGGCGTGCACGGGCCGCACCAGTTTTTGCAGCAGGGTATCCCTGATCGCCAACGTTCCCCGGGTAGCGAGCCGCACCACCCGACCGCTGTCGAGGTCATTGGGCGGCATCACGCCCATCAGCACGAGCAACGCTTCCCCGCCCGGCAGGAACACCAGGTCGGCGGCCGGGCTGCCGGTCCGCAGGGAATCTTTCACCCGCAACGTCCCGTCGAGGCGGCGCAGGGTGCCGTCCCCTTCACCCACCCACAAGTGCCCGGCCCCGGCGTCAAAGCGCAGCAGCGTGGTCAGGGGCGGACGGTTGGCGGCAAAACGCACGTCCACCGCCCGGAAAAGGGACAAGTCGAGCGGCACGGCCGCCTGCCGGGCCTGCGGCGGGGCTTCGGCCGGCGCTTCCCGGAGGTAGTACTGGGTGATCTTCGCCCAGGCCACCGAATCCACGAGGGGTTCGTCGGGGAAAATGCCCGCCTGCATGACCGTATTGATCTCTTCGTAACGCAACTCCCGGTAGGGTTGCAAACCCTCCTGCGAAAGCCCGAGGCGGATCGCCATGCGGGGCAGTACGCCCCGCTGCCAGGCCGTTTTGGGCAACAACAACGGTTCGGGAAACAGGTGACAACTCCCGCATACGGCCACCGCCAATTCCCGTTCGGGCAATGCACTCAGGCCGGTCGGCAGTTCTCCCACCTGGTCATAGGCCGCCGGCTTCGCGCCTTCCGTGCCCTGCCGGGCGTTGCAACCACCCAGGAGCACCGGCCAGGCCAGGAAGTAAAAAATTCGGACTGCACGCATCGTGGTGGATTTCATCGCCGGGCCGTTACTTTCCCGCGGCGGCCATTTTGCCGGCCGACTCCGTCTTGGGCACGACCGGGCGGCGTTCGCCGGCGTAGTTGATGACCGTAACCGTACGGGCCCCGGCCGGCACGGACAGCGTACGGGTGGATTGGGAAAGGTAGGTACCGCCGTAATGCGCTTCCAGGGTCTGCTTGCGGCCGTCGGCGTACCCGATTTCGACCCACGCGTCGCCCGGTTCCAGGACAATGGCGGACGTTCCGGCCCCCGGCGCGGGGGTAGCCCTGAATACCCGGACGCTGTCGCGGTTCTGGGTGACGACCGTCAGCAGGTTGCCCCGCGCGTCGGCGAGCTGGGCCACGCCCCGCGCGTCGCCGTCCACGAAGAAGCCGCTCCGGGCCAGGGGTACGGCCGCGAAGCCACCCTTGCCGTCTCCCCGGAGCACCTGCCCCACCAGGGCGTCGTACCGGCCGGTGAACACTTCGGTGGCGTAGTCGTTGCCCACCAGCAGCAGGTCGAGGTGCCCGTCGCCATCCGCGTCGGTGGGCAGCATTCCCTTTACGGGGGCGAACTGGACCGGCGCGGGCAGTGGGGTTAGGGCAAACTTGCCGTTGCCCAGGTTTTGCAGGTAGCTGCTGGCAAACTGGCTGGCCTGGTAAGCAACGCCCTTCCGGCGGTCCTCCGCGCTGATGAGCTGGTCGGTGGTGGCCTGGCCGTACGTCACGTAGGTCGGGTAGTCGCGCCGGGTGCGGATCAGTTGCACGATCAGGTCGTCGCGGGTGTGCAGCGGAAAGGGTTTCATCTGCCCGTCTTCGGCCTTCATGTAGCACGAGAGCACCGCGTCGAAGTTGCCGTTGTCGTCGAAGTCGCCGCCGTACACGGCCAGGGGCTGATTCGCATTGGCCTTGTAGTTGGTGTTGAGGCCCAGGTTACCGGCCACGTAGTCGAGGTCGCCGTCGCGGTCAAAATCGCCGGCGGCGAGGCTGTTCCACCAGCCCACCTGGCCCGCGAGGCCGGTCGCGGCGGTGGCATTTTTGAGCACGCCGCCCCCGTTGCGCAGAAAGGTAACGGGCATCCATTCGCCCACCACCACCAGGTCGGCCTGCCGGTCGCCGTCAAAGTCCGACCACAGGGCGTCGGTGACCATGCCCAGGTCTTTCAGCCCCGGGTACACCGCGTCGGTGGCGTCGGTGAACTTGCCGCCCTCGTTGCGCAAGAGGAAGCTCCGGCCGGGCAGCGGGTACCGGTTGGGCACGCCCCGCCCGCCGCGGAACAGGTCCAGGTCGCCATCGCGGTCAAAGTCGGCGGCCTTCACGCACGAACCCGGCGAACGCATCGGGGGCAGCGCCGCCGCGTCGAGGGTAAATTTGCCCTTGCCGTCGTTGCGGTACAGGCGGTCCTGGTAGGCGTCGCTGCCGGCCTCCCATTCGTTGCTGCCGCTCACCGCGTACAGGTCCTGGTCGCCGTCGCCGTCGGCGTCAAAGAACAGGGCGCCCATGTCTTCGGACTTTTTGGCCCCGCCGGGACCGGCCGTGGCCCGGAACGTGCCGTCGGCCCGCTGGATGAACAACGTACCCGGGCGGTTGGCCGCGCCGCCCACGTAAAAGTCGTCGAGGCCGTCGCCGTCGGCGTCGCCTACGGCCAGGCCCGGACCTTCCTCGGAGAATTTGTGGGGAATGGTGCGCTGCACGTAAAAGTCCACCCGGTCTTCTTCTTCGTGCCGGAACGCGACGCCGTAGCGGTCGGAGGCGTCTTCGTACAACGGGGTGCCGGCAGCGGGGCGGAGTTTGGCGGAGAGGTTGCCCGGCGTGGGGGCTGCGTCGCGGGCCCGCAGCGTCAGGGTCTGGTCGGCGGACAGGTTGTTGAGCCGTTGGTAGGTCCCGTCGGGCCAGAACACCTCCAGGGAATCCACCCGGGTGGCGGCGCCCAGCCCGAAGTGCGCGGCGGGCTCCACCGTGGAGAGGTAGCCGCGGTACAGGGTGTGTTCGTAGTACTGCTGCCGGCCTCCCTGCCACACGCGCACTTTGGCGCCCAGCGCCGACGAGCCGCCCCGGCCCCCGTCAAGCTTGACCCGCAGGTAGTGTTTGCCTTCCCCGGCCTTTTTGCTTCCCCGGTACAACTGGTTTTCGTAGACGAACGCCTCGTCGTTGATGTTGTTGACCACCACGTCGAGGTCGCCGTCGTTGTCGAGGTCGGCGTAGGCGGCCCCGTTGGAAAAAGAAGGAATCTTCATGCCCCAGGCTTCCGTCACGTCTTCGTAGGTGAGGTCGCCCTTGCTGCGGAAGGCGTAATTGGAAGTTTTCACGATGGGGATGGAATCCACCAGCATGCCGGGGCCGGCCACGTTGCCCACGCTGGCCCGGTACATGGTAAAATCGTGGTCGGTCACGTCGCGCGGAAAGCCGTTGGTGACGAGGATGTCGCGCTGCCCGTCGTTGTCAAAGTCGGCCACCAGGGGCGTCCAGCTCCAGTCGGTCTGGTACACGCCGGCCAGCTGGCCGATCTCGCTGAACACCGGGTGCCCGGCCGGGGTGAATCCCTGGTTGAGTTGCAGCACGTTGCGCACGTACTGGTGCTGGTAGCCGTATTTTTCGTTGTTGATGTAGGTCACGTAGTTGTTGGCGCCCAGCATCGTTTTCTTGCGCTTGTTGTATTCGGGCAGCATGTCCAGCGCGATGATGTCCACCAGGCCGTCGTTGTTCACGTCCACCACGTCGTTGCCCATGGCCGAGTGGCAGGTGTGCTTCACGTAGTCCTCGATGCGGTTGCTGAACGTACCGTTGCCGTTGTTGATGTAGAGCAGGTCGTTGGAGAGGTAGTCATTCGTGATGTAGAGGTCGGGCCAGCCGTCGAGGTTGATGTCCGACACGGCCACGCCCAGCCCGTACCCTTCAAAGCGGATGCCGGCGGCCCGGGTTACGTTGGTAAAGGTGCCGTTGCCGTTGTTGCGGTACAGCCGGTCGTTGTTGATGGCCGTGCCGTCGGTGATCTTGGGGCGGTAGTTGCTCGGGATCTGGTTGTTGATGAGGTTGGTGAGCACGTACAGGTCGAGGTCGCCGTCGCGGTCGTAGTCAAGGAAGGCTGAGTGGGTGGTGTTGCCCCGGTCGGCGATGCCGTACTTGCCGGCAGCCTCCGTGAACGTGGGAATGCCGTCGGCGCCGGGGCCATTGTTGAGGTACAGCAGGTTGGTGCGTTGCAGCGAGTCTTTGCGGAGGGTGGCGCCCACGTAGAGGTCCTGCCAGCCGTCCCCGTTGAGGTCCACCACGGCCACCCCGGAGCACCAGTTGCCGTTGCCGGTCACGCGGGCCTGCTCAGTTACGTCTTTGAAGGTCAGGTCGCCCTCGTTGAGGTAGAGCTTGTTGGGCACCATGTTGCCGGTAAAGTAGAGGTCGGTTAGCCCGTCGTTGTTGAAGTCGCCCACGCCCACGCCGCCGCCGTTGTAAATGTACTCCTCCGTGAGGATGTTGAGCGTGTCGCTTTCGCGGATGGTATTGGCAAAGCGGATGCCGGTGTGGTCGGCGGGGAGCAGGGCAAACAGGGTTTTTTTCTCGTTGCAGGCCCCCGCCAGCAGGAGGAGGAACAAAAGCGGAACGGCAGAAAAAAGCTTTCGGAGGCGCATGGGGTAGTGGTTGTCGTATTCCTAACTATTAAAAATACGGCTTTTCTCCGGGTTCCACAAAAGCGCGGGAAACGCCCGGTCAGCGGCGTCCCGAAAGCAGAACTACAGCAATTCAACTGGTGCTGCGGCACTACGCGAAGGCAGGGCGGGGCGCGTACCGGCAGCCCGCATGGCGCAGAAAAAAGGCTTTACGAAAAAAAGGGTATCCCCATAAAAAAGTAGAATCTTAAAGATTTTTGCGTTCCTTTTCCCGTAACGAGTAGTAAAAAAAATTTAACTGTCCGAAAGGGGGAAGGAAGGCGTGTTTTCTACAAGGCCAGCCCGGCGTACGCCGCACAAAGCAAGTCTGCCTCGCTCCGGTTGGTGCCTAATTTGCCGTTCAATTCGGCAATCACGGCCTTGAGTTGCACGATTTCTTCCTCCTGTTTGGTGAGCAACCGTTGTTGCACCACCAGTTGTTCATCTTTGCTCTGCAAGAGTTGCTGGTGGCTGCGCAGCAATTGTTCGTACAGCGGCTGGTCCTTCCTGGTTGCCTCTTGACAGGAACAACATTCTGGACCCGCGCAGCTGCCCGGCCGGTTGCCCATGCCGCCATTGCAGGCGTACAGGTCGGTGATGAACTGGCAAACGTCCTTTTTGAAAACTTGGGCTACTTTTTCAATGGTCCGGAATTTAATGCTCGATTGGTTGTTTTCGAGCTTCCAGTAGGCATTCTGGGACATTTCGAGCTGTTCTGAGATGTATTCCTGGGAATAGCCTTTTTCTTCCCGAAGCCGTCGTAGAAAGTTACCAATGTTCATGGGTACGCTGGGTCAAGAGTATGTTCAGTAACCGGGAAAGTCAACGCCAAAACGATCCTTCCCGGAACAATTCCGTGATCACGGGCCGTTCCCGCGCAACCATTGCCGGCAAGAGGCCACAACCGTGGCGCCGGCATTTTTTAGTTGCCGGCAGGGGTATAAGAAAAGCAAATCTGCGGGAGGAAGCATGGGCAAATAGTGCTCCGGTGATACGCAGGGTTCGTAAAGAAATAGTATAACGACCCTCCCATGCTTATGTAGTTAACGTCATCCCAATATAACGTTAACGAGTCAAGGCTACAAGTTTTTTTTGCTATAAACTATTCGCTACAAGCTATAAATCTATAGCCGTTTGCTTCGCTTTTCCAGCTTCCTTTCATCATTTTTGACGTCACCCATCCCGCGGGTCCGTGCCTTAAAAAATCGGCGTCTGCCCGCAATGATACCGGCCCGCCCTAAACCTAGTTCCATGCACTTCACCATTCTTTCTTTCCAATACCGCTCAACCCCTTCACGCAAAAAACAACCCTGACGCACTTTGCGATGCTATTCCCTGATCCTTTCCGGCACGCGCCCCGGTCCTCCTGCACCCGCCTCGCGCGGCACGGAGGTAGATTTTCACTTCCATCCTCCAACTTCTTCTAAAATCCTTACACTTCTCCCATGAAAAAATCACTGGTTTCCTCGTCCCTGCTCGTCCTCACGCTTCTGCTGCAAGTAAGCTGCTCGCAGGAAGACCCCAAAAAAGTTAACTCCAGCCGCGACATGGCCCGCAAGGAAAGTGATGCGCGGAGTGGCCGCATGAGCAGTTCGGCCCGGACGGCCAACAGCTGCGGCACCTGGCACAGCGGCACCAACTACGGCAGCGTGTACTACACCTACCCCGACAAAATTTTTGACCTGAGTACCGTCGCGAACGGCCGCGCCATCCGCATCAGCCTGGATGCGGTGGACGTGCCCAACCGGTTCACGTTGTACGATGGCAACGGCAACTTTATGCAGAGTAGCGGCTGGATTGGCAACAGCACCGTCCCCGGCCCCTGGGGCATGTCATTGAGCCAACCCTCCACGTTCACCTTCAACTTCAACAAATCAACGGCTACCTACAAACTCCTGGTAGAAACCTGCCCCAACAACGGCATCAGCGACTACTGGAGTGCCTACGTGGGTTGCCTGTAGTGAGCACCTGTACCAAAGAAAAAAGGCAAGCGTACAGCTTGCCTTTTTTCGTGGTGGGCGGGAAAGAATCAGTACCCGTCGTTCTGCTCAAGTACGTCGGCACCCTGCAAGTCAATCTGCCGCTGCGGGATGGGCAAGTATTCATCCTGGTTGGACGAGAACCGGGCCCCGGCAAAGTGCGAGGGAATTTTCGAGGCCTCGTACTGCAGGTAGGAATTGAGTTCGGGCTCGGCAATGCCCCAACGCACCAGGTCGTAGAACCGGTGGCCTTCGAGGGCCAGTTCCAGCTTGCGCTCAAAACGTACGGCCTGCAGGGCTTCTTCCTTGCCGGAAAACGGCGCCGTGTAGGTGCTTACCACGTAATTGGCGGCGGGTTTGGTGATGTCAAGCGTGGGCGTGGAGTAGTCAATCTTGCCGTCTTTGTCCACCGCGTAGCCGGTGATGCGGCCCATCACGAAGCCTTCCGGCTTGGCGGCCCGTGCCCGCACCAGGTTAATGTATTCCCGCGCCTTTTCGATGTCTCCCACTTCAATTTCGGCTTCAGCCGCCATCAGCAGCACGTCGGCGTAGCGGATGATCATGAAGTTGGTAGCCGTGTAGCCCGGCGTCCAGCCACTCTTGTCGCGGGTGTTGTCTTCCGCCTTGGCGTAGGTGTATTTCTTGGGCGTGTACGGCCCGGCGTATGACTGGTCGCGGATCCAGTTTTGCCCCGGGTGGGCAGCCCAATCCAGGAAGGGAATGCCGCGGCGGCCAATGGTGTGATCGAGGCGCGGATCGAGGTTGCCCTGGTCGGGGGTGAACTCTCTGCTGCTTTGCAGGCCCTGGTCGGTTTTCAGCTCGTTGGCGCCCAACCGGTAAGCATTGCCCTGCGGGATCGGCAGTCCATCGGCGTTGGTCCGGTACGAAGCGGCCATGTCGAAGCTGGGGTGGAAGAAGCCGCAGCAGCCGCCGGGGCCTTTGTCACCCGAATTGTAGGGCATGTTCATGGCATACTCCGTATTGGCATTGTTGGTGTTGGCGGCGCCACCGGTTGCCTGGAAGGCGAAGATCGACTCCTGGGAGTTCTCCCCGGCCAGGCGGAAGAGGCCGCCGAAGGTCGGGAAAAGGCCGTACTTCTTGCCGTTGCTGGTCTGTCCGTTGGCAATGATCAGGTCAAAGAGCGTCTTGGCATCGGTGTACTTTTTCTGGTACATGTACGCTTTGGCCAGGTACGCAGCGGCGGCCCACTTGTTGGCCCGGCCAGCTTCCCCCTGTTTCTCGTCCAGGTTGTTGTAGGCAGTCTTGAAGTCATCTTCAATCTTCGGCCAGATGTCCATGTCATTGCGGATCTTGCTTTTGTCGGCCACTTCCTTGTCGGCCTGGGCCGCGGGCAGGTTGGTGGTTTCATCAATCCAGGGCACCATGTTGAAGTTCTTCTTCAATTCGAAGTAGTAATGCCCCCGCAGGAAGCGGGCTTCGCCCTCAATCCGCTTGGCCGCATTGGCGGGCAGGTCAAGGGTGCGGATGTTGTAGAGCACCGCGTTGGCCCGCGTTACCCCTTCGTAGGAGTTGCGCCACTTGGTGTTCACCTCACTGTTTACCGTTTCGGTTTCGTAGCGTTCCACCGGGTTCATGGAGGAGAAGTCACCGGCGTTGGTACCCTTGTTGGCGTCGCCGCCCCGGATGCTGCCCCAGAGCCAGTTGGTCGCCCCGCCGTGCCAGTCGCCCCGGCCGTTGATCTGGGCGTACGCCCCGATGAGCAGGGCTTCGGTACCCTTCAGGCTACTGACCTGGGATTCGGAAAGCTGCCCCGTAACGGGTACTTCCAAAAACTGGTCCTTACAAGCAATTACGCCTAGCACGTTTGCTGCAATGAGCAGGTAGGCCGTTTTTTTTCTAAATATGCTTTTCATAGAAAGTTTTAAAATCTGGTTAGTAACGGGAAACGTTCAGGAAAAAGTGTCTTTCTCTGAACATTTCCCTGGTTGATTGTTAGAAGCCAAAACCCACGCCGATGTTGAAGCCCCGGGTTACGGGGGGGTTGCCCACGTCAATGCCCAGGTTGGTGTCGGCGCTGCCGCCAACGCCCGGGTCAAGGCCGGAGTACTTGGAGAAGGTCAGCAGGTTGGTGGCCTGCACGTACACGCGGGCTCTTTCGATGCCGTAGCGGCTCAGCAGGGTGGCGGGCAGTTTGTAGGCCAGTTGCAGGTTGGTCAACCGGGCGTAGCTGCCGCTTTCCACGTAGTACGAGTTGTGGGCGTTGTTGGTACTGATGTTGGAGATGTTCTCGAAGATGGGCGTCGTGTTGCCGCCATTCTCAAACGTGAACGACTCTTTTACCCGGTTGCCGATGGCCGCTCCCGTAAATGAGGGGTAGAAGTCGGTGAACCAGCGGGAGAAGTTGTAGTTCTGGAAGCCCAGGGCCGTATACAGGAAGGTTTCGAGTTCGAAGTTCCGGTAGTTGAGTTTGAGGTTGATGCCGCCGTTGAACTTAGGTACGGGGTTGCCCAGGTACGTTCTGTCGTCGGGATCAATTTTACCGTCCGGCTGGCCGGTGAGTCTGCCGTTCTCGTCGCGTCCGTTCAGGTCGGCGTACTGGAAGCGGCCGACGCCTTTGCCATCCTGGGCGGGAGCCGCGTCAACGGCTGCCTTGTCCTGGAACAGGCCGACTACCTGGTAGCCAAAGAACGAAGAGATGGGCTGGCCTACCTGGTTGCGCACGGCGTTGCCGATCCGGGTGCCGCCCGACTCAAAGTAAGGCGTGTTGGGGTCCAGGGCCACGATCTCATTGTTGAGGAAAGAGGCCGTTACGTTTGCTTCGTAGGTGAAGTCGGCCGCCACAGTTCCGCGGTTGATGACCTGGATGTCAATCCCTTCGTTACGCATTTTTGCGATGTTGAGGGAAGGCGCATCGGCCCGGGGGCCCACCACGCCGGGGGTTTCGGGGGCGAACAGCAGGTCCCGGGTATCTTTCCGCCAGATGTCGAAGACCAGTTCGAGTTTGCCGTTGAAAAAAGAACCGTCAACCCCGATGTTGGACGTGGCGCTGGTTTCCCACTTGGCGTTGGGGTTACCGATCCGGCTGCGGTAGAAGCCTTCCGCCGGGGCGCCGTTGCCGCCGCCGATGTCGTAGAAGGCCTGACCGAGGTTGGCGGCGTACAGGCTGAACTGGTTGTTGGGGTTCACGTTGTTGGAGTTCCCCATCTCGCCCCAGCCGCCCCGGAGCTTCAGGTCGGTGATGAAGCCGAAGTTCTGCATGAACGGTTCGGCCGACAGACGCCACGCGGCCGAAACGGCGGGGAAGATCCCGTACCGGTTGTTGGCCCCGAAGCGGGAAGCACCGTCGCGACGGATCACGGCCCCCAGGATGTACTTGTCGTTGAAGTTGTACTGGGCCCGGCCAAACGCCGAGTAGAAGTTTACGCCCCTGAAGTAGAAACTGTTCACCACGCGGTTGTTGGTGGTGGAGAGGGTAATGTAGTTCATGTCCGTCGAGAAGGGGTTCTGACCGGTGCCGTCAATGCCCCGTCCCGCACCCGTGTTGAGGGCTTCAATGCCGCCCAGCAGGTTGAGTCCGTGCAACCCGAATTTGGTCTGGTACTGGGCCGTATTGGTGAATACCCAGTTGGTGAAGGCGTTGTTCCCCTGTCCGAAGGTGAAGGTACTGTTGTTCTCCGAGTTTTCGTAGGAAGGCCGGCCGTAGAAATAGTAGTTGCTGGCGCTGATGCCGCCCCCGAAACTGCTGCGGAGGGTCAATCCTTTCACCAGGTCCAGTTCGGCGTATACGTTGCCGAACAAGCCGATGCCGTACCCTTTGTTGTCAGCTTCGCGGTTGCGGCTGGCTACCGGGTTGCTGGGGTTGTTGAAGCCCTTGGCGGCCGTACCGCCCCACCCGCCGAACGAATCGTATACGGGAATGATGGCCGGCATCCGGAATGCCTGCAATACCACGCTTTCGTCACCGGCTGATCCCCTTCCGCCTTCGCCGCCGAACAGGCCGCGACGCGAGATGTAGGTTCCCTGGATGTTCTCCCCGATGCGCAGCCGCTTCAGCACGCTGTGCTCGGAGTTAAAGCGCAGGGTATAACGCTTGAAGTTCTGGTTGAGAATAATCCCGCCCTGGTCCTGCATGCCGAGGCTGAACAGGTAATTGCTCTTCTCGGTACCACCGGAGAAGCTCAGCGTGTGGCGGTTGAGGGGAGCTACCCGGGTGATTTCATCCCACCAGTTGGTGCCGGCCTTGTTGGCGGGCATTACCAGGTAGAGGGCGCCCTTGCCGGGGTCATTGTTATACCGGGAGCGTTCCGCTTCCAGGTCAATGGAGCCCACCACGCCGTTGCTGCTGCCCACCACCAGGTAATCGGGAATAACCGGTTCCGTACCGGTCCCGTACTGGGGGTGGTCAAATTTAGGCGCTTCGTTGTTCTGAATGGCCGTATTGCGGACGGCGTTCCAGGTCCATTCGGCCTGCTCGTACGGGTTGAGGATGTTGTCTACCTTGCCCGGTACGGTCACCCCGAACACGCCGTCGTAGTTCACGCGCATCCTGCCGTCGCGGGCGCCCCGCTTGGTGGTGTACACGATTACCCCGTTGGCGGCGCGGGCCCCGTAGATGGAAGCCGAAGGGGCGTCCTTGAGAACGGTGGTCGTCTCAATGTCGTCGGGGTTGAGGAAGTCGGTAGACCCTACCGGCAAACCGTCCACGATGTAGAGCGGGTCGTTGCCGCCGAAGGCGCCGAAACCGCGCAGACGCACCACGCTGGTGGTACCCGGCTGGCCGTTGGTGATTACCGTTACGCCCGATACGCGGCCCTGCAACTGCTGCTCGACGTTGCCCGAGGGCACGGCAGCCAGGTCCTTGGACTTCACCGTGGCAACGGCCCCGGTTACTTCACGCCGGTTTTCGGTGGTGTAACCGGTGACCACCACTTCTTCCAGGGCCTGCAAGTCGGCGGCCAGGGATACGTTGACGGAAGTGCGGCTCCCCACGGGTACTTCCTGGGATACGAACCCGATGAAGCTGAACACCAGCACGGCGTCGTCGCCGGGCACCGCCAGGCTGAAGTTGCCCGAGGCATCGGTGATGGCACCGGAAGTGGTACCTTTTACCAGCACGTTCACGCCAGGCAGCGCCGCGCCGTCGTCCTGGCCGGTTACTTTGCCCGTAATGGTACGGGACTGGGCAAACGAAACGAGACTCAGAAACAGCAGCAGACACGTGAGGTAGAATGACCTCTGGTCGAAGGACCGCGGGATGGAGCGTGCCGCCGGGGCGGCTGGTTCCTGAACCCGTGCACACTGGTCCAAATCAGTAGCTCGCAACGACTGATTTTGGTAAGGGTGGTTCATCATGGTTTGGATTAAGAGTGAAAAAGAGGTTAATGAAAGGATAAGAGAGCAGCAAAGAATGTAAATTAACAGATATTTTATTGTACTTGGAAACACTATAATAAAGATTCTATCCCAAATACCATAAATATTTGCCTCAAATATTTCTATTCCAATATTCGCTTGGATTTTCGAGGCCGCCGGCCGCCTTTACTGCCTGGCGCCGGGGCCGCCGGTTGCCCCCGGAACGGCAATCTTTTCTAGATTGCGGGGTCAACTATGGTTTCATTTGCATGAACTTTTCCCCTTCCGGTCTCCCGCAGCTGGTCCGCGCGGCGGGTGTCCCCGTATCGGACCTGCTCCCGTTCCGCTTGGACAAACGAAATGCGGTCGCCCTGGACCTCTCCGCGCAGAATCCTCAATTATTACAAATTGACCTGAAAGATACCGCCGCCCTCGACGCGTATGTGCGCGCGCACACCCGGGCGGCCGGGGCCCGGGCGGCGGTGGGCGGCTACGACGAAGACCGCGTGCTCTACCGCCGGAGCGAACACTTCGGCGGCGCCGAACCCCGCACGGTGCACCTGGGCGTGGACGTGTGGACGGAGGCGGGCACGCCGGTGTTTGCCCCCCTCGGCGGCCACGTGCACAGCTTCCGCGACAACGTGGGCTTCGGCGACTACGGCCCCACGATCATTCTCGAACACCGCCTGCCGGGCGGCACGTTCTACTCGCTGTACGGCCACCTGAGCCGCGCTTCCCTGGACGGCCTCCGGGTGGGGCAATCCTTCCGGTCGGGCCAGCGACTGGGCACCATCGGGCCCTACCCCGAAAACGGCGACTGGCCCCCGCACCTGCACTTCCAACTGATGACGGACATGCTGGGGCGGGCGGGCGACTTTCCGGGCGTGGCCGCACCGAGCCAACGCGACTACTACCTGGCGGTCTGCCCCGACCCGGCCTTTCTGCTCCTTCCCTGACGAACCCATGCCGCCGGGCCCGGACCGTACGGCATCTTCCGCGGGGGGAAATCGTATCTTACCACCACACCACTGCGCAACTGGCCATGCATTTCTTCGAGATCAAATACGAAACGCCCCCCGGGCTGCCGCCCCCCTACTGCTACTACTTCCACCTCACCGGCCGGGTCGTGCAGGGCACCCCGCAGGTGGAGTTCGACTGGGTGTACCACCACCGGGAGGACCTTACGGAAGAAGAGATCATTGCCGAAGGCTTTACCGGCGACGACGACTACCACTGGCGCGGCGCCCTGCACGCGGTGTGGCTGGATCAACTCGAACAGAAAGCCGCCGAAACGCCGGTCGTGGGCCGCCCCGACGAAGAGGGCGCCTACCTGCACGTGACGGTCGAGGCGGACCACCGGGTGCTCCTGCGGGGCCACCCCCGCAACGGTACGGCGTGGGAATACTTCCTCCAGGAACTGGTGCAGGCCGTCTACGAGACGGCGGGCCGGGAAGCGCCGCTGGTGCTGCGCTTCCGCAAGGTGGAACCCGGCGGGAAGGCCGCCGAAGCCAGGGTGCAAATCAGCTTCGCGGACCGCAGCGTGAAACGCACCGGCCCCGGCAAAGCGGCCGGCGTCCTCTCCTGGGAAGGAATGCAGGGGGAGTTGCAGCCCATTTACGCCCTCGAATACGACGCCGAGGCGGCCGGTGCGAAAGCCCCGGGGGAGCCGGGCTACTACCTCGACCCGGGCGAAGACCGCTGGTACGAACTCGGTAAAAGTGCCCGCAACCCCGGGGGCCGCAAGAACCACGTGGCGGCCGTGACCCGGTTCATGGACGGCCTGCTGGCCTGAGCACCGCGGCGGTGGGTTCCTGCGCCCGTTCGTCCATTTTATAGCACGATATTTGCAACAAATGGTAATTTTAAAAGCTAAACCGTTTTATTACGCCATCACCTTAACCATATGAAAAAAATCAGTATTTCCTTGCTCCCGTTGCTCGCGGTGGTATGCGTCAGTCTGGGCCAGAATCCTTCCAGCCCACGGGTAACGGCGGAAAGTAAAAACGTAAAGGTGGAATACGGCCAGCCCTCCAAGCGCGGACGGGTCATTTTCGGGGAACTGCTCCCCTACGGCGAGGTATGGCGTACCGGCGCGAACCAGGCCACCGAGATTACTTTTGCCAAAGACGGCACCTTCGGGGGAAAACCCGTGAAGAAGGGTACCTACACCCTCTTTACCATCCCCGCCGCCAGGGAGTGGACCATCATTCTCAACAGCCAGTTGGGTCAGTTCGGGGCTTTTGAGTATGATCAACACAAGAGCAAGAACGTGCTGGAAGTACTGGTAGCCTCCCGCAAGACCCAGGCGGTGGTGGAGAAACTGTCCATCCGCCCCTCCGACACGGCCCTGGTGATCGAGTGGGACACCACGAGCGTATCCATCCCGATGAAGTTCTGACCACCCCCACCCCCAAGCAAAAGGACAGCCGCCGAGCTGTCCTTTTTTCGTATGAACCGGGTCATCGGTCATGTAAAGACGCGATTTATCGCGTCTTTGTCATCGTCGCACCTCAACAATCATCACGATACAGTGATTCCTGATCTTCCAATGACTATTGACGGAGACGCGATGAATCGCGTCTCTACATGACCATTGCCCCTTAGATTCCCTCCTCCTTCCCGGCCAGTACGCGCAGGCTGGCCGGTACCAGTTGCACGTGCAGGGCGGCCGGCATCCAGTGCGGTTCGCCGTCGAGGTGGATGGGGCCGGGGGCCGGCCGTTCCACGGTCACTTCCCGCGTGCGGGTGATCTCCAGGTAAGGCGACTCGTGCAGCGTGCGGCCAAACAGCTTGAACCCCAGCGTAAGGGCGGCGGCGTAGGGGAAAGGCTTCATCACGCACAGGTCGAGGAGGCCGTCGCGGATGCTGGCCTGCGGGGCGATGAAGGCGTCGTTGCCGTACTGGGCGGCGTTGGCAAAGCTCACCAGGAAGGCGGGCCGTTCGGTGGTGACGCCGCCCACGGTGAGCCGGTACACGTCGGGCCGGTAGCTGAAAAACTCCCGCAGCGTGGTGCGCACGTACGCGCCGAAACCGCGCTTCTTTTTCCCTTCGAACTTGAGCCCGATGTAGGCGTCGAAGCCGGCGCCGGCCGTGCAGAAAAAGGGCGTGCCGTTGAGCGTGGCGCTGTCAATGGTGACGGGCCGGGCCTTCGAGAGGAGGCGCAGGGCCGCCACCGTATCGAGCGGAATGCCCAGGTGGCGGGCCAGCCCGTTGCCCGACCCCATCGGGATGATGCCCAGGGCGGTAGTGGTGCCCACGAGGCTGCGGGCGGCTTCGTTCATGGTGCCGTCGCCGCCCACGGCCACTACGTAGTCTACGCCGTCGGCCACGGCCCGGGCGGCCAGTTCCACGGCGTGGCCCTTGGCTTCGGTGAACACGACCTGGTAGTCAAACGCCCCGGCCGGCACGTGCTCCCGGATCAGGGCCGTTTTGCGTTCTTTGGAACGGGTGCCCGAAAACGGGTTGACGATGAACAGCGCGGTCTTTTTCAAAGCGGTGGGCGTGGGAATTGCCGCCGGGATGCTAAACGGCGCGTGCATCTATTCGGTTCCCTTCAGGTTTACGGTGAGTACCGGCCGGTTGGCGTGATTGACAATGTCTTCGGCGATGCTGCCGCTGATGAGGTGGGCCAGCCCGGTGCGGCCGTGCGTGGCAACGGCGATGAGGTCGGCGCCTACCTCGTCGGCAAAGTGCACGATGCCCTGCTCCTCCGACTCATCGTTGTAGATGGTAAACTGGTAGTCGCGCAGCCCGTAACGGTTCACGAAGTCCTGCATCCGGTCGCGGATCACGCGGGAGTTGGCAAAGCGGTTGGGCACGTTCACGTACACCAGGTGCACCCGGGCGCCGAACAACTCCTGCAAATTTTTGATCTGGCTTACGGCCGGCAGCTGGTCGGCTTCGAAGTTGGAGGCAAACACAATGGTCTTGATGCCGAAACCGGCGGGGGCGTTGCGGACGCTGAGCACGGGCACCCGGGAGAGCCGCACGATGCGTTCGGTGTTGGAGCCCACCAGCAACTCAGCCAGGCCGCTGGCGCCTTTGGTGCCCATCACCACGAGGTCGGCGCGTTCGGCTGCGGTCTGCTCGGTGATGGCGCTGAAGATCTGCCCGACTTTGATGGAGTAGGTCACGTTTGCCACGCCCTGCGCCTGCAACCCTTCGGCCAGGTCGTGCAGCCGCTTTTTGTTCACTTCCATCAGTTTGAGCACAAACAGGTCGTCCATCGAATAGTCCTGCACCTGGCCCATGGCGCTGAAGCCGCCGCCCATGGAGGCGTCCAGCACGTGGAGCAGGTGCAGTTGGGCGCCGCTGCGGCCGGCCAGGTGGGCGGCTACTTGCAGGGCGTTGCCGGCTTCCGTCGAAAAATCAGTAGGAACCAGTATCTTTTTCATAAGACAAAAGGATGTTTTGCGGGCAAAAGGTAAGGGATTAAACGGAGACAAAACTGTACTTTTTTACTCTAAAAAGC
>CADCTQ010000547.1 GCA_902805615.1 uncultured Cytophagales bacterium
CTGCGGCAGTTCCGACGGGTAGCGGCTCATGGTGAGGCCGTCGGGCTTACGCGACCAGTCGCCCAGCCGGATGGCGTTGCGCACCAGCCGGTCGTCGCCCGACACGTAGAGCGACACCAGGGCCTGGATGCGGGTGTCGCCGAAATACTGCAACTGCTCGTAGTACGGGCAATCCATGTACGTCTCGTGGGCGCAGAGGCGGGCCGTGCGCCAACTGGCTTCCCAGATGCGCGACAACTCGGGCGCGTCACTCTCGAAGCTGGCGTTTTCGGCGAAGGGATAGGCCGAGAAGCGGCTGCGCACGTCCTCCACGCGCAGCGGCTCCGCCCCGGTCTGCACTTCCAGCCTCACGTAGCGGAACGTGCGGAACCACAGCGGCGAAAACAGCCGCCCCGTCCCCCCGTCGGGCACGAACACGTCGTAGATGCCGATGAAGTCGGCGCCGTCGGTCTGGTCGCGGTGCACCTTGATGTTGCGGTACTGGCGCTTCGACTCGGCCAGGTTGAAGGGCGCCTCGGCGTAGGTGAGCCGCACGGTGCTGCCCTTCCCGCCGCTCACCACGAGTTCGGGGTAGCCCATCGTAAGCACGCCCTGGTCGAGGAGGAGGGCGGCCTTCGTGCGCGGCGGCACCGTCACCGGCGACGTGCCCGCAATGAACCTGGCGTCGGCCGCCACGCCTTCGGCCCGGCGCAGGGCCGCAAACCGCTGGGGCCGGTCCTCCAGCATGGGGATCTGGCGGGGCACCAGCGTCCACTGGGTCGGGTTGGTCAGGTGGGGCGGGCAGCCCGGACCGATCACGCGGGGCGCCTGCCAGCCGGCATCGTCAAACCCCGTTTCCTGCCAGCCCCAGGGGTAGGCGTCGGCCCGCAGGCTGTCCAGGGCGCCGCCCACGTAGTATTGGTAGAACAACCGGGGGTCGCTGGGCCGGAACACCACGGGCTGGTACGCCCCGTTCTGCATCACCCGCCAGCCGGGGCCGGTATTGGCCTCCTTTTCGGCCCCGGTGTTGCCCTGGAGGATAAACGCCGTGCGGTAGGTCATCTGGGCGAAGGGCACGTACTCCCCGCCGTTCCAGACCACGGCGGCCAGTACGTTTTTGCCGGCCTTCAGGTGCGGGGCGAGGTTTACCGTTTCGTAAAACCAGTGGTCGCGGTCGCCGCGGGCCGGCCCCAGGCTCACCTGCCGGCCGTTCACGTACAGCTTGTAGCGGTTGTCGGCCGACACGTGCACCACGAACGAGTCGGGCCTTGCGGGCAGCTCGAGGGTCTTGCGGAAGTGGAACACGCCGTATTCGCCGCCCGGCACGGTGGGGTGGGCAATCCAGCCGGCCGGCCAGGGACGGCTCAGCAGCAGGGGGTTGATCGTTTGGGCGGGGCAGAGAAACGCGGTGCCCAGCAAAAGCAGCGCGGGCAGGATTCGGAAAAAGAACTTCATACAGTACGGTTGCGGCGATTGCCTCCCGGATGCGCCCGGAAGGGAATTTCAAACAGGGATTTTTAAACATAATCAGCCGGCGAGGGTTGCGCGTCATGTGGCGTCCTGCACGGGAAAAAGAGTGCCGGCGGGGCCCGTCTCTCCGCGGGAGTTTGTCTATTTTTGCGCGAATTGATGCGCGCTATGCTTTTTTCCAAGATCGCCGGGGTGGGCCATTATGTGCCCGAACGGGTGGTGACCAACCACGAACTCGAACAGTACATGAACACCACCGATGCCTGGATCCGGGAACGGACCGGCATCCGGGAACGGCGCTTCTTCAACCCGGACACCGACACGGTAGCCAACATGGGCAGCCGGGCCGCCCGGGTGGCGCTCGAACGGGCCGGCCTGCACCCCCCCGACGTGGATTTTATCGTGTTTGCCACCATCACGCCTGACTACTACTTTCCCGGGTGCGGCGTGCTCGTGCAGCGCGAACTGGAAATCCCCACCATCGGCGCCCTCGACATCCGCAACCAGTGCTCGGGCTTCATCTACGCCCTTTCGGTGGCCGACCAGTTCATCAAAAGCGGCATGTACAAGACGATCCTGGTGATCGGGTCCGAAATCCAGTCTTCGCTGCTGAACCTGAGCGACGAGGGACGGAGCATGGCGGTGATTTTCGGGGACGGGGCCGGGGCGGTAGTGTTGCAGGCGACCGAAGACCCCGCGCACCGCATCCTGTCTACGCACCTGCACGCCGACGGGCGGTACGCCGAGGAGCTGATGGTGAAGGACCCGGGCAGCAGCCGGCCCGGCCGGTGGATTACCCGGGAAATGGTCGAGGCGGGGGGCACCGACCCGTACATGAACGGGCAGGCAGTATTCAAACAGGCCGTGGTGCGTTTTCCGGAGGTGATCCGGGAGGCGCTCGAAAAGAACGGCTGCGCGGCTTCCGACATTGACCTGCTGGTGCCCCACCAGGCCAACCTGCGCATTACCAACCACGTGCAGGAGACCATGGGCCTGCCGGCCGAAAAAGTAGTGAGCAACATTCAACGCTACGGCAACACCACGGCGGCTTCCATTCCCATTGCCCTGAGCGAAGCCTGGGAGGCCGCCCGCGTCCAACCCGGCAACCTCTTGTGCCTGGCCGCCTTCGGCAGCGGCTTCACCTGGGCCTCGGCCCTCATTCGCTGGTAGGATCAGGATTCACCCGATTAAAGGATGAGCAGGATTGCGGACGGGGATTTAAATGAAAAAAGGATAAAAAGAATTACGCATACGTAATCCTTTTTATCCTTTAATTCTGTGAATCCTCATCAATGGTGCACGCCGCCTTCGCCGTGGACGTGACCGTGGGAGATTTCTTCGAGGGTGGCGCTGCGGACGTTGGTGATTTCGCCCTTGAAGTGCATCTGCATGCCGGCGAGGGGGTGGTTGAAATCCATCGTTACGAGGTCGTCCTGCACCTCCACCACGCGGCCCTGGAGGCGGTGGCCGTTCTGATCGGTCATCGGGATCACGTTCCCTACCTCCAGCATCCCGTCTTCTACCTTACCGTTTATCTTGAATATGTCTTTGGGAAGGTCCACCACGGCTTCTTCGTCAAATTCACCGTAGCCCTTTTCGGGGTCAATCGAGAAGTCGAAGGCATCGCCTTCCTTGAGCCCGTTGAGGTGCCGCTCAAACTCCTCCAACATGCTGCCCGCGCCGTAGAGGAACACCAGAGGGTGGTCCCGCTCTACTTTTTCGACCAGCGTTTGTTCGCCGTTTTCGTCATCTACCCGCAATTCGTAGGTCAATGAAACGACTTTGTTAGCTTGTATCTGCATGTTTTACAGTGGTGTTTTTGTGTAATAATACGGAAGCGGGGACTATTCATCCGACTTTTTGGTTACTTTTTTAAAATAATTTTCCGCGGATGAACTTCCTGGCCCACCTCTATTTGTCGAGAACGTTCGACGACGTAATGATCGGCAACCTGATGGCCGACTTCGTGAAAGGCAACCCCGCGGGCCTCCACAACGGGGAAATTTGCCGCGGCATTGCCCTGCACCGGTCCATTGACGCCTTCACCGACACCCACCCGGTGGTGCGCGAAAGCAAGGCCCGCCTCGCTCCCACCTACCGCCACTACGCCGGGGTGATCGTTGACATTTTCTACGACCACTTCCTGGCCGTGCACTGGACGCAGTACAACCGCGTGCCGCTGCCCGAATTCGCCCGGGCCGTGTACCGCCTGCTCGACGAGAAAAAGGCGCTCCTCACCGACCCGATGCGGATGGTCGCCCGGTACATGCAGGAACAGGACTGGCTGGTGGGGTACGCGCAACTGCCGGGCATCGAACGGGTGTTCGAGGGCATGGCCCGCCGCACGCGGTTCGTGTCGGGCATGGAACGGGCCACCGAAGACCTGCGCCGCGACTACGCCCAGTACGAAAGCGAGTTTTTCCGCTACTTCCCCGACCTGGTGCGGCACGTGGAAGGGATGGTACACTGATGGTACACTGATTTATTATGATGCTTATGATCTGTTATGATTTTTTCTTCTGATTCCGCTTCCATTTAAAATCAGTTCCGATCATAATCATCATAATAAATCAGTGTACTGTCTGATCACGATGCCCGCCGCGAAACGGCCCGCCTGGTTTTTGGATTTGCGGGCGGAGAAAAAATGGTCGGCGTGCCGGTAGGTGCACAGGCCGGATACTTCGATGGCCCGGGCCGGTACGCCGGCCGCCAGCAACTGGCGACGGTTGGCTTCCCACAGGTCAAGGTAGCCCTTGCCTTCGGCGGTGCGGCGCAGGATGAGCCCTTCGGTGGCGCCAAAGGCATTTTCCACGGCCGTCAGCACCTCCTCCCCTACTTCGTACACGTCGGCGCAGATGGACGGGCCGATGCCGGCCACCAGGTCGGCGGGGTCGGTGCCGAACGCCTCGCGCATGGCCGCCACCGTGCGGGTGACGATCTTGCCCACCGTGCCGCGCCAGCCGGCGTGCACCGCCCCGGCCGCCTTACGCACGGGGTCGTAGAGCAGTACCGGCACGCAGTCGGCCGACATCACGTTGATGCACACGCCGGGCGCATGGGTGATCAGGGCGTCAGTGTCGGCGAGTTCATTCGGCCCGATGGGGCCGGAGACGCGCCTGACGTTCACGCTGTGCGTCTGGGCGGGAAATACGAGGTGGTCGAGGGCCACGTCCATCGCCGCGGCCAGCCGGCGCCGGTTTTCCCAGACCCGTTCGGGATCGTCGCCGGCCCGCAGGCCCAGGTTGAGCGTACCCAGTTCGCCCTGGCTCACGCCCCCGGCCCGGCCCGACACGTAGTGCCCGAGCCCCGGCATTGCCCCCAAGTTCGAAAACTGCCACAGGGGCAGGGAATGGATGGTTGTGTGTTGCATGGGGAGGCAATTCAGGTACTGGGGTATTAAGGGGATTGAGGTATTGGGGGTGCCCAGCGGCTGCACTGAAGCCACAATACCTCAGTACCCTAATACCCATTACTCAAAATCAACGATTACTTGATTCCGCGTCAGGTCTTGCAGCGTTTCGCGCTGGCGGATGAGGTGGGCTTTGCCGTTGTACACGAGCACTTCGGCGGGGCGGGGCCGCGAGTTGTAGTTGGAGGCCATGCTGAAACCGTAGGCCCCCGCGTTGCGGAACACCAGCAGGTCGCCTTCCCGCACCTCGGGCAGTTCGCGGTCCTGGGCGAAGGTATCCGTTTCGCAGATGTAGCCCACCACGTTGTAGCGCCGCCGCGGGCCGTCCGGGTTGGACACGTTCACAATTTCGTGGTAGGCGTCGTAGAACATGGGCCGCACCAGGTGGTTGAAGCCCGAATCCACGCCCACGAACGTGACGGCGGGAGTTTGCTTGAGCACGTTGGCCCGCACCAGCAGGTAGCCCGCCTCGCTCACGATGAATTTGCCCGGCTCGAACCACATTTCCAGGTCGCGGCCGTAGCGTTTGCAGAAGGCCCGGAAGCCCGGCACCAGTTCGCGGGCCAGGGCCTGTACGTCGGCGCCGTACTCGCCGGGCTGGTAGGCCACCTTGAAGCCGCCCCCGAAGCTGATGAACCGCAGGTGCGGGAAGCGCAGGGCCGCGCCGAAAAGGATGTTGGCGCTTTGCATGAACACGAGCGGGTCCTTGATGTCGGAACCCGTGTGGATGTGCAGGCCGTTGATGTTGATCTGGTACCGGTCTACCACCCGGTGAATGTCTTCGATGTAGTCAATGGAGATGCCGAACTTGGAGTTGATGTGGCCAACCTGGATTTTGGTGTTGCCGCCCGCCACGATGTGCGGGTTGAGGCGCAGGCAGCAGGGCACCGACGAGCCGTACTTGCGGCCCAGCTTTTCGAGCATCGAGAGGCTGTCAATGTTGATTTCGAGGCCCATTTCCACGGCCTGCACGATCTCATCGAACGACACCCCGCTGGGCGTGTAGAGGATTTGCCCGGGGCGGTAGCCGGCCAGCAGCCCCAGCTGCGCTTCTTCGATGGACACCACGTCGAGGTCGGCCCCTGCGCCGCGCAGGAGTTTGAGCACCGACAGGTTGGTGAGGGCCTTGGCGGCGTACTTGAGCCGCAGGGTTACGCCCGTGAACGCTCTTTGCAGGGTCTGGAGTTGGGAGACGATTTTCTGGCCGTCGTACACATACAGGGGCGTGCCGTACGATTCAACCATGTGGGTAACGGGCACTCCGCCAATGGCGAAGGGAAGCAGGTCGCTTTGCATAGCAATGGGAATAACGGCAAATATACGCATTGCCGCAGGGATGTGCAGCACCGGGTGGGCTCCGCGGCGCGAAAAAACCGGGTGGGCGGTTGCGCTTTTGGGGAATATGCCCTAGCTTTGCGTACCAAACAGAGGGGTGTCCGAGTGGTTGAAGGAGCACGCCTGGAAAGTGTGTATACCGGAAACGGTATCGAGGGTTCGAATCCCTTCCCCTCTGCAAACTGCCTCTCATCGCATGCAAAAAGCCCCAAATCTTATGATTCTGGGGCTTTTTCGTTTTTGGGTCTTCCATCCGATTCAATTGTTCTCAATGCGTATGCAACACATCCGGTTACACAGTTCTGAAACGGCACTTGTGTAACCGAATACTCTTAATTTCAGAAATTTGCGGCATTTTACTGGGATTAGGGGTAGCTTTTGTGTATCTTGTAATACCACACTATTCACCCCTTTCCACTTGCCAGCCGCATGAAACATTCATTCAGCTTCAACTTCTGGCTTCGCCGGGACGTGCGTTCCGACAAAAACGAAGGGTATATTTCGGCCCGCATTACCCTTAATGGCAAGCGAGCCGAAATAGCTACTGGTTTCAAGATTGATGCTGACCGCTGGAATGTTGCCGCCGGGGGCGCAAAAGGCAACAAAGAAGATGCCCGCACCATCAATGTTCAACTGACGGCTATCAAGAATCGCATCAACGAGATCTACCTGGAGTTGCGCAAGCACCAGCCCGGGCTGCTTACGGCGGAATTAATCAGGAACACGTATTTTGGGAAGACCGGCAAACAACGAACGCTTATGGAGCTGTTCGACTACCACAATACCCACATGCAAGCGCAGATCGGGAAGGATTATGCATTGGGTACTTACAAACGGTTTGAAACGTGCCAGAAGCTCGTACAAGCGTTCATGCTCCACCAATACGGCAAAAGTGACATGCATTTATCGGAACTGAACCACGAGTTCGTTACCAATCTTGAGTTCTACTTCAAAACGGTCCGCAGCTGCGCACATAACACCACAATCAAGTACATCACTAATCTGCGTAAGATCATCCACCTGGCCCTGATCAATGAGTGGCTGGATAAGGACCCTTTCGTGAAGTTTAAGTGTACGATAAAAGAAACCAAGCGCGATCACCTCACCGAGGAGGAGTTGCACCTGTTACGGGAGAAGACCTTTCCCACCAACCGCTTAAGCCAGGTGCGGGACATCTTCCTGTTCTGCTGCTACACGGGATTGGCCTATGCAGATGTGGAGAAATTAAGTCCTAACCAGATCGGACGGGGAGTGGATGGTAAACATTGGATTTTTACGGACCGTACCAAGACCAAAACCACTTCCAACATTCCGCTGCTCTCTCCGGCCCTTGCCATTTTTAAGAAGTATCATGACGATCCGGAGGCCGTCAACAAAGGCCGTATTTTTCCGGTTACTTCCAACCAGAAGATGAATGCGTATCTGAAGGAGATTGCCGACCTGTGCGGTATTGCCAAAACACTTACAACCCACGTAGCCCGCCACACTTTTGCTACTACAGTTACTTTAACCAATGGAGTACCCCTTGAAACGGTCAGCAGCATGTTGGGGCACAAGAATATTAAGACCACCCAAATATATGCCAAGGTGGTACAGAAAAAGATAAGCCACGACATGGACAAACTTGAACAGCAAATCAGCACCAAAACCCAGGCAGACCTGAAAGAATCTGCCGGGTAAATGTTTGTTGTTGAGCTTAGTCCTGCCCTTGTAAGTTCCCTGTTACAGGGGCAGGCTTAAGTATTCCCATTACGATCGCCTTCGTCTCCAGAACAATCCTTTGAAAATTAATACCTG
>CADCTQ010000548.1 GCA_902805615.1 uncultured Cytophagales bacterium
AGCTTTCAGGGCTTCGCTGATCACGCTGGCCTGGGCGTTGGCAATGTCCTTCTGGATGTTGATCTGGGCCAAGGCAATGTCGGTTTCCTGCTGCACGCGCAGCTTGAACTCTTCGTGTTCCTTGCCCACGCCGTCGAGCTTCTTCATGGCGTTGGCTTTGGCCTCGATGCCCAGGGCGTCGGCCAGGCCCTTCTTCTCGCGGACGTTGGCTTCGGCCAGGCCTTCTTTTTCGAGGGCTTCGGCTTTCGACTGGGTTACCTTGGCTTCGGCCAGGCCCTTTTTCTCCAGCACACCGGCTTCGGCGAGTCCTTTCTTTTCCAGTACCCCGGCTTCCACGAGGCCCTGCTTTTCGTCGGCTTCATTTTCGGCCTGCCGCTTCACTTTGATGCCGGTGGCTTCGGCAATGGCCCGCTTTTCGATGATGACGGCGTCCACCAGGCCCTGCTTTTCGTTGGCGTCGGCCTTGGCTTCCAGCACGCGTACTTCGGCCAGCCCCTTGGCGGCTTCTTCCTTCACCCGGGCGTCGGCCAGCAGCTTCTTGGCCTCAGCGGTCTTTTCGGCGGCCTGCCGGTCGGCGTTGGCCTGGATGATGGATTGTTCGGCGCGTAGTTCGGCGGACCGCTTGTCGGCCTCGGCCGACTTGATCTGCTGCACCAGGGCTTCTTCGGCGACTTGTTCGGCGTGCTTGATGGCCACCGACTTTTCGCGTTCGGCCGTGGCAAAGGCCCGGGCGTCCTTGATGAGTTCTTCTTCCACCACCACGGCTTTTTCCACCACCACGCGTTCGCGGATCACTTCCTGGATGTTCTTGCGTTCTTCTTCCAGCGCCTTTTCTTTTTCGATGCGGGCCAGTTCCACGATCCGCTCCCGGTCGTTGGCTTCGAGCATCTGTTCGCGTTTCACCCGTTCGTTTTCCACGGCCTCGGTTTTCTCCTTGCTCTTCTGGGCCACCACGATCTGGCGCAGCTTGTTCTGCTCGGCCACCTGGAGTTCTTCTTCCGTCTGGATGCGGGCCCGTTCGGACTTGAGGCGTTCTTCCTGGGTCACTTTTTCGGTTTCGGCTTCTTCGCGGGCCTTGATGGAGGCAATTTCCCGCTTCTGCTTTTCTTCCTTTTCGGCCAGCTGCTTGTTGAGTTCGAGGATGGCTTCGCGGGCTTCCACGTTCTGCTTGGTGATTACTTTTTCCTCTTCCCGGCGGATCAGGTTGGCCTTGATCTTCTGCTGGGCGGTGAGTTCGGTGATCTTCTTGATGCCCTCCGAGTCGAGGATGTTGTCGGCGTTGAGGAAGGTGATGGGCGTCTGTTCGAGGTAGTCAATGGCGCAGTCGTCGAGCACGTAGCCGTTGAGATCGCGGCCGATGGCTTCCAGGATTTCGTTCTTGAATTTTTCGCGCGAGTCGTAGAGGTCCACGAAGTCAAACCGCTTGCCCACGGTCTTGAGGGCTTCGGAGAATTTGGCCTCAAACAGATTCACCATCTGGCCGGGGTCGGAAGCCCGGGCGCAGCCGATGGACTGGGCCACCTTTTCCACGTCTTCCTTGGTTTTGTTGACGCGCACGAAAAAGGCCACCTTGATGTCGGCCCGCATGTTGTCTTTGCAAATGAGCCCCTCTTTGCCCACGCGGTTGATTTCAATGCTCTTGAGGGAGGTTTCCATGATTTCCAGCTTGTGCAGCACCGGCACCACGAACATGCCGTTGAAGCTCACGGTCAGGTCGCCGAAGCCGGTGCGTACGAGGGCAGCGCCCTGCTGCACTTTTTTGTAGCAGTTGGCAATGAAGGCGATGATCCCGAGCAGGAAAACGGCCAGCACTACCGTGACGATAATGGTAAGATGTGCAAACATAGTATGATAGGGGGATGAATTGGATGAATCGAAGAGAGGGTGCCCTGATCTTTTATGATGATTATGATCGGTTATGATCTTTTCTTCTGATTCTCCTTCAAGTTAGAATCAGTTCCAATCATAATCATCATAAAAGATCAGGGTACTATTGAACATTAACCAGCGTACCAGTACCGGTATCGTAGGGTTCGATGAGGTAGGTGTGGGCGTTTTTGTCGTAATCAATGATGAGGCCCTTTTCGCCGCGGGTCAGGCGGTTGCCGAGCGTGGTCTTTACGGTGAGCAGGAGGGGGGCTCCCCGCTGAATGGCTACTTCCGCCTGCCCGATTCTGCCGTCGTTCACGGGCAGTACCACCGTGCAGGTGCGCCCGACCAGCCCGTGGTTGCTTTCCACCTCGTTCTTCGGTTCCCGGAACACCCATTTGAGGGGATTGGTCACCCACTTGGCCAGGTACAGGCTGACCAGCAGGTTGGGCAGGAACAGCGCCAACCCCACCCAGGCGTTGCCGCCGCCCAGGTAGTGGTTGCCCAGGACCGCGCCGATCCACAGAAAGAGGGCCACGAAGCTGAGCACGATCATGAAGGGCACGGCGCCCACGTTGAAGTAGGCCAGCACCAGGCCGAACCAACCGATGTGGGTGTCTACTTCCACGTGCACGCCCTTGTCCACGTGAACGTCGTGGTGCAGGTCCGTGTGCACGTCGGTTTCGATGTCGAGTGATCCCAGGTCGAGTACGCCGATGATCACCGAGATCCAGTACAGCAGCACCATGATCAGCAGGAGCGTAAAGGGGATGTTCACCGGCGCAAAGGCGAAGTGTAGCAATTCGATCATACGCGTGATGCTTAGAGGGCGGGCAGTTGGGGTTACTACAAAAGGTTCAAAGTAAGGCTTTTACGCGCGTATACTTAAATCAAATCCGCGTAATAACTTACATCTGTTCCATACCGTTGATGTAACGGCCCGGGAAAAGTAAACCACCGGGCAGAAATATTTCCTGCACCACGCAGCTTCTTTATTTCCAGCTACTTAAAGAGGGGCGACGGCAAGTTCCCGGTCAGTCCGGCCCTGGTGAAAGGTTGCTGAACAAACTAATACGGGACGGATGGAGGTAAAAAGCCGGAATACCTCACCTGGCAACCCGGCCCGCTGCCTCCAAGGGCTGCGCAAGTCCTGTCCAACTGCGGTCAATCCTCCGGGTAGGGCAGAAATACGAAATTGGTAAAATCGTAATCCACCACGAACAGGCAGCAGTATTCGTCGGGGTCCCTGTACGCCGCCTTGAAGGATTCCTGGTCTTCCACCAGGCCGCGCTGCACGAACTCGTCAAGGTAGGAGGCGTAGAAGTTCCATTCCAGCTTCAGGTCCCGCTTGTGGATGAGCAGCTGGCCGGTGGCTTGTTCCACGCGGCAGATGGGAAAAATGGGATGTTCCGAAAAGCCCCGCTTGCGGATGGCGTACGCGGCTTCCTTCAGCGTGTCGGCCACCACCACGAAGTCCTTGGTGATGGTGCCCAGGTATTTGCCGTTCAGTTCGGGATCGTTGACCATAGATCAGGATTAATTGTCAGGATCAGGATTCTCAGGATTAAAGGATCATCAGGATCAGTACTTGCAGGATTAAAGGTTCGCAGGATTCAAATATCACCAGAATGATGAGTCGGCCGCAATCATGTTCATCCTTTAATCCTGAGAATCCTGATCCCGACTTTCCAGCAGCACCACATTTTCCACGTGGTACGTGTGCGGGAACATGTCCACGGGTTGTACGTCTTTTACGGCGTACCGGTCGTCGAGGATGGCCAGGTCGCGGGCCTGGGTGGCCGGGTTGCAGCTCACGTACACGATGCGCCCCGGGGCGGCCCTGAGCAGCATCCGGGTCACGGCCTCGTCCATGCCGGCGCGGGGCGGGTCGGTAATGACCACGTCGGGGCGGCCGTGGGCGTCGAGAAACGCGTCGGTGAGCAATTCCTTGATGTCGCCGGCGAAAAACTGCGCGTTGGCAATGTCGTTGAGCTGCGCATTCACTTTGGCGTCCGCAATGGCCATCGGCACGTATTCCAGGCCGACCACCTTCCGCGACTGCCGCGCCACGAAGTTGGCAATGGTGCCCGTGCCGGTGTAGAGGTCGTACACGGTTTCGTGGCCCTGCAAGCCGGCGAAGCGACGGGCAATCTTGTAGAGTTCGTGGGCCTGCGCGGCGTTGGGCTGGTAAAACGACTTGGGACCCACCCGGAACTGCAAGTCCTCCATCCGTTCGGTAATGTAGGGCGGCCCGTGGAAGGGTTGTACCTCCAGGTCCTGGAAAGTGTCGTTGCCCTTGTTGTTGACCACGTACTGGAGCGACGTGATTTCGGGAAACCGGTCGCGCAGGTGCACCAGCAGCCCTTCGAGCCACTCCCACTTTTCGTAGGCCACCTGCACGATCACCATCACTTCGCCCGTAAGCGTGGTGCGCACCACCAGGTTGCGCACGAAGCCTTCCCAGGTCACCGGGTCGTAGAACGGCAGCTGGTGGGCGCGGGCGTAGTCGCGGGCCGCCAGCCGGATGGCATTCGACGGGTCGGGTTGCAGGTAGCAGTGTTCAATGTCCACGATCTTGTCAAAGCGGCGCGGCACGTGGAAGCCCAGGGCCGACCGTTCCAGGTCTTCGCGGGCAGCCATCTCGGCCGGCGTGAGCCAGCGGTTGGACGAAAACGTGAATTCGAGCTTGTTGCGGTAGTACGTGGTGCGGGCCGAGGGCAGGATGGGCCGGATGGGCGGCAGGGCCACCTTGGCAATGCGGGTGAGGCTGTCTACCACCTGCTGGTGCTTGTAGCCGAGCTGGGCCTCGTAGGTGATGTGCTGCCACTTGCAGCCGCCGCACACGCCGAAGTGCTGGCAGAACGGCTCGGTGCGTACGTCGGAGTACCGGTGGTAGGCCACGGGTACGCCTTCGGCAAAGTTCTTCTTCTTGCGCGTGAGCCGCACGTCCACCACGTCGCCGGGCGCCACGGTTTCGCCGTCCAGGAACACGACCATCTCTTCGTGGCGGGCCAGGCATTTCCCTTCCGCGGCCACGGCGGTCACGGTCAGGTTGGGCAGCACGGGTAAGTTTTTCTTGTTTTTTCTCATACGGGGCCGCAAAGGTACGAAATGCGGCCGTTTCCTGCCCCGCATCCGCTCATCGTCCCCGGGATGGCCTCCGTCGAACTTAGCGGCAGAAAATATGCGGCAGGCCTTTCACTTAATCCTGCTTTTATTTAATTTTAGCAGGAACCCGCTTTCCCGCCCCGCCATCCCGGCCGGAAAGCCCCGTTTTACCGCCAATTTATTTCGTACCCAATCCCCAATTCCTTACGGACGTACCTTTTGGGTGCGCCGTACGACCTAAGAGGAGCCCATTATGAAGAATGTCTACCTTGCCCTCATCCTGTTTTTCGCCTGCATCTGCCACGCCCGGGCCACCCACATCGTGGGGGGAGAGTTTGAACTGCGCTACAAGGGCGTCCGCTCGGACTATACGCTTACCCTCAACCTGTACTTCGACGAGATCAACGGCGACCCCGGCGCGGAAGACCCCGTGGTGCAGGCGGCCATCTTCAGCAAACGCACCAACCAGCTGATTGACGTGTACACGCTGTCCAAAGTTTCGCAGCAGCAGGTGTCCTACACCAATCCCGTTTGTACCGACACCCGGCTCCGCACCCGCCAGATCAAGTACGGCACCGATCTCTTCCTCAACCCGGCCACGTACCGGGACCCGGAGGGCTACTACGTGGTGTGGGAACGCTGCTGCCGCAACCGGGTCATCACCAACATCGTGGAGCCGGGTTCGGCCGGCAACAGCTTCTACATGGAGTTTCCGGCCGTGGTTGCGGCCGACGGCCAGTCCTTCCTCAACAGTTCGCCCAACTTCGTGGTGCCCAAGGGCGATTACGCCTGCGTCAATACGCCCTTCGTGTTCGACTTCGGGGCCACCGACCCCGACGGCGACGAGCTGCGGTACTCGCTGGTGACGCCCATTTCGGGCCACAGCAGCCGCAATTTTCCCAACCCTTCGGCGCTCAACCCGCCGCTGTACCGCCCGGCGCCTTACCCGTCGGTGCTGTGGGCCGAAGGCATCAGCCTCAGTAACGTGATTCCCGGCCCGGTGCCCCTGCGGGCCAACCCGCAAACCGGCCAGCTTACCTTCACGCCCAACAAACTGGGGCTGTACGTATTTTCGGTCCGCTGCGAGGAGTTCCGCGCCGGCCGCAAGATCGGGGAGGTGCGCCGCGACTTTCAACTCATGGTCATTGACTGCCCCGTGAACCAGGGACCGGCCGTGCGCATGAAGGTTCCCAACCAACCGGGCTACTACCTGGAAAGCCAGCTCATCACCATCACCGACCCGAACCAGCGCTGCCTCGACCTGCTCATCACCGACGTCAACCGGCAGGAAAACGTGAAACTCACCGTCCGTCCCCTCAACTTCGGCGCCGACCTGGCTACCGTAGCCCCGGCCGGCGGGGTGATCCAGGGGCCGGGGGATACGCTGCGGGCGAAGATCTGCCTGAGCACCTGCGTGGAAAGCCCGGGCCCCTACTGGGTTGAGATCATTGCCACCGACGCCGGCTGCCCGGCCCCCAAGAGCGACACCCTGCGCGTGCAATTCAACGTGCCGGTGCTGGCCAATGCCACGCCCGACATCGTAACCTCCCTGGCGGGCAACGCCGGCTTCGTGCGGGACGGAGAAATGCTCAACTTCGCCGTCACGGGCGTGGACCCCGACAAGGACCAGATTGCCATTGAAGCCGCCGGCCGCGGGTTCAAGCTCGAAGACCTGGGGATGTCGTTCGCGGGCGGCACGGGCACGGGCACCCTTACGGCGCCCTTTGCCTGGAAACCCAACTGCGACCGGGTGCGGTCGGGCGTGGCGTACGTGGTGGATTTCTACGTGGTTGACAAGCGTTGCCCCAACAGCACCAAGCGAGACGTGGTGACCGTGCGCCTGGAGTTCCAGGAGCGGGAGAACGGCCAGCCGGAGGTGAGCACCGACCTGGCCGGCAACGCGGCCGGCATCAAGCCGGGCCAGACCATCCGGTTCAACGTGCTGGGCACAGACGCTGACAAGGACCCCATCACCGTCCGGGCCGTGGGCCGCGGCTTCGACATGGCCGCCGCGGGCATGCAGTTCGAAAGCGGCAAGACGGGCATCGGACGCCTCACGGCGCCTTTCGCCTGGTCGCCCGACTGCGCCACGCTGGAAGCGCTGGGCAACTATTACGTGATTGACTTCATCCTCCAGGACAACCGCTGCGCCGCCAACCGCGCCGATACCGTGACGGTGACCATTGACCTGACCGACTACGAGGCGGTGCCCGGCGTATTTGAGCCCTACAACGTGTTTACGCCCGACGGCGACGCCATCAACCCCGCGTTTATGATGCCCAACCTGCCGCCCGACAACTGCAAGGACCAGTTCCAGCGCATCGAGGTGTACAACCGCTGGGGCAAGGTGGTGTTCCAGAGTACCCGCCGCGACTTCGCCTGGACCGGCGAGGGCTACCCCGTGGGCATCTACTACTACCTGATCAAATACCGCAACAGCGTCTACAAAGGCTCGGTATCACTGCTCAGATAGGGGGACCGGAGACGAGAGGAAGGGAGACCGGAGGAGGAGCGGGAAGGAAACTTTGACGGGCATGCAGTATGGATGGTTGAGGAAAGAAAAGGCTGCGGTCTCCCATTTTTCAGAAATTACAACTACGCGTTATTCTATGAGCTGGGATATTTTGCTGGTCAATTCCAAGATGCCGGTCGACATTGAGGCCGATGAGTACCCGGCCATGCCGCCGCGGTCCCAGTTTATCGGCATGGTCAACCAGGTGTTTCCGGGCGTCGACTGGTCGGACCCCGCGCTGGGCATTCTCGACAGTGAGGACATCGTGGCTGAGATCGACCTGGGCGACGAGGACGACCTGGGCTTTACCGTGCTGGTGAACGTATACGGCGGCGAAGACCCGGTGGCGGCCCTGGTCCGGCTGTGCAAAAAGCACGGCTGGCAGGCCTTCGACGTCGCCACCGAAAGCTACCTGGATCTCGATAACCCGTCGAGGAAAAGCTGGGACAACTTTGAGCACAACCGGGGCACCCTGGGCGCCTGA
>CADCTQ010000549.1 GCA_902805615.1 uncultured Cytophagales bacterium
GTGGGCCCGGCCCAATGGCGAGGGGCGGGTTGACTGGCGGGGGGAAGCATCATTGGGCCTAGACCTTTTTGGTTCTTTTTGGGGCAATGCCAAAAAGAACAAACTCCACTTACGCAGCATCAACCTAACCCCATCCCCTCACTAACCATCAACAAGTACCGGTCCGCGCCGTGGTCAGTATCTGGATGACCACTTGTGAAAAAGTCAGGAATGTTTTCTTTGCGTCCTTTGCGCTGCTGAAGCGCCTTTGCGTGAACCCGGCGGGAACGGGCATTTGTAATTCGTCATTCGTCATTCGTCATTCGTCATTCGTAATTAAACTATGCGTGCTGTCATTGTGGAAGACGAGGCCCTGGTGGCCAACAATCTTCGAAAGCTTATTGGGGAAACCGAGCCGGGAACCGAGATCCTGGCGGTGCTGCCGAGCCTGAAGGCGGCCCTCGACTGGTTTGGGCGCCACCCCGAGCCGGACCTGGTGTTCATGGACATTCAGCTCTCCGACGGGGTGAGCTTCGATCTGTTCAAAAGCATCAGCCTCCAGTGCCCCATCATCTTTACCACGGCTTACAACGAGTACGCCATCCGCGCCTTCAAGGTCAACAGCATTGACTACCTGCTCAAGCCCATAGACCGCGAAGACCTGCGGGCCGCCTTCCAGAAGTTTCACCGGCTGCAAAAGCAGCAGCCGCGCGAAGACTTCCGCGACCAGTTGGAACTGCTGCTCAGGGACCTGCAAGGCGGCGCGGCGGCGCGCAAGTACAAGGAACGGTTCATGGTCCACGCCCGCAACCGCATCATTCCGGTGGCGGCCGAGGCCGCGGCGTACTTCTTCAAGGAGGAAATCATCTTCCTGGTCACCACCGACGGGCAGCGGCACATTTCCGATTACCACACCCTGGAGGAGCTGGAACACGTGCTGGACCCGGCCCGGTTCTTCCGCGCCAACCGTCAGTACGTGCTGCATTTGCAATCCATTGAGAGCATTCGGACGCACGCCACCGGAAAACTTACAGTGCGCCTCAAGCCGCCCCTCAACGTGGAAATTGACATCAGCCGCGAAAAAGCGCCTTTCTTCAAGGACTGGCTGGGGTAAGGGCGGGCCGGACGGGTGTTTTTCCGGGCTTCCCTTACAAGGGTAAGGGTTTAACCGGCCGCGGCGATTTTGCGCGGCGGCAAGTCGGTATTTTGCGTGATACACTTTTTTGTAAAAAAGCATGCAAGTATACCATTGGCTCTCCCGGATTCCCTTCCTCCAGCGGTACTCCCGCAAGTTCCTGTTCGTGGCGTTTGCCGGCCTCCAGGTGCCGCTGCTGGGCATGGCAGGGTTCACGTTCCTGTTTCCGCACGCCGGGCTGACCGCCGGGCAGTGGCTCGCCCTGCTGGGGGGCCTTACGCTGCTGGCTACAACCGCCACGCTGACGCTGCTCAACGCCCTCACCCGGCCGGTACACTTGGCTAAGGATGCCCTCGAAACCTACCTCTATACCCAGGCCGTGACCGAACTGCCGGTGCACTACCGCGACGAGGCCGGCCTGCTCATGCAGGACGTGCAGCACGCCATGGCTGCGCTGGAGAAATTGCTCGCCGAGAAAAAAGATACCTTCCACCTGCTTTCCCACGAACTGCGGGAGCCCGCCCGGGCGGTGCTGGCCGTGATGGAACAGATGCGGCACGAACAGAACCCCCGGGAACTGGAACGCCATTTTACCCACATCGGGCAACTGCTCGCCGGCCAGCTCGACCAGATGAACCGGATGCTCCGGGTGCTGCAAAGCGACGAGACGGGGTACCTGGAAGTGGAGAAAAACCCCATTCCCTTCGGCGACGTGCTCCAGACGGCGCTCTACGAACTGGAAGGCAGCGTGATGCGGAAAGGGCTGGCGATGGACCTGCAATTTGCGTCCGACCTGGTGGTGGCCGTGGAAAAGAAATCGTTCGGGCAGGTGTTGTACCACGTGGTGGGCAATGCCATCAAGTCTTCCGAAACCGGCGGGCTGATCACCGTGACGGCCCATACGCACGGGGGCAACGTGGTGATCACCGTGTCCGACGAAGGGGTCGGCTTCCGGCCTTCCCTGGCCGAAACGCTGTTTGAACGCTTCTCCCGCCGCAACCCGGGCCCGGCCAACGTGCCGGCCGACGGCGCCGATTTTCACCTCTGCCGCAAGACCATGCGCCGCCACGGCGGCGACATCCACGCCAACAGCCCGGGCCAGGGAAGAGGGGCCGTCTTTACGCTGACGCTGCCCGCCGCCGTGCCGGTGCCCACCGCCCCGGTGGTCAGAATGGCGTAGCTGTACCGGCTTCCTCGTTCCCGCACACCCATCCCGGGTGGTAGCCCGCAAGCCGGGTTGCCACCCGGGATGGTGCTTTTGGGAAGGTAGTCAATACCTGGCGGGGGTTTCGTTCCGGGCAGGTTTACTGTCTTTACCCCAGTTCGAGCCACTCGTTGAGTTCCTCGACGGTGTCGAGCTTGCGTCCCGAGTCGGGTCCGTTGACCACCACGGTCTCGGTGCCGCTCTCGATCAGGCTCCGGCACACTTGCAGGTAGGCGGCCTGCTCATCGGGCTCCATCATCATGTAGGACTGGTAATCAAATTCGTTGACCGGCTTTTGCTCGTGCATAGGGGTAGTGGTTGGTGGGTGAAAAGACCAGGACTTGATCTGCCTCCCTCATTACGTGGCCCCGGCGGCAGAGGTTCGCCTTCCTTTTTCGCTTCACCCCGCCCGCCCCGCCGCCGGCAGCCTTTTTCGGGCGCCGATTCCGGGCCGTTCCCGGCGCCGGGCAGGATGGCGGCGCCTTTGCGTGTTCCCTTTGCGCGAAACGTTCCCGAAAAAAATCCAAAATTCCCCCGAAATGCGGCGCAAACCTTTGCCTTAGGGGCGGGGATTCCGTATGAGTACCCTTAGTAACAGACCACATACAACGCATGAATACCCCCCAGACCCATCCCGACGTAGTGCTGATCGGCGCCGGGATCATGAGTGCTACCCTCGGTGTACTGCTGAAACAACTGCAACCCGACCTGACCATCGAAATCATTGAACGGCTCGACGTGGCCGCTGCCGAAAGCTCCGACGCCTGGAACAACGCCGGCACGGGCCACGCGGCCTTCTGCGAACTCAACTATACGCCCGAATTGCCCGACGGCTCCATTGACACGTCGAAGGCCACCAAAATCTCGGAATCCTTCGAGATGTCGCGCCAGTTCTGGGCCTACCTCATCCGGCAGGGCCTCATCTGCCCGCCGCCCACTTTCATCCGCAGCATCCCGCACATGAGCTTCGTGTGGGGCGAAGAAAACGTCAACTACCTCCGCAAACGCTACCAGGCTCTTCGCAAGTCGCACCTGTTCACGGGCATGGAGTACACCGAAGACCGCAACGTGATCGCGCAGTGGATTCCGCTGGTGATGGAAGGCCGCGACCCCGGCCAGCCGGTGGCCGCCACGCGCATGGACATTGGCACCGACGTGAACTTCGGCTCCCTCACGCGTTGCATGTTCGACTACCTGAAGGGCACCCCCGGCGTGGACATGCACTTCAACGAGGAGGTACGCGACCTGCGCCGCGACGGCGACAACCGGTGGTACGTGCGGGTGAAAGACCGCGAAACGGGCCGCCGGCGCGAAATCCTGGCCAAGTTCGTGTTCATCGGGGCGGGCGGCGGATCGCTGCCCCTGCTCGAAAAATCGGACATTCCCGAGGGCCGGGGCTTCGGGGGCTTCCCCGTGAGCGGCCAGTGGCTGGTGTGCAAAAACCCCGACATCATCGCCCGGCACGACGCCAAGGTGTACGGCAAGGCATCGGTGGGGGCCCCGCCCATGTCGGTGCCGCACCTCGACACCCGGATGATCAACGGCGAGCGGGCCCTCCTGTTCGGTCCGTACGCCGGCTTTTCGACCAAGTTCCTCAAGAACGGCTCGTACCTCGACCTGCCCCTTTCAATCAAGGCCAACAACCTGCGGCCCATGCTGGCGGCGGGCATTGACAACATTCCGCTCACGCGGTACCTGATTGACCAGGTGCTCCAGTCGCCCAAGGACCGGCTGTCGGCCCTGCGCGAATACTTCCCCAACGCCGAAGCCAGGGACTGGGAACTGGAGGTGGCCGGCCAGCGGGTACAGGTGATCAAAAAGGACCCCAAGCACGGCGGCATCCTCGAATTCGGCACCGAAGTGGTAAGCGCCGCCGACGGCTCGATTGCCGCGCTGCTGGGCGCCTCGCCGGGGGCTTCCACGGCCGTCACGATCATGCTCAACCTGCTCAGCCGCTGCTTCAAGGAACCGTACGCCTCCACCGAGTGGCAAACCAAGATCAAGCTGATGATCCCGTCGTTCGGCGAGTCGCTCAACGACAACGCCGAGCTGTGCCAACGCATCCGCGCCTACACCGCCGAAGCGCTTAACTTGCAGGAACCGGCCGTCGCACAGCGATAAAATGGTCGTAAGTCCAGCGTCGTAAGTCGTAAGTGGATCGGGAAGGGATTTTCTGCGTTGGACTTGCGCCTTTCTGCATTGAAAAAGAAGTCGCCAGCCGTAAGCGGAACGGTCCCTTCCCGATCCCACTTACGACTGGCGACTTACCTAGACGCGATAAATCGCGTCTCTATTTGCGACTCTCTTACGGTGTGCCCAGCGTGGCGTCCGTGCCCGGGGTGCCCTGGCGGTTTTCGGCGCCGGTGCCGGTGCGCAGGGGGTCGTCTTCGTTGAAGAAGGGAAGGTCCCTGGGCGGCATGGACGTTTCCAGCGTCTGGTCTTCCACGGCCGAGCTGCGGGGCGTGCCCGTCGCCGCACCCAAAGTAGCCGGGTTGTCGGCCGGGGCGGTGGTGATGGCGGACGTTTCCGTGGTCGTCACGGAGGTGGTGTCGGCAGCGGCGCCGGCCTCGTCGTCAAAATCTTCCTGCCCGCCGGCCTGGTTGCGCGAAACCACCGAGGCCACGCCGGCCGCCAGCAGCGTCAGGGCGCCGCCCGCCAGGATGGCTCCCCAGTTCCACCGCGACACCTTTTCGAGTCCTTCGGCCAGTTCCTCCTTCAGGTCGTCGCTGTCCACGACGTGGCGCACCGAATCCCCTTCGTGGGAGTGTTTCAAGTCCAGTTCGCCCTCCGGCGGCGTCTTGAGGGCTTTGTCGGCCATCATGCCCTGCGGCCCCTTGCCGATCTCAATGCCGCCGTCCACCGTGTAGATGGCGCCGGTCACGTACGAGGCTTCGTCGGAAGCCAGGAACAGGAACACGTTGGCGACCTCTTCGGGCGTGCCGCGGCGGCCCATCGGCGTCGCCGACACGAACAGCTCCTGCATCTTGGTGGTCATGGGGCTGGTGGAAGCGTGCGTCCAGGCCGTGTCGATGGGCCCCGGCGCCACGATGTTGGCCCGGATGCCGTGCTGGGCCTGTTCGGCGGCCACGGCCCGGGTAAAGGCGTGGTTAAAGCCCTTGGTGCCCGAGTACGGCGCATTTTCGGCGTCGCCCTCCACGCCGGCCTCCGAGCCCGTGGTCACGATGGCGCCCTTCGTTTTGCGCAGTTCGGGCACGGCAAAGTGCGTCATCATCAGCGTGGTGTAGATGTTGTTCTGCACCAGGTAGTCCACCTTGTCGAGCGGAAACTCCTCAATGTAGCCCACGGCCGGGAACACCCCCGCGTTGTTGATGAGGATGTCGAGCTTGCCGAACTGCTGCACGGCCAGGTTCACGCACGCCTTGGCGTTGGCGGCCACGGCAATGTCGCCCTTGAAGGGGATGGCCTGGCCCCCGGCCGCCTTGATCTCGTTGGCAACGTTTTCCACGGGATCGTCCTGGAAGCCGGCCACGACGACTTTCGCGCCGTGCAGTGCAAATTTCTTGCAGATGGCCTCGCCAATGCCGGTCCCGCCGCCGGTCACAATGGCTACCTTGTCTTTGAGTCTTTTGTCCATGTTATAAGTAGTTTTGGCGTAATCAATCCCTGCTAGTACGCACGGCAGGCCGGTGGCGTTGGGGAAAATCAATGACGAATTACGAATGACCGGCTGATCGTAATTCGTCATTGTCGTCATTCGTAATTGACTTCACAACGGCGGGTTTTTACAATCAGCGGGGGTGCGGGTTGTTTACCTTTGGGTGCGGAAATATTCTTCCGCGATCAACCATACAACCTGAATCATGATACGCGCCTTTTTTAACCGGGCTTTTTGGTACGCCGCGTTTCTCAACGTGGCCTGCGTGGCCGGCCTGCTGCTGCCGGTGGGCCTGCTGTCGTCCTGCCACGAAACGCCCGACTGCGGCTGCGCCCAGCCCCCGGCCCCGGCTGAAAACCGCCTCCGCGTCAAGCGGATCACCTGGGCGGAAACCGATTTCCAGGAATACACCTACAACGCCGACGGCCTCCTGACCAAATACGTAACGCAGTGGCTCTTCGTGATGGGCACCGACCAGGTGAAGCGGGTCGAATCCGCCTTTGAATACAACGCCGGGGGCAAGATCACGCGGATGGTCACCGAAAACCATTTCGAAGTAAAGTACTACTACCAGGGTGGCGTGCTCGAAAAGTCGGAGGAATACGACCACCAGGGACGCCTTGCGGTCACGCACTACTACGTGTTCAACCCGCATCACCAGCCCCTCGAAATCCGCGACGTGATTACGGACCCGGCCGAAGGCAACCGCGTGACGGGTGAACTCAAACACGTGTACGAGTACGACCGCCGCGGCAACAACACGGTGCAGAAGGAATACGTGAAGGACCTCCACTCGGGCGACTTCCTGCTCAACTACAGCACGCACTACGAAGGTTTCGACGACAACAAGTACGTGGAGAACGCGACTGCCCTCAACCCTTACGTGCCCCACGCCCGGCTCTGGACCAACAACTACGCGCGCCGCACGATGAAAGACAAAGACGGCAAAGCCCGGCAGCCGCCCCAGCAGTACGCCTTCCAGTGCAACGAGGAAGGCTACCCCGTCCGCAAAAGCATGGGCAACGGCAACGTCACCATCCAGGCCACGGTGGCGTACGAATAAAAAAAGGAGACCGCAGACCGGAGGAAAGGAGACCGGAGGAGGCGTAACGGTGCAACGCGGGGAATGGCTGGCAGGGTGAACGGATTGAGGTTAAAAAGGGAAAAGGGGAATCTGGCGAATGGAGCTATGTTTCCGGCCTTCCTTTTTTCCATTTTCCCGTTTTGTCACCAACTCCCACCGCATCCCTGCCAGAGTCCCGGCACGCCTCCTCCGGTCTCCTTTCCTCCGGTCTCCCGTCTCCGTTGGTTCCGGTCTCCTTTACCCATTGTTGTATTCCCTTGGGCGTTTGAGCAGGAACCGCTGTGCTTCGCGGCGGGAGATGTTGGTGCTGACCTGGTAGCTGGGTTTGTTGAGAAACGGGATGAGGACCGGGTAGCCGTACCGGGGGCTGACGTTCACGAGTTGGCCGCCGGAGTACCGGAATACGTTGAACGACCAGTAGCTGTGCCCGCGGTAGGATACCAGTTCGCGGACCACCATTTCGTAGTTGCCGTCGCCGTCGAAGTCCCGCTCCGGCCCGTCGTGGAAGGACAGGAACGACACTTTGGCGAATCCGCCGCCCGGCCGGCCGAACAGGTAGACCAGCCGGACCAATCCCCGCACCCCGCCGCCGCCCACGGCATTGATCACCAGTTTCAGGTCCGGGAGGCCGTCGCCGTCCAGGTCGGCCACGCGAACCGGCTGGGTGAGGCTTTCGGGCAGCAGATACCAGGGCTCCAGGAATTGTTTGGTGACGCCGCCGGTCGAAAGGGCGACGTAAAAAGTGTCGGACGGAATGCGCCGGTTGAACACGCGCAGGTTGTAGGACTGCGACCCCACCCGCACGGCCGCCGTGGCGCTTACGGGGCGGGGCGGGCTGGTTGCCCGGGTGAGTTGCCATTCGCCCGAAGCGGCGTAGCGGACGGCCGGGTACCGTTCAAAGGGATACTGC
>CADCTQ010000550.1 GCA_902805615.1 uncultured Cytophagales bacterium
GCAGCCCCGCCCGCGGCCCCGAAGAGAGCAGCCGGAGGTCGTTGCAGATTTTGGAGAGCTTGAGGGCGCTGCGCTTGAGCACGCCCGACACCTGCACGAAGGCCCCCGTGTCGGAAGTCGCCTCGATCAGGTTGGCCGACAGGGTCATGGGCACCCCCGACAGTTCGCCCAGGTACTGCGTGCACAGGGCGGCGTATCCTTCCGGGGCGTTGATGCCCGTGCCGATGGCCGTGGCCCCCAGGTTGCTTTCCTGCATGGCCGCCTGCGCGTCCCGCAGCCGGACCACGTCTTCGCGCAGGGTGAGGGCAAAACCCGTGAATTCCTCGCCCAGGCTCATCGGCACGGCGTCCTGCAACTGCGTGCGGCCCATCTTGAGCACGTTTTTGAAGGCGTCGCCCTTGGCGGCAAAGGCCCCGGCCAGCGCTTCCAGCGCCTCCGCGTAGACGCCGATCTTCCAGTACAGCGCCAGGCGGAGCGCCGTGGGGTAGGCGTCGTTGGTGGACTGCGAAAAGTTGACGTGGTTGTTGGGGTGAACGTACTGGTAGTCGCCCTTGGGGTGGCCCAGGAATTCGAGGGCCAGGTTGGCGATCACCTCGTTCACGTTCATGTTCACCGAAGTGCCCGCCCCGCCCTGGATCATGTCGGTAGGAAACTGGTCGAGCAGTTCCCCCGCAATCAGCCGGTCGCAGGCGTGGCTGATGGCCCCGGCCACCCGGGCGTCGAGCACGCCCAGCGCGTGGTTGGTTTTGGCGGCGGCCTGCTTCACGTAGGCAAAGGCTTTGATCAGCAGGGGCTCTCTGGAGATGGGAATGCCCGTGATGTGGAAATTTTCGAGCGCCCGGGCCGTTTGCACGCCGTAGTACAGGCGGTCGTCAATCTGTTTTTCACCCAGGAAATCGTGTTCAATGCGATAGGATTGGGGCATGGCAGTGGAGATTTGGGACCCGGACCGGCCGGGATTCGCCCGCCAATCTAGGAAGTTACTTTCACTTTTTTGTGAACCTACCCTACTTTATGCCCCCGCGGGCACCGCCGCACCTTGGGGCGAATGGCTTCTTTGTATACAGATTTATTGCAAATTTGTATACGCAACTTTATATTTGACCACGACGCCCGGCCGCCGGCAAACACCCCAGCCGGCAAGTACCCTAATTCCCCAATACCTGATACCCAACCCCCACTACTCCAACCCATGACCCGAACCCTACTCACCGCCCTCCTCCTCACCTTCCTGCTCGGGTCCGGCCGGGCCCAGACCACGGCCCCGCAATCGTCCGATTCGCTGGGGGCGCACCGGGCGCAGAAAGACCGCAGCGGCAACCTGCTGGCCTGGTACCAGCCCGGCACACCCGGCGCGGCCTACGCCCACGTGTCCCGGCTGGCGGCGGAGTTCATCAAGAGCGGCACCCCGGTAGACCACAACACGGGCCTCAAGATGTACCTGGTGACCTGCTGCTTCGACGGGCCGCACAAGCGCAGCCCGCAGGATTTCGCGGCGGGCAAAACCGGGGAAAACTGGATGCACAACCCGGCCTGCGTGTACGCGGGCATGGTGCAGAGCCTCGTGCTGGATTACATGCCGTATTCGGGCGACACGGCCTACGTGGGGGTGGTCCGCGAAATGCTCGACTACCAGCTCGCCAACGGCACCACGCCGGCCGAATGGCCCTGGGGCAACGTGCCCTACGCCAGCGCCGACCCCTTCGAGAAAACCTACCAGGGCGCTACCAAGTGGGAAAACGAGGGCATGCGCGGCGACGGCCTGCACGGCGTGGAGCCCGATAAGATCGGCGAACTGGGCTACGCCTACCTCAAATTCTACCAGGTGACGGGCGGGGACAAGTACCTGAAAGCGGCCCTCGCGTGCGCCGATGCCCTGGCCAGGCACGTGCGGCCCGTGACGGGCGGCCTGGAGTATTTTTCGGAAGTGAACATCCGCAAGTCGCCGTGGCCGTTCCGGCTCAACGCCCGCACGGGGCAGGTGCACGACGAGTACACGGCCAACGTGGTAGAGCCCGTCCGCCTCTTCGACGAACTGCTGCGCACGGGCAACCGCCTCAAACTGGACACGGCCCGCACCAACGCCTACGGCAAAGCCCGCGAACTGGCCTGGAAGTGGCTTTTCTCCAAGAGCGGACCCATGAAAACCTACATCTGGAACGGCTACTTCGAGGACATTGCCAACGACCCCGACCACAGCAACCGGGTCAACAACATTCCGCTGGAAACGGCCCGCTACCTGCTCAAGCACCCCGAAACGGACCCCGACCCGGGCAACAACCCGACGGCCCTCGTCCGCTGGGTCGCCAGCGTGTTCGGCACGGAAGGCACCACGGCCATCCGGGAACAAACCTGGTGCTACGTGCCGATGGGCAGCCACACGGCCCGCTACGCCTCGGTGTGCGCCCTGCTCTACGAACGCACCGGCGACCCCCGCTACCAGCAGGAAGCCGCCAGCTACTTCAACTGGGCCACCTACGCCACTGATCCGAACGGGGTGGTGCGCGTGGGACCGACCTGGCCGGGCTCGTGGTTTTCGGACGGCTACAGCGACTACATCAAGCACTTCATGGAGGGCCTGGCCGCCGTGCCCGCCTGGGCCCCGGCCGGCGAAGACCACCTGTTGCGCAGTACTTCGGCCGTGCAGCAGATCGCCTACGGGAACGGCGGGGTGCGCTTCCGCACGTACGACGACGCGGGGAGCGCCGTGCTCCGCCTCTCGGCCAAACCCAAATCCATCAAAGTGGACGGCAAAACCCTGCCCGAACGCAAAGACGCCAAAGCCGCCGCCTGGACCTGGGAACCCCTCGGCAAGGGCGGCATCGTCCGGCTCCGCTACGCGGGCGGCCACGGCGTGGAAATCAAATAACGGAGACCGCAGACCGGAGGAAGGGAGACCGGAGGAGGCGTGCCCAGACAGTGCGGAAAATGAGTGGCAGTGCGAAGAAATGGGGTTGAATGGAGAAAAGGGAAAAAGGGAGCAGCAGAGTGCATGAGCACGCCAGCCCCCTTTTTCCCTTTTCCTTTTAATGCATCTCCATTAGCGTTATGATCCATTCTCCGCCCTACATGGGCACGCCTCCTCCCGTCTCCTTTCCTCCGGTCTGCGGTCTCCGTTATTTGCAGAACCCGTCGAGGAAGGTGAGGAAGGCGGGGCCGCTGCGGTCCAGGCAACGGCCGGCCTGCGCCAGGATGGTTTCGGGGGATTGGATGAAGCGGCCCGCCTCCGCCAGTTCGTGGCCGTCGTAGTGCAGCATGTCGCCGACCGTCCCGCGGTCCGCCTCGGGGTGAAACTGGAACCCCACCACGTGGTTGCCGATCCGGTACGCCTGGTTGGCGCAGGCTGCCGACGAGGCCAGCCGCACGGCCCCGGGCGGCAGGTCAAACGTATCGCCGTGCCAGTGAAAGACCGGGGCGGCCGGGTCAAACGACGCAAACCACGGGTGCCGCGCGGCTTCGGCCGTGAAGCGGACGGGGAAAAAGCCGATCTCCTTTTCGGGCGCGGCGTACACCCGGCCGCCCAGGGCCGAAACGATCAGTTGCGAACCCAGGCAGATGCCCAGCACTTTTCGCCCCCCGTCCACGAACCGGCGAATCTGCGCTTTTTCCGCCGCCAGCCAGGGGTAGCGGTCTTCCTCATCCACGTTCATGGCCCCGCCCAGCACCAGCAGCAGGTCCGCACCGTCGAGGCCGTCGAAGGAAGGGGCATCGCGGTAAAAATGCGTGTAGCTGATGGAGTGGCCGTGGCGCTGCGCCCAGCCCCGGAGGTTGCCCGGCGTTTCGAAGGGAACATGCTGAAAACAGTGAATGTGCATGGAGGGGCGAATGGTACACTGATTGATTATGATGATTATGATCAGGACTGATTTAAAGAGCAAGCGGAATCATCGGAAAAAATCATAACCAATCATAACCATCATAACAGATCAGTGTACTATTCCCCAATTCGCTAACTCCCCACGTCTCAGTAATAAATCTGCGGGGCTTTTTTGAGCAGCTTGTCGTAGGGTTTTTGCTTGCCGGTAGCCACCTCGTAGAGGCGTTCGTTGGTCAGCCGGACGGCCTCGGTGAGTTCGGGGTAGGGCTGGTTGCACACGTCCACCAGGCCGATGTTGTAGTTCTCCCCGTCGTAGCGGCCCAGCACGGGCTGGTCGTTCCACTGGAAGTAGTGCAGGCCCACCACCTCGGGCCGGGCCAGGCCGCCTTCCACGTAGTGCCGGTAAGCTACCCCCCGCTGGGTCTGGTCGGCCGCCCCCTGGATGCCCGTGGCGGGCAGTCCCCGGTCCGTGGCCCCGAAGTGAAACTCCCCGATCAGCACCGGCTTGCCCGACCGCCGGGCCACCTCGGCCGTGTTGGGCGGCAGCGGCGAGGAGTAGCCGTTGATCGAAAACACGTCGAAGTACGCCCCCGCCCGGTAGCAGAGGTCCGAACTGATGTAGGCGTAGCGCAGGCCCAGGTTCAGGTGGTTGGGGTCCACCGCCTTTACCTCGTCGCACACCGTTTTCACGTACGCGTCCACCATCACGTTCGAGAAGGCATTCAGGTCGGCGCCCGACTGCGGCGTGAGCTGCGACGCCTGCCGCAGCACCGTCGTTTCGAGGGCTTCGAAGCCCGGCAGCGACAGCTTCCAGGCGGCGTTGAAGGCGTTCAGGTCGCCCTTGTACTGCTTTTTGACGAACCCCACGAGTTCCTTTTTGGTGAAGGACGGGTCGGCCGTGCCCAGCATTTCGAAGGCCAGGTTGTGCTCCCCGAAGGCCCAGTGCGGCTCGTTGCTCAGGAAGTACCCGATGAGCAGCGGGTCGGTTTTGACTTCCTCCAACTGGCGGGCAAACTGGCGGGCCCCCTCGCGGTACGCCGGGTCGAACACGTCGGGGAAGTCGCGGAAAAGCTTCTTGCCGGTGGTGGGAAAGCCGCTCAGGTTGAGCACGTAGGGCAGCCCGGCGTTTTTGATGAAGGGGCGGTCGCTCCAGTTGGCAATCGTGTTGAAGCGCCACTGCCGGGTGAGGCCGGCCGTCATCGTTTCCCAGCGGCGGCGCCACTGCGGCCCGAAGGCCCGGATCAGGTTCACGGTGTGGAAGCTCAGTTGCGCCCCCGCGTAGGCATCCTTGAATTGCGCGTCTTCCCGGCCGGGCAGCCATTGGAACAGGTCTTCCATGCCGGCCACCGGCCCCTGGGCGTCGGGGCGCATCACGTCCACGCCCACGCTGAGGAACGCGTAGCCCTCCGGGTCCACCAGCCACCACCGCTGGCCGTCGTGGTGCGTGCGGAAGTAGCCGCTGGCCTTGAAGGGTTTGGCCTTGTAGCCGCCGTACCGGCTCCAGCCGGCGGGGAATTGCCGGGCCGGGGCGTTCTTTTCGAGGGCGAGCAGCCGGGTGTTGAGTTCTTCTTCCGAACGGGTTTTGCCGGGCCAGTCCCGGGCCGTCCACTGCCCGAGCCGGTCCACCACAGGCTGCGCGGGGGCGGGCAGCGGCGGGGGCATTTCGGCCGCCAGGTAGAGGTCTTTGAGGTACAGGGTGGCCCCGTAGCCCGGCGCCACGGGGGCCAGCCGCAGGTGCACCCGGGCAATTTCGCCGGCCCGCATCCGGCGGCCCTTCACGCCTCCCTTTAGCTGGCGGGCGTATTTGGGTGGGTAAATTCGCTGGGCGTCGAGGTGGTCGAGGGGCAGCACCACGCGGGTGAGGAGCCGGGGCAGCACGCCGTAGCGGACGCCGATCTGTTCCTTGTCCCCCCCGGTAGAATCTTTCTCGCCGTGGCGGCTGAAAAAATCGAGGTGCAGCACGGCGCTGAAGGGGTTTTCGTGGTACACTTCGCACACCAGGAAGGCGGCCTCGTGCCAGGGGGCGGCGTCGGCGCCGGGCAGGGTCAGGTACGTCTTTTCGCTGCCCGGTTTGTAATGGAGGGCATTGCCGCCGCCGGGGGCGACCCCCAGCGTGGCGGCGCCGGCGTTGGTGGCCACCAGGGCCGGCAGGTCGAACCGGTGCAGGGCCGGCCGGGGTTGGGCCCGCAGCATCAGGCCGCCCAGCAGGCAGGTACAGAGAGACAAAAAAGCTTTTGCGGACATGGGCGTAAGGGGCAAGTGAACAGCGGTTTAATCCGGTTCGTGGTGGCCTAAAGGTACGAAGGCCGCCGGCCAAAGCAACCCGTAAAACGCGGCGGCGCACCGAAAATCCGGGTGCCGGGTTTCGAACGGGTGCATTTGGGTACGCAGGTGGGAAAGGGGCAAAAAAAGGGAAGACGTTAAACCGCGCCAGTGTTTACTTTTGACGTTTTATCAATGGATTTTAACGTCGTTTCGTCATGGAAAAAGTAGAAGTAAAACCGCACATTCTGTTTGAAAGCCGTTCCATCACCCTGTCCCTGGTGGAAGGCACCATCCTGCTGGTGACTTATAAAAACCGGGCCACCAACGAAGAATACCGGCTAAACCTCGACAAGCAGGTGGACCTGATCAGGCAGCACCGCCTGAGCAAAGCTGTGTTTGACCTGCGCAAGATGGGCGTGGTGAGTTCCGAAAACCAGCAGTACACGAGCCAGGTGTACATGCCCCGGATTACGCAGGCGGGTCTGAAGCACTCCGCCCTCATCGTGCCCGAGGACGTGTTCGGCCAGGCTTCGGCCAAAAACGTCACCAACCGGGTGCAAAACGAAGTGATCTTTTCCGTGCAACACTTCAACGATCTGGGCCAGGGCCTCGCGTGGCTGGCTGCCGTGTGAAAACCGGGATGCACCGGGCGATTGTATTACAGACTGCCACCCGGCAGTCTTTTTTATTTGGGGGCTTGCCACTGCTGATGACAACCGGGCGAAAAGAGCAAACACGCAACCCGCTACCCACTGATTAGCGCATCTTGGGTTGTATGTGATGAGCGTTCCCATGCTTATCACGATCCCAGTGTAGAAAAGCGTAGGTTAGGCAACCCTAGCCCACGGATTCGTATGTGAATAGCGTTCCCTAGTGAGCCAAAGTGTCGCATGTGGGCTGGTGCTGGCGCGAAGCTTTGCTTCGTGCCGGTTATGGCTGACGCCTCCGGCGGAACGAAAGTATGGTTCCTTTGCTTAGCTGGCATTGCACAACCGCCCATGCCTGGGCACTGTCCTTGTCTGCCTGGGCACTGTCCTTGTCTGGGCCCGCTGGCGCAGGCGTCCACCTGTGCCTTTTTCTCCCGAGCGTCCGCTTGCCCTGTTCGCCTAAAAGTTTCCTTGTGCTGGTGCTACAAAGGGCAACCCGTTGTGACCAATGAAGCTTGGGTCAAGACCGGTAAGAACCGGATTGACACCTGTAAGTGAGGTGAGTAAGCCTGGCGGCTGGGAAGCGGGACGCTTCCGGTCGGGAAGGCACAGGCGGACGCCAGCGCCAGCGGGCCCAGACAAGGACAGTGCCCAGGCAGACAAGGACAGTGCCCAGGCATGGGCGGTTGTGCATCTGCCATGTGGATTATAAGCCTTTGTAAGTCCTCAGGCAAAGCCAGCAAAAGCAAAACGAAGTTTTGCACGTAAAAAAGGGGGTAGTCGGAAGACTACCCCCAGCCGGGACGGTACTTGCCCGTTTCCCCAATACTGCCCTTAGCCGTGGCGCTAGGCATATACGAGCGTCTACGCGCCAACCAGTGTTACGCTTCGGCTTTGCACCCCCATCCTCCAACCAGACCGCGTGCCGGGGGAGACGAAGCAATTCGTACCGCCCGCCCGGCGGCAACGTCCTAGCGGGAGGTGGCCGGCCGTTTGCCCCAGCCGCTCCGGCCGTTTCCGTTGCGGGCAGCAGACGCCGACCGGCCTCCGCCCGACCGGCCGCCTGGTTGCGGACGGGCCAGCGTGGGCGACGTCGAAGCGCCGGCCGCGGCCGGGTACGGGTGGTCGGCCACGACGGGCAGCGTTTTGGCGATCAGCTTGTTGATGCCTTTGAGGTAATCCCGCTCTTCGGCGT
>CADCTQ010000551.1 GCA_902805615.1 uncultured Cytophagales bacterium
AGTGGAGTTTGTTCTTTTTGGCATTGCCCCAAAAAGAACCAAAAAGGTCTAGGCCCAATGATGCTTCCCCCCGCCAGGCAACCCGCCCCTCGCCATTGGGCCGGGCCCACGCGCCGCGATACCACCGCTGCCGAAACAACGATACGAACGCGTAAGGATACGGGCGCGTAAGGAAGGGGGCCTGCTCACTGCCTGGCTGCTCACTGCATATCCATACACTGCCTGGCTACTCAGTGCCTGGCTGCACACTGCGTATCCACGAGGGAGGGCGCTAAGCACACACGACACTGACGGCGGCAGGCGGAGGGATTGAAGGCAGCCTGCGAAGCCTTTACTCAGGTATTTGCGGGTCGTAGTCAGTGTCGCTGCTGCCGCGGTCAGTGTCGCTGCTGCCGCGGTCAGTGTCTCACTGACCGCTTTTCGCGTAATTTCAAGAAAGTGTCCCAATTGTAGCCTTGATGGAGGAGGGGAACTCAACGGGTACGGCTGCACAACAAGGAGAAGTGCACGTCACGTATGCCCGTCAGTGGGGTATGTGATTAGCGCCCTGCCTAGTGGATACGCAGTGTGTGGATACGCAGTGAGTAGCCAGGCAGTGAGCAGGCGCTGTCAGTGAGCCCCCGACGGTTACGAGCCCGTATCGTATCCCCGGCACCGGTGGTATCGCGGCGCGTGGGCCCGGCCCAATGGCGAGGGGCGGGTTGATCAGAGGGGGGAAGCATCATTGGGCCTAGACCTTTTTGGTTCTTTTTGGGGCAATGCCAAAAAGAACAAACCCCACTTACGCTTCATCAACCCCTCACCATCCCTTCACTACCAACCCCTTACCACCGCCCCATCACAACCAATCCATCATTAACCCTAAGCGCCTCAAATACGCCCATGCGCAATCACATGAAAATCCCGTCTCTACGTACCAATGACCAATTCTCAAACTCCCTAACTCTCTCACTCCCCAACTCTCCAACTCCATTCCCGTAAGTGAGGAGACGACAATTCCGTGACGCGCCGATGCCAGAAGGTCCGCAGGTGGTTTTTCTCAGGGAGTTGGCCGCCCCGTTCGTCAACCAGCCGGTCCTGAAGGCCGAGGGCAATGCGGCCGGCATTCCTTTCCACGAGGTAACGGGACAGGTCCTGACCGGCATCGAGACATTCGGCAAGGAACTCCTGTTTTGCTTTCCCGGCTTCACCCTCCGTGTCCACCTGATGCTTTTCGGCAAGTACGCCCTCAATGGACGGCTCGACCGGGAACTGGTGCTGGGCCTCACCTTCCCGGGCGGCAACCTCAACTTTTACGCCTGCGGGTGCCGCCTGCTCCGCCAACCATTGGCGGCGTTGTACGACTGGCGCCGCGACGTCATGCACCCTTCTTTCGACCCCGGGGCGGCCGTGGCAAAGCTCCTCGCCCGGCCCAACCAGCCCATCTGCGAAGCGTTGCTCGACCAGGCCGTCCTGGCCGGCGTGGGCAATGGCATCAAGAATGAAAGCTTGTTTCTGGGCCGCGTACACCCCCAAAGCCTCGTGGGGGCGACGCCGCGGCCCGTCCTGGAGCGGCTGGTGCGTACCTGCGTGCAGTTCAGCTCTGATTACCTGCGCTGGAAAAAAGAGGGCACCGGGGACCAGTGGCACGTGTACCGGCAGCGGCAATGTCCCCGCGACCACATTCCCCTGCGGATCGAAAAGCTGGGCAAGTCGCGCCGTTCCTGCTATTATTGCGAAAAATGCCAGCAGTTGTACTTGCATTGAAAAGCAGACCGGAGACGGGAGGAAGGGAGACCGGAGGAGGCGTGCCCGTGCCGTGCGGGGATACGGGACGAAATGATTGGAATGTTGGAATAAAGGGGAAAAAGGGGCAAATGGAAAAAGAAAAGCCGGGAGCACAAATGGCTCCCCCCTCTTTTTTTCCTTTTGCCCCAAACAATCCGCATTGCCCATCATTTCCCGCGTTGCACGGGCACGCCTCCTACGGTCTTCCTTTCTCCCGTTTCCGGTCTCCGTTTAAACCCCCGTTCAACCCCATGAAATTAACCAAACTGTTTTCCGAATTCTTCGAGAGCGAAAAGGCCGGCGGGCTGATCCTGATGGCGTGCACGGCCGCGTCCCTGGTGCTGGCCAACTCCCCGCTGGGCGACGGCTACCTGCACCTGTGGCACGCCGACCTGCTGGGGCGGCCCGTGGAATTCTGGATCAACGACGGGCTGATGACGGTGTTTTTCCTGCTGGTGGGCCTGGAGATCGAGCGGGAAGTGTACATTGGTGAGCTTTCGGACTTCCGCAACGCCCTGCTGCCCGTGTTTGCCGCCCTCGGCGGAATGGTGCTGCCCGCGGGCATTCACCTGGCCCTCAACTACGGCACGCCCACGCAGGGCGGGGCGGGCATCCCGATGGCGACCGACATTGCCTTTTCGCTGGGCGTGCTCTCGCTGCTGGGCAGCCGGGTGCCGGCGTCCCTCAAGGTATTCCTGACGGCCCTCGCCATCATTGACGACCTGGGCGCCATCCTGGTGATTGCCCTGTTTTACGCCAAGGGCTTTTCGCTCCTGTACTTCGGCCTGGCCATGCTCCTGTTCGCCGTCATGCTCGTGCTCAACCGCCTCAAAGTACACTTCGTGCCGCTGTACCTGGCGCTGGGGGTGCTCATGTGGTTTTTCATGCTCCGATCGGGGGTTCACGCCACGATCACGGGCGTATTGCTGGCGTTTGCCATTCCGTTCGGCAACGGCGATGCGCGTTCCCCGTCGTACGGCTTGCAGCACCTGCTCCACAAGCCGGTGGCCTTCCTGATTCTGCCCCTGTTTGCGCTGGCCAATACGGGCGTGGTGCTGGCCGGGGCGTGGGCCGAGGGGTTGTTGTCCGACAACAGCCTGGGCATCATGCTGGGGCTGGTGCTGGGCAAGCCGGCCGGCATCGTCGCGTTTTCGCTGCTGGGCGTGGGGCTGGGCTTCTACGCACTGCCCGGGGACGTCTCCAAAACCAACCTGCTGGGCGCCGGCCTGCTGGCGGGCATCGGCTTTACCATGTCCATCTTCATCACCCTGCTGGCCTTCCCCGCCGGCGACCTGGTCACCAGTTCCAAGATTGCCGTCCTGGCCGCGTCCGTGCTGGCCGGCCTGCTGGGCTACGTCGTGCTCCAGGTGAGCCTCCGGAGGGTTGCAATCACGGAATGATTGAATGATTGAATGATTGTACTTACGGGCGGTCATCGTTTTGAAGGAACCCAACCGCAAGGGGCGCAAAGGAGACGCCAAGACCGCAAGGGCAATGCGTGTTGTTGCACCCCTTGCGGTGCAGTTGTTCAGGACTTTCTCAGAAGTGGTCAGTGGGACACTGACCACGGCAGCACGGGACACTGACGGCGGCATTGAATCACGCCATCAATATAAACACGCTAATACAAACACGCCGCCGTCAGTGTCCCACTGACGGCTTTAACAAGCGTTTCGAGAAAGTCCTCTTGTTTTCGAGTTTTACGTCTCCCGGGCCGTTACTGCTACCCCGCATCCATATTTTGGGTATATTCCGGGTTGTGGAGGGCGGGTCACGCCAGCCGCCGTTCGCTTTTTTTGGTCCGTATGAAACGCCTGCAACGCCTCCTGTTCCTGGTTACCGGCCTGCTGCCCTGGGTGGCGGGGGCGCAAACCCCGTCCGGCGTCCCGTCGGTCACCCTGTCGGGCACCGTGCGCGGGAGTGCCGACAAAAAGGGCCTGCCCTACGTAAACGTGGTGCTGACCCGGCCGCCCGACAGCACGTTCGTGGCCGGCACCGTCACCGACGAAGGGGGCCGCTTCGTGCTCAAAGACGTACGGCCGGCCGACTACCAGCTTTCGGTCTCGTTCATGGGCTACGCGCCCCGGTCGCAGGCCGTGCGGGTGGGCCACCTGAGCCCCTACCTCGACCTGGGCGCCGTTGACCTCGACCCCGACGTGCAGCACCTGCGGGAAGTCACCGTGACCGGCCGCCCCGACGCCGTGGCGGCGACCCTCGACAAGAAGACCTTCGGCATTGCCGACAACCTGAGCCAGGCGGGCGGCTCGCTGCTCCAGGCGGTGCAGAACCTGCCGGGCGTCACCATCACCCAGGAAGGTCAGTTGCAGCTCCGGGGCAGCTCCCGCGTGACGGTGCTCATCGACGGCAAGCAGACGGCCCTCACCGGCTTTGGCAACCAGGCCGGCCTCGACAACATCCCGGCGTCGGCCGTCGAAAAGATCGAGATCATCAACAACCCGTCGGCGCGCTACGAGGCCAACGGCATGGCCGGCATCGTCAACATCGTGCTCAAAAAGGAAAAGCAGGAAGGCTTCAACGGCAAGGTCGGGCTGGTGGCCGGCGTCGGCACGCTGGGCGAAAAGCGGGAAAACCTGCCCACCATCCGCCCGCAGTACACCAACGCTCCCAAGATCAACCCCAGCGCCTCGCTCAACTACCGCACCCGGGCCGTCAACCTGTTTTTCCAGGGCGACCTGCTCTCGCAGAAGCGGCTCAACAAGAACGAGTTCACCGACCGGTACTACGACGGCGGCCAGCACATCCGCCAGCAGTACCAGGAAAACCGCACGCAGACGGCCATTACCCTCAAGAGCGGCTTCGACTGGACCCCGGATGCGCGCAACTCCCTCACCGTGTCGGGCTACTACAGCCGCGAGGGGCACATTGACCGCGGCGACCTGCCCTACTTCCACGTCGAAAGCGGCGAGCGGCGGCGCCTGTGGCAGTTTTACGAAGACGAAGTGAACACGGCCCTTACGGCCTCGGCGGCCTACGCCCGCAAGTTTGCCCAGCCCGGCCACGCCCTCAACCTGGGGGTCAACTACACCTTTCACCGGGAGGACGAAAAGTACTTCATCACCAACACCACGCCGGCCGCCACCGGCCAGGACGCGTTCAAGCTCATTGCCGACCAGTACGTGACCGACGTGAACCTCGACTACCTGCGTCCGCTGCGCCACGGACGGATCGAGACCGGCGCCAAGTTCCGGTGGCGCCACATTCCCACCAACATGCAGTTTTTCCCGGGCGTCAATTCCCCGATGGACATTGACGCCGACGGCCGGGCCGCGTACAACGAACTGATCCCGGCGCTGTACGGCAACTACGTCTACGAAAGCAAGCACCTGGAGGTGGAGGCGGGCCTGCGGGTGGAGTACGTGCGGCTGCGCTACCAGGTGGAGCCGGGCCACAACACCTACCGCAGCGACGGCTACGCGTACGCGCAGCCCTTCCCCAGCCTGCGCCTGGCCTACCTGCTGGACGACCGCAACCGGGTATCCTTCTTCTACAACCGCCGCGTGGACCGCCCCGACGAGGGCGACGTGCGGATTTTCCCCAAGTACGACGATCCGGAAGTGCTCAAGGTGGGCAACCCGGCCCTGCGGCCGCAATTCACGCAGAGCGTGGAGCTGGGCTACAAGACCAACTGGGCGGGGGGCTACCTCTACCCGGCCCTGTACCACCGCCGGTTCAGCAACCTGCTCACGCGCATTCTCACCCGGGCGCCGGGCGGTACGTTGCTGTATTCGGTGATGCAGAACGCGGGTGAGGGCACCAGCACGGGCATCGAAGTGGTGTTCAGCCAGGAACTGGCCCGGTGGGTGTCGCTGAACGTGAACCTGAACGCCTACGACAACCGCATTGCGGCCTTTACGGTGGAGAACCGGTACCCCGTGCCCGTCACGTACGCCGGCGAACGGTTGCAGAACTACACGGGCAACTTCAAACTGAACGCCGTATTCCGCCTGGGCGGCGGACTCGAAGTGCAGGCCACGGGCATCTACCTGGCCCCCGACGTGGTGCCGCAGGGCCGCACGGCTTCCCGCTACTCAGTGGACCTGGGGGCCAAGAAAGCGGTGCAGCACGGCAAGGGCGAACTGTTTTTCAATGCCGCCGACCTGTTCAACACGCTGCGCATCGAACGCGAGATCACCGCCGACGGCATCCGCCTCGTGAGCACCGACCTCTACGAGACGCAGATCATCCGGCTGGGGTACAGTTATAAGTTTTGATTTTTACTTTTGTCATCCGGCCAACAAGACCACGGGTGGCCGCCGGCAACGTTATGAAAAAATCTACGCTGAATTTCCTTTTCTGGACGGGCTGGTTCCTGCTGCTGGTGCCCGGCCTGGTGCACGCCTACCTGCTCATGCCCTTCCCCGGCAGCCAGGACCTGGAAGCCATTACCCTGGTGTACTACCTCGAAAAGTGGGTGTGGCCCGCCCGCATCCTGGGCCTGCTGCTCCTGGCGCTGCCCCTGTGGCGCACGGTCACCGGGGGCAGCCGGCGGGAACGCGGGGTGCGGGGCGCCGTGCTGGCCCTGACGCTGGTGCTGTTCTACTTCACCGACTTCCGGTACCAGGCCGAACGCATGTTCGAGGAGCCGCGGGCCGTGCAGTTCGCGGCCCCGGCGGAGAGCAAGGTGCCCGACTCGCTGCTGGTGATCGGCGTGGTGTACGAGGGGATTGCCAAGGCGTACCCCGTCAACTACCTGGGCTACCACCACAAGGTGCAGGACCACGTGGGCAAGCTGCCCGTGCTGGTGACCTACTGCACGATGTGCCGCACGGGACGGGTGTTCAGCCCGCTGGTGAACGGCAGTCCGCAAACCTTCCGGCTGGTGGGGGCCCGGCACTACAACGCCGTCATCGAAGACCGGGCGACGCGCACCTGGTGGTACCAGGCCACCGGCGAGGCGGCGGTGGGTCCGCTGAAGGGGCAGCAGCTGCGCGAAGTGCCCTACGAACAGGGCACCCTGCGGGCCTGGCTGGCCCGGTACCCCGGGTCGCTCATCCTGCAACCCGACGCCCCCTACCAGGAAGATTACGACGCCCTCAAACGCTACGACCGGCTGCAACCGGTGGACAAGGATTCCACGTTGAACCCCGACACGCTGGTCCGGAAAAGCTGGGTGGTGGGCATTGCCGTGGGCAAAGCGTCCCGGGCCTACGACTGGCGCAAGCTGGTGGCTGCGGGGGTGGTGCACGACCAGCTCGGCGGCCTGCCCCTCCTGGTGGCGGTGGAAGCCGACAGCCTCTCCTACCACGCCTTCAACCGGCGGGTGAACGGCAAGGCGCTGCACTTCGAACGGACCGCAACGGGCCTGCGCGACCGGGAAACCGGTTCGGAATGGAACTGGCAGGGCCGCTGCGTAGGCGGTCCGCTGGCGGGCAGTGCCCTCCCGCGGGTGCAGGCCCACCAGGAGTACTGGCATTCCTGGCAGCGCTTCCACCACCCGACCTCCCTCTGGCGCGGCGATTCTTCCGCAAACGACCTCATCACGCGAAAAGCGGCGCCCTGACGGGTGCTTTTTTTTTACTTTTACCCCTTCCCGTGTCCGTCGTACCCTTTAGACTCCCACCCCATGAACAGTACCCCCGGCCGCCTGCACCTCGAACGGATTCGCCAGGCGTACCAAGCCATTGACCCGGTATTTCTCCATTCGCCCCAGTACCGGAACGAATCCCTGGGCGACGCCCTGCGCAACAGACTGGTGCTCAAGGTCGAAACGCAAAACCCCATCCGCAGCTTCAAGGGCCGGGGCTGCGACTGGCTGGTGTCGCAGTCGCCCGACCGGGAGCGGCTCATCTGCGCCAGTGCGGGCAACTTCGGCCAGGCCATGGCGTACGCCTGCCGGAAACGGGGCATTCCGCTCACCGTGTACGCGGGGCGCCACGCCAACCCCCTGAAGGTGGAACGGATGCGGGCCCTGGGGGCGGAGGTGGTTTTGCACGGCGAAGATTTCGACGCGGCCAAGGAAGCGGCCCGGTCGGCCGCCCGGGAGCGGGGCATCCGGTTCGTGGAAGACAGCCTCGACGTAGAAACCGTTGAGGGAGCGGGCACCATCGGCCTGGAACTGCTCGGCTACCCCGACGCCCTCGACGTGCTGCTGGTGCCCCTGGGCAACGGCGGGTTGTTCAACGGCGTAGCCACCGTTTTCAAGGCCCTCAGCCCGGCCACCCGGTTAGTGGCCGTGGGGGCCGCCGACGCCCCGGCCATGATCGAATCGTGGCGGAAAGGCGAAATGGTGGTACACGAAAAGGCCAATACCATTGCCGACGGCATCGCCGTGCGTTTGCCCGTCCCCCAGGCCCTGCGCGACATGGCCGGGCTGGCTACCGAAGGCATCCTGGTGGAAGAACAAACCATTCTGCAAGCCATGAAACTCATTCACCGGCACGCGGGCCTGGTGGCCGAACCGGCGGCGGCGGTAGGCATTGCCGCCATCCTGGAAAACCAGGACGCGTTTGCGGGCCTGACCGTAGCCACCATCGTGTGCGGCAGCAACCTCACTGACGAGCAGGTGCAGGCGTGGCTGTGAGGGGAAAAAGGGGGTAGCTCCTCACCGGTGCAAAACCTCTCGCAGGGGCGTCCACTGCACGCCCGGGTAGCGGTCATTGTCGAGGGGCGCCAGCTTGGGGAGGCCGCTGAACATGTTGCGCAGGTACTGCATGCCCTGCCAGGCCGGAAACACCTCCCGGCGTCCCGGCGCGAGGGTGCGCGTCACGGCGATAAGCGTATCGAGCCGGCGGAGGCTCCCGGCCCGCAGCAGGCGGAACTCCTTGCCGGTGGCCTCGCCGGCCGCCCGGGCCAGCCCGCGGGCACTGGCCACCTCGCCGGCAATGCGCAGGTAGCGGGGCGTGGAAGGGTCCATTGCCGCCGCTGCCGTAAAGGCCGCCGTATCGGCGATGGTGGTAAAGTCGAGCGGCTGGTCGGCGTCGCCCCAGTACACGACCCGCTTGAGGGGAAACAGCACCACGGGGGCCGGCCCGGTGAGCAGGTCCGCAAACATCCCGCAGAGCACCGAGGTAGCCGCCACCGGCGCCCCTTCGAGCCGTTTCCCGAATTCCCGGCGGAGGTCGAGGTTGCGGTTGGTGCCGGGGGGCAGTTTGGTAAAGTCAATGGCAAAGTCGGAGGGAATGAAGCGCGGCACCCCCGCCGCCACCGCAGCCGTCAGCAGCGCCGTCTGCGCGTCGAGGATCACTTCCTGCAGCCCCGACAGGGCCGACACCACGCAGGTGCCGCCCGCGCAGGCGCGGGACAGCGCCGTTGCATCGTCCAAATCCACTTCCACGACGGCGGCGCCCCGTCCTTGCAGGGCCGTGGTCTTTTCGCCCTTGCTGCCCGGACGTACCAGTGCCCTTACCACGGCACCCCGCCTGAGCAATCCGTGGGCGATGTGTCCGCCCAGGTCCCCGGTGGCCCCGGCTAAAATGATGGTTGCCCCATTGGGGTTGGCTGCCTTGCCCGTTGTCGTTGATGAGTTTCCTTGCATGTTCCCCTAACTGCTTCTGCCCCCCTTTTGTTGGCAGGCGTGCAGTTTCCCTAGCTCAGTTGGATCACTGCCCAGTAGAGCACCATGCCCAGGGAGATGTTGAAGGGGAAGGTAACGCCGAGGGCCATCGGGATGTAGAGGCCCGGGTCGGCCTTGGGAGCGGCCATGCGCATGGCGGCCGGCACGGCAATGTAGGAGGCCCCGGCGGCCAGGATGGCAAACATGAAACGGGTGCCCGGGTCGGGCGTCACCAGGCCGCTGGCCACGGCCACCAGGCAGCCGTTGAACGCCGGAATGAGGATGCCGAAGGCCGGCAGGTACCAGCCGTGGTTGGTGAACGAACGCATGCGCTGGGCCGTCACCATGCCCATTTCGAGCAGGAAAATCGCCAGGAAACCCTTGAACAGGTCCACGGCGAACGGCCGGAGCCCTTCGGCCTGCCGGGGGTCGGCCAGGAACCCGACCAGCAGGCTGCCCAGGATGAGGAACACGCTGCCGTTGGTGAACGCGTGGGCCAGCAGTTTGCGGAAGCTCAGGGCGGCGTAGTTCTCCCGGTCGTAGCGCATCATCAGCAACACCCCGATCACGATGGCCGGCGACTCCATGAGGGCCATCACGGCGACCATGTGCCCCCCGAACGTGTGCTGGTTGCTCTCCAGAAACGACGAGGCCGTGATGAACGTAACGGCGCTGACCGACCCATAGGCCGAAGCAATGGCCCCCGCATCGGCAACGCCCAGCTTTCGCTTGAGGATAAAAAACGTGTAGAGCGGAATGACCGAGGCAATGAGCAGGCCGAACCCGATGGCGTACCCCATTTCGGCCGTGAAGCTCCCGTGCGACAGCTCCTGCCCACCCTTGAAGCCAATTGAAAATAACAGGTACAGGGAGATGAATTTACTGACCGGTTCGGGAATCTGGAGGTCGCTTTTGACCACTTTTGCCAGCACGCCCAGGCCGAAAAACATCAGTGCGGGATTGGTGAGGTTGCCCAGGAGAAGATGAAAGTCCATTGTGTTCGGAAAGAATTTTTTTTCCAAAACTACGCGGGGTAACCGATATATATTTATTTATCTTTCTTATGTTAATCATTAACAAAAGCTTATGCATTATACCCTTCACCAGCTCAAAGTGTTCTCCACCGTGGTCCGGCTCGGGAGCATTACGCGCGCCGCCGAGCAGTTGCACATGACGCAGCCGGCCGTATCCATCCAGCTCCGGAATTTGCAGGACCAATTTGACATTCCCCTCACCGAAGTGATCGGCCGGAAGATCCACATCACCGACTTCGGGCTGGAGCTGGGGGCGGCGGCCGACGCCATCCTGGCGGGCACCGAAGAGATCGAGCAGCGGATGCTGGCGCGGAAGGGGTTGCTGGCGGGCCGGGTGCGGTTTGCCATCGTGTCCACGGGCAAGTACATCATGCCGTACTACCTGTCGTCGTTCTACAAAAAATACCCCAACGTGGAGTTGCTCATGGACGTGACCAACCGCAGCCTGGTGATTGAGAGCCTGCAAACGAACAAAACGGATTTTGCGCTGGTGTCGGTGCTGCCCGGGCACCTCGAACTCGAACAGGAAGCATTGATGCCCAACGCCCTGTGGCTGGTGGCCGGCACGGGGCTGGCCCTGCCCGACGCGCCGGAATACGACATTTCCATCCTCAGGGAAATTCCGATCATCTACCGGGAAGAGGGGTCGGGCACGCGCATCATGCTGGAGGAGTACACCCGCAAGGTGCAGATCATGCCGCGGGTGAAGCTGGAACTGACGTCGAGCGAAGCCATCAAGCAGGCCGTGCTGGCGGGGCTGGGGGCCTCCATCTTATCCATCCACAGCCTGCGCACCGAGTTGCAGACCGGGGCGGTGCGGCTCCTGCCGGTGCGGGGCTTCCCGCTGTACTCGCACTGGCAACTCATCTGGCTGAAGGGCAAACGGCTTTCCCCGGCGGCGCTGGCCTTCCTGGCAATGGTGCGGGCGCACAAAGACGCCATCTTCCACGAACACTTCGCCTGGACGAAGCAGTACACGCAGGAGCCGGCGCAGTGAATTGGGTGTGACGGGGGCGTGACGGGGGCGGCTACTTAAACGTTTCCGGAACCGGCGCTTGACAATGCATGGGCCTTTTGGTATTTTGGGTCACCAGCTTACCGTTCGGATTGTACCGTAAACGCTCCCGGCCGGCGCCCTCCCGGGCAGCCGCAAATGACGGGACCCGTTGCCGGCAATCCGACTTCCCCGATACCGTCCCTAATGCCCTTTCGCAAAAACGGGACTGCTTGTTTGCCCAACGTCCGTTTCACTGTACCCTGCTTCACCGGCAGGCTCGTCCATCCTTGCGCCGCATGTACCGCTCACTGCTTTGTTCCTTGCTCATTCTGCTTGCCTGCCCCGTTTCCATCGCCCAGGAGATGGATACCACGATGTGGATCGCCAACCGGCAAGTTACCGCCATTGCCCGTTACGGGAATACCCTGTACCTGGGCGGGGATTTTACCCACATCGGCCCGCCGACGGGCAGCGGGGCTACGCTCAATACCACCGACGGAAAACCAACCCCCACGCCTTTACTCCGCGTTGAGGGCGACTACTCAGCCAGAATAGGTATGGACGGCCCCCACAGTACAATCCTGAATGTGAGTGCATCCGTACCGGATGGCAAAGGGGGCTGGTTCATTGGAGGCGATTTTGATCGGGTACAAGGTCACGACAGAAAGTACCTGGCCCACATTCTGGCGGATGGTACGCTCGATAAAGCCTGGAACCCAAACCCGGACGGGCGGGTACTTGCTTTGGCGATCAGGGAAAACGTATTATACGTCAGTGGCTATTTTACTGCCATTGGTGGCCGGGACCGGACCGAACTGGCGGCCCTGGATGCAACTACCGGGCAGGCAACGGATTGGTACCCCCGCGTGCACCGGAGTGTGAATACCATCGTCGTGTCGGGAAACACCGTCTACATTGGGGGCCGGTTTACCTCTGCCGGCAACCAACGGAGAACACTTCTGGCCGCTCTGGATGCAACTACGGGCCTGCCTACCGCCTGGGACCCCTTTGCCGGCATGTATCCCCGGGATAATGATTACGTGGCGGCCATTGCCGTATCCGGGGGAGTCGTTTACGTAGCCGGCGACTTTCGCAACTTCTCCGAAAAAAGGCTGTTCAACATCGCTGCCATTGACGCAGCCACCGGGCAGGCTACGGATTGGGACCCTTACATTGATGGTTACCCGGGCGAAAAAAGTACCTTCTATACGATTGCCGTGAGCGGAAATGTCGTCTACCTGGGAGGCGACTTCACCGCGATGGGTGGAAAACCCAGGAATCACCTGGCGGCCCTGGACGCTACTACCGGCAAGCTTACCGATTGGAATCCGGGTGCCGACGGTGCGGTACATACGTTGGCCCCGGCCCGTAACCTGGTATATGCCGGCGGCAGGTTTACCACAGTGGGCGGAAAACCCAGGAATCACCTGGCGGCCCTGGACGCCACTACCGGCCAGGCTACGGAATGGGACCCGAATGCTACCGACCTGGTATATACGCTGGCCCTTGCCGGTGACGTGGTTTTTGCCGGGGGTGGTTTTAATTCCATCGGTGGCGTGAGCAGGAACCGGCTGGCGGCAGTGGATGCAACCACGGGTCGGGCTACAACCTGGAATCCCAATGTTGACGGGAGGGTATATGCCCTTGCCGCGTCCGAAAATACCGTGTACGCAGGGGGAACCTTCAGCTCAGTAGGGGGGCAAACCAGGCGGAGCTTAGCGGCTCTCGACGCAATCACGGGTCAGCCTACTGCCTGGGACCCCAACCCCGGCAGTGTGGTCTATGCATTGGTCCTGGCCGGCAACGTCGTGTACGTGGGGGGACAGTTCAATCACATCGGCGGCTCCCGGACCCAGTTTCTCGCCGCAGTAGATGGCGCCACCGGCCGGGCCACCGCCTGGGACCCCAAATGCAATAATTCCGTACAAGATATTGTGATGTCGGGCAATTTACTATACGTGGGAGGCTACTTCACCAGCCTGGGCGGACAGAACCGACAGCGGATCGGCGTTGTGGATGCAGTAACGGGTCAGGCCACGGCCTGGAGTGCCGACGCCAACGGCTCAGTCGAAGCGTTGGCCCTGGCCGGCAACGTTTTGTACGTCGGCGGCCGTTTCTCCGCAATCGGCGGCCGAAGCCGGAACCGGTTGGCAGCCCTGGATGCATTCACGGGCCGGGCAACCGCCTGGAATCCGGATGCAGACAACGACGTGGAGGCAATTGCCCTGGCCGGCAATGTCGTGTACGCCGGCGGTAGTTTTACCGCAATCAACGGCCGGAGCCGGAACCGGTTGGCTGCCCTGGACGCGGCCACGGGCAAGGCCACCGCCTGGAATCCGAATGTAGGCAATCGCAGTACCCTTGGCAGTGTGTTTGCCCTGAACGTATCAGGCAATGCATTGCACGCAGGCGGCAGCTTTTGGTCCGTCGGTACGAAAGACCACCGGTATTTTGTCGCCTTTGGCCGGTCCGGCACGCCCCTCAGTTACGTGCGGGGCACCGTATTTGAAGACACCGACGGGGACTGCCGGCAAAGTTCCGGCGAAAAAGGACTCGCCAACCGGATCGTGGTGGCGCGGCCCGGCAACTACTTTACTTCAACCGATTCGGCGGGCCGTTACGCGCTGGCCGTTGACACCGGCACCTATACCCTTCAGCAGGTCATCCCGGCAGACAAGAAACGCTTTATCCGGCAGACCTGCCCGGCCGAGCCCCTTACCTTTCGCTTTACCGGCGCCGGCCAGACGCTTGCCGGGCAGGATTTTGCCAATCAACTCAACCTGCTGCCTCACCTGGAAACAAGCGTGTCCTCCAGCCGCCGCCGCCGCTGTTTCGCCAGCACGACGACGGTTTCTTACGCCAACACGGGCATCGCCCCGGCAGCCAACGCCAAGGTGTACGTACAACTGCCGCCGTACGTAGTGCTCAAAAGCGCCAGTGCACCCTTCACCCGCGACAAAGACGGTCATTACGTCTTCGACGCAGGTACGCTGGCGCCCGATGCGCGGGGCAGCATCACGCTGCAAGATTCAGTGGCGTGCGGAGACCCCGCCATCCGCGGCCTCACGCAATGCACGCGCGCGTGGATCACCCCGGCCAACCCCACCACGCCGGGCGACGGGTGGGACCAGTCGGAGGTTCACCTGAAAGCGGCTTGCGTGAACAATGGCCGGGTCAGGCTGGCCCTTTACAACCAGGGGGCGGGCCACATGGCCGACAGCAGCGCCTTACGCATCTACCTGGACGCTCAACTGGCCTTCGCCGGCCGGTTCAAACTCGCCAAGGGCGACAGCCTGGTGTTGCAGGTTCCCGCCAACGGCCGGACCGTTCGCCTGGAAGCCGACCAGCGTCCGGGCCACCCTACCCGGCGGCAAAGCCACCTCTCCCGCGAAGCCTGCGGCACGGACGGCAGTGGCACGGTCAGCAAGGGCTACGTGGCCCGGTTCCCCTGCGACGATCCCGAACCCGAAATTGCCGTGGAGTGCCTGCCCATCATTGATTCGTATGACCCCAACGACAAGGCCGTTTCCCCGCAGGGCGTGGGTACGGAGCGCTACACCCCCACCGACGCCCCCCTCGACTACGTGATCCGCTTCCAGAACACCGGCACGGACGTGGCCTATAAAGTAGTGGTGGTAGATACGCTTTCGGAATACCTCGACATCAGTACGCTGCGCGTGGGAACGGTCTCGCACCCGTACCGGATGACGGTAACCGGCAAAGGCCGCCCCGTACTCACCTTTACGTTCGACGACATCAATCTACCCGACAGTACGGCCGACGAGCCCCGCAGCCACGGCCGAATCCAGTTGGGCATCAAACCCAAAGCCGGCCTGCCGGAAAAGGCCCGCGTGGAGAACTTCGCCGACATCTTCTTCGACTACAACGAACCCATCCGGACCAATACGACCCTCAACGCGATTTACGACGTACCGCCGGTCGTCGTGGAAGCCGTCCGGCTGGACCAGGCGGCGGTTTGTGCAGGCACCAACGGTTCGACGGGAGCCGGCAGCGACCAAATCGTCTGTGGCCAGGTTGCCGGGGCCGTCCTCGGGGCTACGGCTCCTGCGCAGGGCAAAGGAAAATGGAAACGGGTGGGCGGCGCCGGCGTGGTGCAGGATGCGGAGAATCCTGCTTCGGCCATCACCGGGTTGGGCTACGGCGCCAACGTGTTCGAGTGGAGCGTTCCAGCCAACGCTTGCGGAAGCGACTCCCTGAAGGCAAGCGTTACCATAACCCGTTTGCCCAAGCCGGCCACCCCGGGCATTTCCCGGCAGGGCACCGACAGTTTGGCGTGCAGCCTGGCCGGCACGGACTACGAATGGTCGCTGGACGGCGAAAAGCTGACGCCCTCGGCGCGGCGCATTGCCGCTACCCGGGCCGGTAGCTACCGCGTCAGGATGAAGGATGCCCAGGGCTGCTGGTCAGATGAGTCCGTTGCCTTCGTCCATTCGGTCACCGGCACGGTACCGGCCGCAGCGTCGTTCATCCGGGTGCACCCTAATCCGACCCGGGGAACCGTTACCCTCCAATGGCCCGCCGGGTCGGTTGTCCCGCTGCAACTGTCCGTGTACGATGCCCTCGGCAGGCAGCTGCTGAGCCGCAGCCTCGCTGCCGGTACCGAACATACGAGCCTTGATCTGTCGGACTACCGGGAAGGGATGTACTTGATCAAAATCGAAACCCGCGCCGGAATCATCGTGCGGCGGATACTGCGGATGGATTAGGACGTATAGATGCCTTCGTTACCCATATTCCGTCCCTGGGGACTTACCGCACTGCCACGATCTCACCGCCATCTCTTGTTGCTGCCCCAACGGTGGCGTCGGTCCTGGTTTTGTAAATTGTTTAGAAATGTTCTAAACAACTCTTGCATTTCCGGGCGGCGGCTCTAATTTTGCGTGGAATCAGTCTAAATAAAGACATGCCCCGCGCCACAATCCCTTACGCCTCCCTGCCTTCCCCCCGTTTGCTCCTCAACCTTGCCAGCCTGTTCCTGGTCGGGCTCCTGTTCGCACCGGCGGCCCATTCCCAACCGGGCCAGGGCACCCTTTCGGGGCGCATCCAGTCCGAGACGGGTGAACCCCTGCCCGGCATCACCATTGCCGTGGAAGGCACCTCCCTGGGCACCACCACCGGCGAGGACGGCGCCTTCGTGCTGGGCAAAGTACCGGCGGGCACCTACGTACTGGTGGTGTCGGGCATCGGCTACCAGGCCCGCAAGGAGAACGTGGGGGTGAAAAACGGCGAAAACCGGTTCCTGACGCTGGCCCTCAACGAAAGCACCCAGTCGCTGGAAGAGATCGTGGTGCTGGGCACGGCCGGGACGTACCGGACGGAAGAAGCTTCCCCTTCCCTGAAAATTCCCACGCCGCTCCTCGAAACGCCGCAGCAGGTGGTCGCCATCGGTCAGCAGGTGATCGCCGACCAGCAGTTGTTCAACCTCCAGGAAGTGGCCCGCAACGTGAGCGGCGTGAGCAACTCGGGCCAGTTTACGCCCGCCCTCGACATCAACTTCAGCGTCCGGGGCTTTGCCGCCAACCAGTACCGCAACGGGTTGCTCATCCCGGCCGAAGACGTGTCGCCCGACCCCGTGCTGGTCGAACGGGTGGAATTCATCAAGGGACCGGCGGGCTTTTTCGTGGGGCAGGGGGCGCCGGGCGGCGCGGTGAACTTCGTGACCAAAAAGCCCGTGGACGCGCCGCTGGCCAGTGCCAACCTTACGTACGGCAGCTTCAACACGTTTCGCGGCAGCGTGGACCTGGGTGGTTCGCTCCACGGCAACGGCAAGCTCAGCTACCGGCTCAACGCCCTGGGCCAGGAAGCGGGCCACTACGTGCGCAACGCGTCCAATGACAAGTACGTGATTGCCCCCGCCATCCGCTACCGCCTGAGCGACAACACCTCGCTGACGGCCGAGTACAACTACAGCCAGTTACGGTTCGACAACATTTACCAGCCTTCGCTGGTGGTCGGCGGAACGTTTTTCACCCTGCCCCGCGACTTTTCGTACCACCACTACCAGGAGCCGCCCACCCGGGCGGGCGACCAGTACGGCGCCCTTACGCTCGAACACCGGTTGGGCAAAGGCTGGCAGATCACCGGCATTGCGGGCGTGGGCAGCAGCACCATCCGGGGCTCCCGCTACGTCACCAACCGCTTCGTGGCCGTGGAAAGCGCCACCGACACCCTGGAGGTCATCCGCAACTACCGCGACGCGCAGGGACAATCGGTGGCCGGGCAACTGTTCGTGACGGGCAGCGCCGCCACGGGGCCGGTCAAACACACCCTGCTGGCCGGGCTCGACGCCACGCAGGCCGAAAACCAGATCACCAACCTGCGTTTCCGGGGCCCGGACCAGATCCTGAAGATCATTCCGGCCAACCCCGTGTTTGCCAACACCCCGCCGCCCTTCGGGGTGGACGCGCCGTACCCGCAGTTCGTCGTGCAGAGCAGTTGGGTGGCCGCCTACGCCTACGACAACGCCTACCTGCTGCCCAACCTGATCCTCAACCTGGGCGGCCGGTTCACCTCGTTCACCAGCGGCGACAATTTCGGCGGCCAGGGCCTGAGCCGGGAACGGACCGACGCCTTCAGTCCGCGCCTGGGCCTCACCTACCTCCCCGTGCCGAACGTATCGCTGTTTGCCCTCTACGACCAGGGTTTCGAGGTCAACGCCGGCGTGGACCGGGAAGGGCGCCGCTTCGATCCCTCGCGGGGCAACAACCTGGAGATCGGCAGCAAGCAGACCTGGTGGGGCGGCCGCCTCTCCTCGTCGGTGTCGGCGTTCCACATCACCAAAACCAACGTGCTCACGCAGGACCCCGACAACGCCGACTTCCAGCGGGCGGGCGGCGAGATCCGCAGCCGGGGCGTGGAGGTGGACGTGCAGGGCGAACTCACGCCGGCGCTGAGCCTGATCGCCAACTACGCCTACCTCGACGCCACCACCACCCGCGACACCGATCCCGCCCTGGTGGGCCGCCGCGCCGACATGATTCCCGAACACACCTTTAACGCGTGGCTCAAATACCGCCTGCGGCACGGAGCTCTCAACGGCCTGGGGCTGGCCCTGGGCACGCGGTCGGAACGGGGCCGGGTCAACGGCTTTACGCCCGAACGCAACCCCCTGCCCGACTACACCCTGCTCGACGCGGGGCTGTTCTACCAGCGCGACAAGATGAGCCTGACCGTGAACGTAAACAACCTGACCGACGCCCGGTACGCCCTCTACGGGCAGGGCAGCCCCTGGATCAACGTATTCGAAGGCCCGGGCCGCCACTTCCGGGCTACTTTCGGGGTCCGGTTTTAAATAAATGGTAGACTGATATAATGGTACACTGATGGGTTATGATGATGATGATCCCTTATGAGTATAGGATTGCAGGACTACATGATTAATGGATTGCACCCACCAATTAGCGAATCAAATCCTGTAATCCTTCAACCATGTAGTCTTTTCATCATAAGGGATCATCATCATCATCATAACCCATCAGTGTACCATTCACCCAACAAGAAAGAGAGGATATGACGCTGCGGAAATGGATGGTGCGGGTTCACTTGTGGCTGGGCCTGGGCGCCGGCCTGGTGCTGAGCGTGGTGGGCGTGACCGGTTCGCTGTACGTGCTGGAACCCGAGGGCAACGGCTGGCTGCACGGGGAGGTGCTGCGGAGCAAACACCGGGGCACCCCGCTGCCCCTGGACAGCCTCGTGCGCAAGGCCGAAGCCACCCTGGGCGACAACGTGGCAGGCATCTGGTTTCCCCTCCGCAAGGTGGAGACCTACGGGTTCGGGTTCGAAAACCGGGAGCATACCGAGTACTTTGACCCGTACACGGGCGGGCACCTGGGCCACATCCCGCCCGCAACGGACTTCTTCGGCCTCGTGCTGGACGTACACCGCACGCTGACCCTGGGCGAAACCGGCAGCCTTATTACCGCCGTTTCGGCGCTGGTGATGGCGTTTTTCATCCTCTCTTCGGGCCTGTACCTCTGGTGGCCCCGGCGCAACAACCAGCTTCGGCAAAGCTTCACGGTGAAGTGGCCCGCGGGTGCCAAACGGCTGCAATTCGACCTGCACAAGGTGGGTGGGTTCTACGCGTGCCTTCCCTTGTTCCTGCTGGCAGTGACGGGGGCGTACTTTGTTTTCCCGGACGAATACCAGGCCGTCCTCAACGCCGTGACCCGTTCGCGGAAGGTGCCCCACTCGTTTACGGGATTGCAGTCGGGGTACGCACCGGGGCGGCGGCCCCTCACCATGTACCAGGTGCTGCCCGCCCTCGATACGCTGTACCCGGGCTACCACAAGCGCCACCTGTACCTTTCCCCCGACACGACCGGGCTGGTGGCCATGAGCTTCCTCAAGGCCCGGGGCGTGGAGGCGGGGGGCTTCTACCGGGCCCAGGTGGCCCTCGACAAGTACTCGGGACGCATCCTGTTCAACTACGACCCCCTGGCGGCGCCGCTGGGCACGCGGCTCACCAAAAACTGGGTCTTCCCGGTGCACTTCGGGGAAATCGGCGGCTGGCCCACCCGGCTGCTGGCTTTCCTCTCGGGCTGGATGCCCCTGCTGCTGCTCTTCACCGGCTTCCGCATGTACCGGAACCGGCAGCGCAAAAAATCGGCCGGGCGGCGCAACCTTCCCGCGGAACGCATTTCCCGGCCCGCGGTGGCCGCCGGCCCCCCCGTTCGCAGCGCCCCCTAGCCGCGCAGCCTGCCCAGACAAACGGCAGTTCTTCATCCCATTCCACTAGTGCGGCAGCCGGTCGCGCAGGTAGCCGTACACCCACGTACCGGCCAGGGCGCCCAGCAGGGTCACGACCACCACCGATGCGCCCGCCCCGATCTGGGCGAAGAGCGGACCGGGGCAGGCCCCCGTCATGGCCCAGCCGAACCCGAACAGCAGCCCCCCGTACACCTGGCCCTGGTGGAACGACTTCTTACCCAGGACGACCGGTTCGCCGGCGAGGGTTTTTACGCCGAACTTGCGGATGAGCCACACCGACAGCATGCCGACCGCAATGGCCGAGCCCATGATGCCGAACAGGTGGAAGGATTGCAGCCGGAACATTTCCTGGATGCGGAACCAGGACACGACTTCCGACTTGACCAGCACCACGCCGAACGCGGCCCCGGCGAGGAGGTATTTCAGTTGGTGCCACCAGGGCGCAGGGCGGGGCAACGCGGCCCCGGGCTCCCCATCGAGGGAACGCACCTCGAAATCGGTATTGACGGCGGGCCGTTGTGCAACGGGGCGCGGCGGTGCGGCAGAATGATCGGTTTTCACGGGATTACAGGCTCAGGATGAGGGGGAGAATGAGGTGGGCCATCAGGAAGCCGCCGGCCATGAAACAAAGGGTTGCCACCACCGAAGGCCATTGCAGCGTGGAGATGCCCGTGATGGCGTGGCCCGACGTGCAGCCGCCCGCGTACCGGGTGCCGAAGCCGATGAAGAAGCCGCCCACGCCCATCAGCAGGAAGCCCCGCAGGGTGAGCAGCTCCCGCCAGTTGAACAGTTCGGCCGGCAGCAGCCCGCCGGTGCGGGTGATGCCGTAGGCGGCCAGTTCCGCTTGCAGGGCAGGGTGCACCGGGGCCGGCCCGGGCGAAGTGAGCAGGGCCGCCGCCAGCAGCCCGCCCAGCAGGATGCCGCCCGTGAAGTAGAGGTTCCACGCCTCCCGCTTCCAGTCGTAGCGGAAAAAAGGCACGTTGGCCGGCAGGCACGCGGCGCACACGTGGCGCAGCGACGAGGAGATGCCGAAAGACTTGTTGCCCAGGAGCAACAGCGCCGGTACGGTCAGCCCGATCAGCGGACCGGCCACGTACCAGGGCCAGGGTTGTTGGAGGAAGTGGAGGAGGGACTGCACGGCCGTAGGGATTTTACCAAAGTAAGGTAGTGTAAATCTGTCACTTGCGCCAACAGGGTTCACGCAAAGGCGGATTTCACGCAAAGGATGGCATCGCGGTAGGCGGCGCATTGCGGGAAGTGGTCGCATCGCGGCTCCCCTCCTCGGAGGGGCCGGGGGTGGGTTCACCTCCGCGAGACAAGTTATCAAGGGATCACCGCCTAGGAAAACACTTAGGTCCCAGACTTTTCGCAGATTCCCTCTTGCAATGAGTTGTTCTGCAATGATCCCCATATCATTCGTAACCTTCAGGTAAACCCACCCCCGGCCCCTCCGAGGAGGGGAGCCGCGATGCGACCACTTCCCGCAATGCGCCGCCTACCGCGATGCCATCTTTTGCGTGAAATCCGCCTTTGCGCCGAAATCCTGGTCATTCTTTACTCCTGCAAGTCCTGATCCTTGCTCATCCGCAGGCGGAGGCTGTTGCCCACTACGGATACGGAACTGAGGGCCATGGCGGCCCCGGCGATCATCGGGTTGAGCAGGAAGCCGTTGATGGGGTAGAGCAGGCCGGCGGCAATGGGAATGCCGATCAGGTTGTAGATAAACGCCCAGAACAAGTTTTGCCGGATGGTTCGCACGGTGCGCCGCGACAGGTTCAGCGCCCGGGGCACCGAGTTCAGGTCGGACGTGATGAGGGTCATCTTGGCAACGTCCATGGCAATGTCGGAACCCTTGCCCATCGCAATGCTCACGTCGGCCTGGGCCAGGGCCTGCGAGTCGTTGATGCCGTCGCCGACCATCGCCACCACCTTGCCCTGGGCTTGCAGTTCCTGCACGAACTGCGCCTTGTCGGCCGGCAGCACCTCGGCCCGGTACTGTTTGAGGCCCAGTTGCCCGGCCACCGCTTTTGCCGTCGGGGCATTGTCGCCCGTGAGCATGTACACCTCGATGCCCGCCGCCTGTAGGGTCTGGACGGCCTGCCGGGAAGTGGCCTTGATGCGGTCGGCAATGGCGATGAGGGCCAGCACTTCCGTTTCACCGGCGAAGTATACCACCGTCCGGGCCGCTTCCTGGAGGGCCAGCCCCTGCGCCGCCACGGGAGCCGTCAGCGGCACGCGGTACGCGTCGAGCAACGCCCGGTTGCCCACCAGGTACTGCCGGCCCCGGTAGGTGGCCCGGACGCCCTTGCCCGTAATGCTCTCGAATGCTTCCAGCGGCACGGCCGGCGCGGCCGGACCCAGTTTGCGCACCACGGCTTCGGCCAGGGGGTGTTCCGATGCCGATTCCACGGCCCGCAAAATGGCCGCGTAGGCATCCCGTTCGGCCGGTCCGGCGAGCCACCGCAGGTCGGTCACTTCCGGCTTGCCCTCGGTGATGGTGCCGGTTTTGTCGAGCACCACGGCGTTTACTTTATGAGCCAGTTCGAGGCTTTCGGCGTCCCGGATGAGGATGTTCTGCTCGGCCCCCTTCCCCACCCCGACCATGATGGCCGTGGGCGTGGCCAGGCCCAGGGCGCACGGACAGGCGATCACCAGCACCGTCACGAAGGCCAGCAGGCCCTGCGTCAGCGCATTTTCGCCGCCCAGCACCAGCCAGGCCGCCAGGCTCAGCAGGGCAATGCCGATGACCACGGGCACGAAAATGCCGGCCACCTTGTCCACCAGGTTCTGCACGGGGGCTTTGCTGCCCTGGGCTTCCTGCACCATGCGGATGATCTGCGCCAGCACGGTATCGCCGCCCACCTTTTCGGCCGCAAAGCGGAAACCGCCCTTCTGGTTGACCGTGCCGGCAAATACCTTGTCGCCCGGCCCCTTGGCTACGGGTACGGGCTCACCCGAAATCATGCTTTCGTCCACGTACGAGCCGCCGGCCGTCACGGTGCCGTCCACGGGAATTTTCTCGCCGGGCCGCACCACCACCACGGTTCCCACGCCGACCTGCGCGACCGGGATTTCCCGTTCGCCCTCCCCGTCTGCGATGCGCACGGTTTTGGGCTGGAGGCCCATCAGCTTTTTGAGGGCCGCCGAGGTGCTGGACTTGGCCCGTTCTTCGAGCAATTTGCCCAGCAGGATAAAGGCGATGATGAGGGCGGCCGCCTCGAAGTACACGTGCGGGTGAATGCCCCGGCGGTGCCAGAATTCGGGGTAAAAGGTGTTGAAGGTGCTGAACAGGAAGGCCGTGCCCGTGCTCAGGGCCACCAGCGTATCCATGTTCGACCGGCCGTGCCGGGCCTGCTTCCAGGCGTTCACGTAGAAGTTTCGGCCCAGCCACAGCACGGGCAGCGACAGGGCCAGCATGACGTAGTTGGCGTAGGCCCCGTCCATGAAGAACATGCCGAGCACCACCAGGGGCAGCGACAGGGCGGCGGCCCAGGTGGTCTTGGTTTTGAGCGACTGGTAGTGCTGCTGCCGGGCTTCGGCCTGCTTTTCGGCGGCGTTCTCCTCGTCAATGATGAGGTCGTAGCCCACCGACTGGATGGCTTGCCGCATCTGCGGGAGGGTGATCTGGCCCGGGTGATAGGTTACCCAGGCGGTCTGGTTGGCGAAGTTCACCCCGGCGTCCTGCACGCCCGGCTGGGCCTTGAGCATGGATTCGACGCTGACGGCGCAGGCCGCGCAGCTCATGTCGGTGACGGGCAGGGTTACTTTCCGGACGCCGGGCGTCGGCCGGGCACCGCGGGGTATGTCTTTTTCGGAGGTCACTGCGTGCGTATTCATGGTTGGTACGGGTTTGGTATTTCCCGGTTGGTACGTTGCAAAGATACCCACCGGGCCGCCCCAGGCTTTTACATAATTCCGGGAACGTGTTACAGGATTTTTAAAAAAGGAGCGAGGAGTGAGAAGATAGGACCGCAGAGAAAAAAAGGGGAATTGAACCGCAAAGCAATGCGCGTTCCCCTTGCGCCCTTTGCGCCTTCTCTTTGCGCTCCTTGCGGTTAAGTTCCTCTCTCTTTTTCCCCGGGGTTACGCTTTCCCCAGCATTCCCCGGTAGGCCGAGGGGGAAAGGCCGGTGAGGCTTTTGAACTGGTTGGAGAAGTGGTGGACGCTGCTGTAGCCGAGTTGGAAGGCAATGTCGGTGAACGAAAGCCCCGGGTTCTGCATCAGTTCCTTGGCCTTTTCGGTGCGGCGCCCGATCAGGTACCGCTCCAGGGTGATGCCTTCGGTGGCCGTAAACAGGGCGCTGACGGCGTGGTAGTCCATGTACAGGGCTTCGGTGACCATCTCCGAAAAGTTGTGGTTATGGTGCTCGGGCCCCGAGAGGTGTTCTTCCACCAGTTCCTTCACCCGGGCGATGATGCGCGACTGCCGGTCGTCGAGCGGCTCGAAACCTTCGGCGGCCAGGCGTTCCTTCACCCTTTCGAGGGAAGCGCCGGGGCTACCGGGGCTGTAGCGTACTTCGCCCAGTTCCACGGCGCCCACCTGGAAGCCCTCGTCCATAAAAATGTCCTTCACCGTGGCAATGCACCGGCGGCAGACCATTCCCTTGATGCGCATGAGTGTTGAGGTGGTCATTGGTCATTAGTCATGGTCATTATACTTGAGACCGGGGGTACGCGTTCCGGTCTAATATCTCATGTCTCACATCTCATGTCTAAATTTCATCCAGGGGGCGGCGCTTGTTTTCCTGGAGCTTTTTGTAGTACGAGGGGGTGAGATCGGTCACTTTCTTGAACTGGCCGGACAGGTGCTGCACGCTGCTGTAGCCCAGCCGGTCGGCGATCTGGCTCAGCGACAATTCATCGTACACGAGCAGTTCCTTGGCCCGTTCGATGCGTTGCAGGATGATGTACTTTTCGAGGGTGATGCCTTCGGCGGCCGAAAACAGGGAACTCAGGTAGGCGTAATCGAGCCCGGCTTCCCGGGCGATGTGGGCCGAGAAGTGGGGGTGCGGCGTGTCGCGGTGGTGGATGGCCTCGATCACGGTGCTCTTGATCTTCTGGACCACCTGGGCTTTCTTGTCGTCGAGCAACGCAAACCCGTGTTTGTGGAGGGCCGCCGCGACGGCCGCTTTGTCAACCTGCGCGGCGGTTTCCTGCAAGGTTACTTCGCCGAGGCCCACCGAAAGCGGGTGCAGCCCGAGGCGTTCGAGTTCGTTGCGCACCACTTTCTGGCAGCGGCTGCAAACCATGTTGCTGATGTGTAAGGTGGCCTTTTCCATCCCGTAAACCAAGTATAACGTGGCAACAAAAAAAGGCGCAAATTCTATCCATCACGGCCCGGCTGCCGCGGGAAAGGTTCACCACGGAGAAGTTTCACGCAAAGGCACAAAAGGCGCAAACATGCATTCCCCTTGCGGTCGTTGCGTCTCCTTTGCGCCCCTTGCGGTTCAGTTCTTTGCGGTCTTTTTGCTCCTCCTTTGCGCCTTTGCGTGAAACTCTTTTCTCCAAAAAGACGCGATAAATCGCGGTGTGTGCTTCGCGCCCTGCCAAGTGAATACGCAGTGTGTGAATACGCAGTGAGTAGCCAGGCAGTGTGTGGTCAGGCAGTGAGCCGGCGCCGTTGGTTACGCGCTGGTATCGTTCTTTCCTTACGCGCTGGTATCGTTGTTTCGGCACCGGTGGTATCGCGGCGCGTGGGCCCGGCCCAATGGCGAGGGGCGGGTTGCCTGGCGGGGGGAAGCATCATTGGGCCTAGACCTTTTTGGTTCTTTTTGGGGCAATGCCA
>CADCTQ010000552.1 GCA_902805615.1 uncultured Cytophagales bacterium
TCCGTTCTCCGTGCTGACGACGCCGGCCACGTGCGGCTCGCCGAGCGGTTCGGCCGAGGCCGTGGTGGGCGCAACGGCCAAGAAGTACTTCTACAGCATCAACAACACCAACTTCTTCGAGGCGCCGCTCTTCACCAACCTGAAGCCGGGCGAATACAAGATGTACATCCGGGAAAATGCCGAGGACCTTTGCGCCAACGTGCTGCCGTTTGTGATCGGCGGTCCCGACTCGCTCAAAGCCAAGGTGCGGCGCGAAAACTGCAACGACATTGTGCTGTCGCCGATCACCGGGGGCGTAATGCCGTACCGCATCAGCGTGGACGGGGGCAAGTCGTTCGTGAGCGGCAACCTGTTCAGGGGCAGCTACGTGGTGAGCAACCTGCCCGACGGCAACTACGAGGTGATCGTGGCCGACAACCAGGACTGCCGCACCTTCCCGGTGAAGATCCGCATCAACAATACGCTGGCGGCAAAGGTCAAAGCTACGCTTTCGATGCCCGACGAGCCGACCGGGGCCATCCAGATCGCCGACATCCGCGGCGGCGACGGCCCCTACGAGGTGAGCCTGAACGGTACGGACTGGGCCCTGGTGAAGGACACTTCCATCCCGTACGACACGACGATTACCGGCCAGGGCATCGGCGACTACATTGTGTACGTACGCGACGCCAACGGCTGCGTGAAGGTGTACCCGGTGGAGGTCAAAGAGAGCACCTTCCTGATTCCGAACGTGTTTACGCCCAACAACGACGGGATCAACGATACCTTCTTCATCCGCAACCTCCCGACCAGCACCCTCGTGCGGATCGTGAACCGCTGGGGCAAGGTGGTATTCGAAAGCAACAACTACCAGAACGACTGGAACGGCGGCGACTACCCCGACGGCATCTACTACTACACCGTCAACATTGCCGGCAAGGGCACGTTCAGCGGTTGGGTGCAAATCTGGCGTTAAGCGACCGGATCAGTCCATACCCCAAGGGCCGGCTTCCGCGAGGAGGCCGGCCTTTTTTTGCGGATCGTGCCCGCTACGTAATGCCCAAATGCATCGGAGACCAGGCATTTGATTGCATACCGCCATCTGCCAATCAACCAAGCATCCTCCGCTTCATCCGTTTAATCAGGTGAATCCCGGGATAAATTCCTGAACATCCGCCCGGCCTTGCTGGTTACTCAGTAACTTCAACCCGGTTTCCTTGCAATCAACAGGAATGGACAGGTCCAAAAACGGAGTCATGAAAGGAGTGTACCCGCTGGTGGTTTTCCTGCTCGTCTCCGCGTCCGGCGGGGCGCAGCAGCGGCAGCGCTGGCCGCTCCGGGCGGCGGTGTTCAGCAATGCCACCCTGCTGCCGCCGGTGGTACTGACCCGGATTTTCGCCGAACCACTGCACCCGGGATTGTCGCTGGGAACCACTTATACGTACCGCAACAACGGCAGGCACGAACTGCTGCAAACGTTCAGAGCCGGCTATTTTTACCACCGCTACAACCAGCACGCCATCCAACTGTACACCGAAGCGGGCTACCGGTTGCATTCCCGGTCCGGGCTGGACGCCGGGCTGCTGATCGGCGGGGGGTACCTGCACGCCATCCCGACTACTCCTACCTTCGCGTGGAATGGCCGCGGCAGCTACGATAGAAAGCGCAGCCTGGGCCGGCCGCGGGCCATGATCAGCAGTGCCCTCGAACTCGGGTATTCGCCCCGGATGCCCACCGGCGCTCCCGTGCGATTCTTCCTCGCTTACCAGTTCTGGCTGCAAACGCCTTTCTTAAAGCAATACGTGCCGCTCCTGCCCAATACGGCCCTGCACCTGGGGGCAAGTGTTCCGCTCCGTAAACCCGTCCCGCGCAATGGTACTCATTAGAAGATGCCGCCGAATCCTCGCGTTCCTGGCCGGCTTTTGCCTGTTGGCGTCCTGCAAGCCCGATGCCGTTACCCCGGCGGCAGGCTGCGGCAGCGGGGCGGAAAGCAGCAGCCACCCCAAAGCGGCGGCCTACCAGGCAGTGCTCAACCAGTACGTCCGCCGGGGACTGCCGGGCATTTCGGTATCGGTCAAGGATTCGCTGGGGGAGTGGACCGGGACGGCCGGCAAAGCGGACATTGCCAGGAACGTCCCCATGCAGCCCTGTCACCTGGCCAAAGTCGCCAGCATCACCAAAATGTGCGTAGCCACCCTGGCCCTGATGCTGGTGGAAGAAGGGACGCTGAGCCTGGACGACCCAATCACTGCGTGGCTGCCCGGCGAGGTAACGGACCGGCTGCCAAACGCCAACCGGATCACGTTGCTGCATTTGCTTTCGCACAAAACCGGCTTGTATAATTTCATCAACGACGATGCTTTTTACCTGTCAATCATCAATGACCCCAACCGGACGTGGACCGGGCCCCAACTCCTGGAACTGGTGTACGGCAAGCCCGCCGCTTTCTACCCGGGCACCCGGGCCGCCTACTCGAATGCCAATACCGTGCTGGTGAGCATGGTCATTGAGCGGGCCACCGGGAGGAAGCATGCGGAACTGTTGCGGGAAAGGATATTCCGGCCGCTCGGCATGCATGATACGTACTACTACGGGCACGACAAATTACCGGCAAACCGGGTGGCGCAAGGGTACCTGAACGGGTACGGCGACAATACGCTCAGCAATGTATCCAACTACAATTTCGGCGACGGCAACGGCCACGCGGGCCTCCTCGCTACGGTTGCCGACCTGCAACTGTTCATCAATGCCCTGTTCGTCCAAAAGACCCTGCTCAGCCAGTCGTCGCTGGACCGGATGACGCAGTTTTCGCCTTCTCCCTCCCCGGACCTGCAATTGGGCGTGGGCATATTCAAGGAATTCCTCAACAAGGGCCCCCGCGGCTACGGCTACGGCCACAATGGCAGTGACCTCGGGTACAGTGCCGACCTGTACTGGTTTCCCGAAAAGAAAGCCTCCCTGGCCCTGCTCGTCAATTGCGGAACCGACCGGAACAGCACCCTTGGCCCGGTGTTCCGGAGCTTCCGGACCGAACTGGCCGACCGGATCGTAGAATAAAGGCCATGCGTAAAAAAAGGTTGCTCATTTGGCAGGGGTGATTAACGGCCGGCTGCCCGGGCAACGGGCCGACCCTTCCTGGCTTTGGCGGTGTACGCAGCAATTTTACGGGGTACGTACTGCACCCAAAAGTGGCTAAAAAAATAAATGTTTGATGCGTATTGTTTATGAATTTCCTGGAGTATACCTTGGTAGCTGTAAAAATACCCAAGTTATTTCCTCCGGTTGAATCGCGGGTTGGTCCGAAACCAGCCCCGTCCGTACTGTACGCCGGGGGATATTGCATTGCCTGCCGTTTGCCCATCAAGCCATCGTTGATTTCATAAAAAAAATTGTTAAATACGTAAACAAGCATTGACGTGCCTGGTTTATGGATAAGCACCGCGCCGCTTACCCGCCCGGTGTGCTCAATTGCGTACCAAAATCCATTTGATTGTTTCCCGCGGGGCGTTTCAAACCGCCGGGTGCATGCAAACCCGTTGCGGCTGCCGGAAGTTGCCTGGCTGCCCGCAACAAGTCCTCTGTCCAAACCATACGAACAGTACCGCTGCCAGTACCCACCGGGTGCATTCCTTGCGCCGGGCCTGTCACGCCTTTCTTACATTTTGCGTATTCGTACCAAGCGTGACGCCGTGATAACCGGTGTTCATCTTGGCAGGGCACTTATTGCCGGAATCAATTCGTCTTCGTTCCCGGGTACGCTTGCAGTGCCTTTTACCAGGCTTTATCCATTCAACCTTTCGAACCTCCGCCTATGCGCTACGGGGCCCGTCACCAGAAATTACCTCTGCTTGCTTTCCTGCTGTCCGTACTCTCCGGGGCCTTGCTGGCGCTGGGCTGGCCCCCTTCCCCGGGGTTTCCGCTGCTCTTCGTTGCCTTTGTGCCGTTGCTGTACCTCCACGACCGGTTGCCCCCGGGAAAACGCGGAACCCTCACGTACCTAGCCGCCGCCGGCCTGGCGCTGCTGTTGTGGAATGCCTGCGCGACCCGCTGGATTTACAACGCGTATATCACCAGCGGGATCGTCATCAACTGCCTCAACGTGGCCCTGTTCACCGTGCCCTGGCTGTTGTACGCCGTTTCGCAGCCCGTATTCAACCGGTGGCAGCGGTACGGCCTGCTGGTTAGCGCCTGGATGAGCCTTGAACTGCTGCACTACCACTGGGAGCTGGCCTTTCCCCTGCTGACGCTGGGCAACGGACTGGCGGCGGCCCCGGCCGTGGCGCAGTGGTACGAGTACACGGGGGTATTCGGCGGCTCGCTGTGGCTGTGGGGTACCAATGTACTGCTCTACGAATCGGGCCGGGCGTTTTTCGTCCGGAGAACCGGCCGGGGCGCACTGCCCGCAAAGATCGCGTACGCCCTGCTGTGGGTGCTGCTGCCGTTGGGGGTGTCGTTGGGGGTGTTTTCGCATTACCAGGAGAAAGGAGCTTCCGTGGAAGTGGTTGCGGTGAATCCCAACCTCGACTGCCGCAAGGAGAGAAAAACCCTGGGGGCCGAAGCGTTGGTAAAGGTGCATTGGGCGCTTACCAAAAAGCACCTGAGCAACCGTACCCGGTACGTCCTGTGGCCGGAAAATGCCTTTAACCTGGGCTGGCTGGAGGAATTGCCGGCGCACCCCCTCGTGCTGGCCCTGCGCGACAGTTTGAAACAATACCCGGATGCGCGGCTCATCACGGGGGCCGTATTGTACGAAAGGCATCTCCCCGCCGACGCGGGCCCGGTGCCGGTCAACACCCAATCTTTTGAGGCGAACGCCCGGAAGATCTGGTACAATACCTACAACACGGCCGTGCAACTGAACGCCGGCCCGGAGGTGCAACTGCGCACGAAAATCCACCTGGTGCCCCTGGAGGAAACCACCGTGTACCCGCCGGTGGTCAACCTGTTCCGGAAGTTCATTCCTTCGCTGGGCGGGATGTTCTTTTCCACCCGGGCGGCCAACCAGCACCTTTTTCAAAACCGGGAAACCGTTGTCCCGCTCATCTGTTACGAATCCTTTTTCGGCAACACCGTCCGCAACTTCGTGGGCGGGGGCGGCAACCTGCTGTTCGTGATCCTCAACGAAGGATGGATAGATGACGAACAGGCGTCGGCGCAATTCATGCAGTATGCCGCCCTGCGGGCCATCGAAAACCGCCGGGGCATTGTCCGGTCTTCCAACCGGGGAATCACCTGTTTCATTGACCAGCGGGGCAGGATTACGCGGGCCGTCGCTGACCATGCTGCCACCGCCCTGTCAGGCAGCGTACGGGTCAACCGGCAAAAAACCTTTTACACCCTGACCGGTGACTACCTGGGGTGGATGGCCCTTGCCGGGTTTGCCGGGTTGGGGGCCGCATTGGTGGTTGCTTTTGCCAGGGTCAGCCTGAAGGACCACGCAAAAAAGGTGCGGGTGAAGCGTGCCGCGTAGCCGGCCGGCAACCCGGGTTGGGAGAGGCGTGCGGGTGGCCGGTTTTCTTACGAATTTTTTTTCTTTTCTATTCATAACTTAACCCACAATGATCATGAAAACTGTGTACAAAATTTGCGCCCTGTTGCTGGCCCTGGGTGGCTGGGAAGCGTCCGTTGCCTGCGGTGGTGGCGGCAGCAGCAACCCGCCGCCCCCGCCGCCGCCCACCATTTCCTCCGTTTCCGTTTTCGGCACGGCCTCCTCGTCCTCGGTTTGCGCCAACGTTCCTTTTACGGCGACCGCCAACGTCGCCAACGAAGTGTCCGGGCTTTCGTACAGCTGGGGCGTGGCCATCGGAACGGTGAACGGGGTGGCCGACTTCGTAACGACCACCAGCAAATCGGTGACTTGCGTGGTACTGCGGCCTCCCGGCAGCACCAACATCTCGCGGGTGAGCGTAAACCTGATCCGCAACGGGGTCATGGTGAGCAGCGGAATCCGGGATTTGACGGTACAGCCGAACGTGGTGCCCGACCAGCCCAGCTTCATCAGCCTGCAAGCCGACAATGGCTTCGGGTCGCCCTGCCAGTTCTCGGGCGGCACGTTTTCGGTGCCGGCCGTGGCCGGTGCGTACCAGTACGAATGGGACTTCGAGGGCTTTACGAGTGTTACCGAAAGCCCTTTCTTCTTCGTATGGTTCAACAACGCCGACTTGCAAACCATCAGCGTGCGGGCCCGGGGCTGCGCGGGCGTAAGCCCGGACCAGTCCATCCAGTACTACGTGATTCCTTCGTTCGAGTCGCCCTGCAACCAGGGGCCGATCCTGCAGGAGGCCCTATCGGTGTCGCCTAACCCGGCCACGACGGAGTTCACCCTCAAGACCAGCGAGGACTACGTTGCTGCCCCCGCCCAGCTGAGCAACCAGAAGACCGGCAAGGTGGAGAAAAGCTTTACCATCAGTAGCACCTCCATGAAGGTGGACATCCGGGAACTGCCCGCCGGCGTTTACCTGCTCACGGTGGATGGTAAAAAGGACAAGGCGACCAAGCGGATCATGGTAAACAAATAACCCGCGTGGTGCGGTAACATTCCGGGGATGGATTTCGCCTTCCGCGCGCAGGCCGGACGGGAAGTCTGTCCCCGGTTGTATCACCACGTACCCTGCCATGGTTTTATCCCAAAAGACTGATATGGAACACACTGACAACCAAACGCGCCTCACCAACCTGGCCGGCAACGTCAGGCAGGCCTTGTTCCGGCCGGTTGACATTGCCTTTCTGGTCTACTTCCGGATTGCCGCCGGCGTACTGATCATGCTGGAATACTCTTTTTACCTGGCAAAACTAAAAGCGTTCGGCCGGACGGACGTCCATTTTTCCTACCTGTTCTTCGAGTGGGTCAAGCCCTGGTCCACCGCGGGCATCCACCTGCACATGCTGTTGATCGTGGTACTCGCCTTGCTGCTGGCCGCCGGGTTGTATTACCGCATCGTCACCCTCCTGCTGGTGGTGGCGCAAACGAGTTTGTTCCTGATGGAAAAGTCGGTGTACCAGAGCCACCATTACCTGTACGGGCTGGTGGTATTTTTGCTGATTTTCCTGCCGGCCCACCGGGCCGGTTCCCTCGACGCGTACCGGAGGCCCGCCATCCGGCTCGGGCAAGTCCCGGCCTGGGGGTGGTACCTGTTGCTTTTCCAGATCAGCGTGGTGTACGGGTACGCCGGCCTTGCCAAGCTCTACGGCGACTGGCTCGACGGCCGCCCGATGGTGATCTGGATGTACCACCAGGCCAACCACCCGCTGGCCGGCCCGGTCCTGGGGTCCGAGTGGTTTCCTTACGTAGCCAGCTACGCCGCCCTGGTGGTAGACCTCACCGTGGTGCCTCTCCTGCTTTTCCGCCGGACCCGGCCGTACGGCTTCGGCATGGCCGTGCTTTTTCACCTGTCCAATGCCTTCATTTTCGGGGTCGCCACGTTCCCCTGGTTCGCCCTCGTGATGACGTCGCTGTTCTTTTCGCCTTCCTGGCCCCGCAAACTGTTCGGCAAACTGCTGCCCGTCCCCCGGGTGGATGCCGGCATTTCCGCCCGTTCGCCGTGGGTGTTGCCGCTGCTGGGTGCGTACGTGCTGGTGCAGTTGCTGCTGCCGCTCCGCCACTGGCTGTACCCGCTCGACACGGCCTGGACCGACCAAGGCGACCATTTCGCCTGGCGGATGTTCATCCGCAACAAGGACGGACAGGTGTTGTTTCTCTGCAAGGACGGTCAAGGCCGCATCATTGCCACCGTCCAGGGCGAACCCCTGAACTCCTACCAGAACTACATGCTGAAAGGCGACCCGGATATGATATTGCAGTATGCCCACTACCTGGCCGACGCCCACCGGAAACGGGTCGGGCAGCCGGTACAGGTATACGTGGATTCGCAGATCAGCCTGAACGGCTGGCAGTACCAACCCATGGTGGACCCGGCGGTTGACCTGGCGCGGG
>CADCTQ010000553.1 GCA_902805615.1 uncultured Cytophagales bacterium
GTTTTGGACGCGTCGTGGAGGCGGAAGTTGACCAGCACGTCGGGAACCTGCACGATGCCTTCCAGGCCGAACAGCAGCAGGTACCGGACCCACCAGTCGCGGTCCATCAGGTAGTGCAGCCGGGTGTCGAGGGGACCCATGCGCCGGACGGCGTCGGCGCGGAAAAACGTTTCGGGCTGGTCCATGCGGGCCCAGCCGATGGTTTTGGCGAGGTTGCCGGGGTACACGTCGGTGCCGTTGGAATAGTAGGCCGTCTGGCCCGCCCCCCGGAACAGGCGGCTCCGCCCGCACACCACCCGCGTGGCGGGGTCGCTGAAATGCCCGGCCACGGTAAACAGGGTGCGGGGTTCGTAGTAGTCGTCGGAGTTGAGCCAGTTGACCACCTGGCCCGTGGCCCGGCCCAGCCCCTTGTTGATGGCGTCGCTCTGCCCGGCGTCCTTTTCGCTCACCCAGTACGCCAGGTGCTTTTCGTACTTGCGGATGATGCCCACCGACGCGTCGCGGCTCCCCCCGTCAATGACCATGTACTCCAGGTTGGGGTACTGCTGGTCGAGCACCGACTGGATGGTCTGCTCCAGGAATTCCCCCTGGTTGAAGGAGGGCGTGATGATCGTTATTTTCGGGTAGGAATTCAACTTCAGGTGGTTACGGGTAACGGGTCTTTTTGTCGCAGCCGCTACTGCTCCAGCAATTCAAAATTGAGCATGGCGGTCCGCAGTTTTTTGCGCCGCCGTTTGAGCACCTGGTACACGGGAAAAATCTTGTACCGGTCAATGTAGTGCAGCAGCGTGCCCTTGAGCGAACCGGTGGACACGTAGTCAATGGTGCTCTTGTAGTCGGCCACGTCGGCCAGCATGGGGTACACGCACCGGACGTGTTCGATGGCCCGCTCCCGGAAGTACTCATTCCACGAATCGGCCGCCACTTTGATGGGCGCCTGGAACCGGAGCACCTGCCGGCAGGCTTCGCGGGTGATGATGTAGGCGTTGCCGGACACGATCTGCTTGGGGTCGAGGGGCGTGGCGATGCGGTGCTTGCCGGCCAGGGGGCCGGGCCCGGCCGTGAGCACGCACTTTTTCCAGGCGGCGTAATACAGCATGAGCACCTCGTTGTCGTGCAGGTGCGGCCCGACCCGGGGCAGAAACGCCGCCAGCGCGGGGTCCAGCACCGTGTCGTCTTCGAGCACCAGACCGTAGGGCAGCCCCCCGTCGAGGATGGCGCGGTAGGCTTTCAGGTGGCTGAGGGCGCACCCGATGGCGCCCCGCGACAGCCACTGCGGATGCAGCGCCAGCGCCTGTTTGTCGCAGTACCGGTCAATGTCCGCCTCGCCCAGCGCCTTGCCGTCCACCGCTTCCACGATCTCGTACGACAAGCCCAGGGCGCCCAACTGTTTTTCCATCAGGAGGCGCCGCTCGGGGGACCGCTTCAGGTTGATCACAAATATCTTCACGTTCCGCTACACTAAGGTGAACAAATCCGGGGTCTGTTCCGATTGCCGGTACCCGAAGCCCGCCAGGTACGCAACAATCTGGGCTTCAGACTGGTTAAGGGCTTTCAACTGCTCGGGATGAAACTCGATGAGGAGGTATTTTATCTTTCCGTGCTGCAACATGTTCCTGGCCGACCGCAGCGCGATCAACTCGTAGCCTTCAATATCCACCTTGACCAGCTTGATCTCCGGCACGCCGTACTGGTCGCAAATTTCGTCAAAGGGCTTGATTTGCATCTTCTGCTTCTCCCAGTAGAAGGACCTGATTTTCTTGGCGATTTTACGGCTGCCCAGGAAACTTTGCCCTTCCACCATTGAACTCTGCCCGGAATTCAACGAAGGCGATAACACCACTTCGATCTCGGCGGCAGTCTCCCCCACCCCGCAGGGCACGAGCTGGCAGTTGTCGCAGTGGTTCTCGGCAAAGTTCTTCTTCAGCACCGGCCACAGTCGCTCCTGGGGCTCAATGCTGAACACCTTCCCGTTGCGGCCCACTTTTTTGGAAGCCAGCACCGAGAAAAAACCTTCGTTGGCGCCCAAATCCACGAACACGTCCCCGTCGCCCAGCAGTGACAAAATGCTTTTCGTCGTCTGCGGTTCGTACGCCTGGTCGCTGAGCAGTTTGAACCCGAAATCAGATACCGGGTCTATGTAAAAAACGGATTGGCCCACTGCATAACTGAACCGCCGGATGTTGAACAAATACTTCGAGAGGAGTGCCAGTTCGATCGGCCGGACTTTGAATTTTATGAACCGGTATAATTTCATGTTCATTACTGAGCAGGTTTTAGCAGGATCATTGCGCAAAAAATCAAAAGCGGCAGCCCCCGGTAACGCTGATGGTTGGCGGCAAAATGCGAATAAGTCCTCCCAATGCCGGTCAAGTACTCTTGACGCAAATATAACCAAAGGCCGTTGGGTCGAAAAGTGCGCAACCGGAAACGGCTCGGTGGCGGGATGACAATTTTATGCAAGCCGGCGGGGGATTATGCAGCAATTGCGGGGCGCGGCGCCCGCACGGCGCCCAAAGAGTACATGGGGTCCGCGGCCCGCGGCCGGAGGGGGCGGGCATTTGACGAACGGGTGCCGGGCCTTGCGCGCAACGCTGCGAAGGCCGGCCGCGGGACCCGGACCGGGACGGGCAAGCCGCTCCGGGGGGAAGCGCCGCTACGCCAGCGACTGGTACACGTTCAGCGTTTCGGCGGCCGTGCGGTTCCAGGAGAACTGCCGGAGTTGCTCGTAGCCCCGCTGGATGAGCGCCTCCCGGAGCCGGTTGTCGGCAACCACCCGGGTCACCGCGTCGAGGATGTCGTCGGGCGCCTGGGGGTCAAAGTAGACGGCGGCGGGGCCCCCGACTTCGGGCAACGAACTGGAACGGCTCAGCACCACGGGGCAGCCGTACGAAAACGCCTCCAGCACCGGCAGGCCGAACCCTTCGTAAAGCGAAGGAAACACGAAGGCAACGGCGTGGCGGTAGAGCCGGCCGATCACGGATTCGTAGGCGGGCTGGTGGATGAGCTTTTCGCGGATGCGCAGTGCTTCGAACAACCGGAGTTCGGGCTCCCGGAAGGCTTCTCCCGTGCACACCACGTACAGGTCCGGCTCCCGCTGCAAGAGGGGCACCACCGATTGGATGAAAAGCGTAAAGTTTTTGTACATCGCCCGGCCCCCCACGTACAGCAGGTACCGCCCGGGCAACGCGTCGAGGGCCGGTGCCGGTGGCGCCGCTTCGCCGGCCCCGTGGCAGATGGTCACTATTTTTCGCTCATCCACCGGGTACAGTTCCAGCAGGTCCTTTTTCGTGTGTTCGGAGATGGCAATGATCTTGGCCGCCCGGCGGATCAGTTCACCCTTGCACCGGGAAATGTGCCGGTTGGCGGGGCTGTGCGCAAAGTATTCGGGGTATTTCTCGTGAATGAGGTCGTGGACGGTGAGCACGAAGGGTTTGCCGGCCAGGTGGCGCAGAAAATAGGCATCGTAGTACGTGGGGTGAAACACTTTGAAGTCGCCCCTTTGCAGCGCCCCCACGGACAGCCGCTGGTTGTACCGCGACAGGTCACGCCCGGGGAATAGGGCATTGCGCAGGCGGTACAGGCGCCACTTGCCTTTGAATTCGCGGCCGTCCAGAAAGTTGTGGTAATCATCCGGCGCCTTCATCAGCTGGCCGGCGTACCCGTCGAGCAGGGCCAGGTATTCGTTTTCGCTGTACCGGACCGGCAACGACCAGGCCACGCCGCCGCCCGGTCCGAACCGCCGCAGCAACTCGTAAAAATAGCGGGAGATGCCGCCGAATTTTTGCAGTTCAAACGCCTGGTAATCGTATAAGACTTTCACGGGGTTCCCTTTCCGGACAAGTGCTAGAGCATTTCAATGGCTTGCGTATGGGTGTTGTACACGGGCAGGTTCCGGATGGGCGCCAGCCGTTCCGTTCCCGACAGGTAGGTCAGGTTGCCTTTTTCGTCGCGGCTTTCGCGGAATTTCGACGCCACGTACCCTTCCCGGGCCGACAGCGCCGGCAGCCCGGCCGCCCGGTCGTTGCGGACGAAGTAGGCGTTGTTGCCGTGGCTGGTGCAACCGATGAACGCGTATCCTTTTTCGCCGGCAAGCTGGCACAACGCGGGCAGGGATGCCCCGAAGTACAGGTTGCTGTGGTGCGCCCGGGTGCGGAAAAAATCCGGCTGGTAAGGCACCGTGATGCTCCGTTCGCTGCCGAACACGGCGTTGTATTCCACGATGACGATCACCGGGTTCACGACCGAGATGGCCTTCCAGACCCAGTAGTCGTTGCCGTCAATGTCCACGTGCAGCAGGCCGATCTCCCCGGTGATTCCCGCCGACTGGATCAGGCCGTTGATGTTTTCGGCGGTGACGAAGGCGTGCAGGGCCGTGAGCTGGTGGTCCTGGTACAGGGGCGTCTGCCGGATGCGGCGGATGTTGTCGGCCGAACCATCAATGACCAGGCCCGACCAGTTGTTGTTGAGGAGCAAAAAGCGGGTCGTCGCCTCCTCGTACGTCTCCACGCCGAATTCGATGAACGTATCGGTCCGGATGTCCAGCTTGCTGACCAGGTACTGAATGATGCCGTCGTCACCGTACTGGGAAAAGACCTTGAACTCCACGTCCCGGATGCGTTCGGGCACGGGCAGCGTTTTGAGCTGGTGGGCGAGCCGGCGGCCTTCGAGGATGCGGCTCACTTCGATTTCCCGCAGGATGCTCCGCTGCTGTTGCTGGAGGTGCTCCAGTTTGTTGTCAACGTTGAACAACCGCCGCGCTTTATTGATAATTCTGTGAATCATGGTTGAAACAATGGCAAACTGAATGCAGGTGCCGCCCCTACCGGGATGCCCCGGAAGCGGCAGCAAGCCTGACCAGTTGGTTTTTGATCTTTTTGGCCCGTTCGTAAAGGGCAACGGGAATGAACCGGTAAGCCAGGTTACGGCATTGGTTGGCAAAGGAAGGCGGCGCGTTGAGGAAATTCCGGTACGTAGACCGGTCGGCCTTCCGGTTGATGGCAACGGCCCGGGGGTGCACCAACTGGCTTATTTCGCGGGTCTTGATGCGGGCGTATGGCTCGTGCAGCGGCGAGCCGTGCGTGGCATCGGCCCCGAAGCCGACGTTGGACACGAGATTGGTGTGCGGGGCAATGGCCAGGCCGCCCTGGTTCCACACGCTGAACACCCATTGCCCGTCCCAGGTGTTGGTCTCTCCCCGGCTGATTGCCGAAAAGGTGCGGGACCAGAACTGTTCTTCCGCTTTGGTTCCCACGTAGTTCCCGGCCCGTTCGCCGGCCCAGAAACCATCCAGGCTTTCCATGTTGAAGTCGTACTTCTTCCACGCGCGCCGCCAGGTGGCCCAGCCCCAGATCATCGGATAGGCGGAAAAGTAGTAAGAGGCGTCATCCGGCGGCCGGCTGAATTGCAGGCTGCTTCCGCCGATGTGCATGATGCGGTCGTGGAAGCGGTAGTGCTTCAGCAATGCGCTGCAGAAGTAAAAAAAACTGCGGTTGGGCACGATGTCGTCTTCCAGGATGATGCCTTCCTCGACCTGTTCGAAAAACCAGGTGATCGCCCCGCTCACCGCCCGGCCGCAGCCCAGGTTTTCGGTCCGGAACAACGTCCGCACGTCACAGTCCCAATCCACCCCCGCCACGACTTCCCGCGCCAGGCGGCACTTCTCGGCGTCGTCGGGGCGGGCCGGGCGGGGACCGTCGGCCGCCACGAAGAGCCGTTTCGGCCGGGCCTGCCGGATGGCTTCAAACACCCGCCGGGTGGTATCGGGACGGTTGAAGATGAGCAATAAAACCGGTGTGTCGAGCATATCTGTTGTACCATTTGGTTGGCCCCGCGGGCCGCTACTGCCCGATCCAGTGCCGGGTTTTGGCCAGCAACACCTTCACGGTATTGAGGGCCGCTTTCGAACGGTAGGCCAGCGGCGGGTGGATCGGGAGTACGCGCATTTCCGGCGCCGCCCCCGTTGCCCCGCCGGCCGCGTACTTGCGCGCCGCAATTTTGATGATTCTCGGGTACAGGTACGTGGGCACCCAGCTCATGTTCAGGGTGTTCGCCTTCAGGAACTTGCCGTCCGCCTGCCGGCGGAAGAATATTTCCCCGTCGGCCCGCCAGTACATCTTCTTCAGCCGCCGGTCGTTGAGGGGCGTGTCGTAGGTTTCCATGCCGTGGGCCACGCAAATGCAGTCGTCGAACGTTTCGTCGCGCAGGACGCGCTGCAGGTGGAACGTCTTCACGTGGTCTTCGGCCTTGTAGGTTTCGTAGGCCCGCATTTCCGTGAAGGCAAACCCCGGGTTGTCGGCAAAGTCGGCCTGTTGTTCTTGCAGGTACCCGGGCCGGGAAAACAGTTCGTTCATCTTCTGCACGTAGCCGCGCACCACCCGGCGGCTGCCGATGTACCCGTTCATGCAGATGCCTTCGCACTGCTCGGTGCAATCGAAGCCCGTGAACTTTTCCTCCTGCCCGGCCAGGTCGCACAGGATGATGGTGTCGGAGTCAAACGTCCAGAAGCGGTCAATCTTCTCGGCTTCGATGAAGTGGTAGATGTGGTACCAGCGCTGAAAAACGAATTTGAGCCATTCGTCCTTGCCGTGCCGGGCGCCTTTCACCGACTGGTACACCTGGTAAAACGTTTCGATCTCCGGGCCGCGGTTGTAATCCATCAGGTTGACGTGCCGGGCCCCCAGGTCTTTGAGGTACGCGTTCGAGGCGTCCCCCAGAAAAATGATTTCCTTGCCGGGGTTGGAAAGCCTGGCCGCCTCCACGGTGTAGCGCAGGTAATCGCTGTTTCCCTTGTGGATAAAGAGGATGGGCGCGGGGGTTTCCTTGGGTTGCTGCATGAGCTATACACTCCTTAAAAGTCTCTTCCAAATCGTCTGCAACGGCGAGGCGGCGCTTTCGCCGGGCCGGAAGTCCCGCCACGGCGTAGCGGCCAGGTAGCGGTAGTACTCTCCTTTGCGCGGATGTTCGCACCAGCGGTGCCAGGGCTTGAACTTGGCCGTGTAGTGGATCACCGCCGGGTTGGCCAGGCATTCGGCGATGACGTCCGCGGGCACCGGGAGGTCCCGGCCCGCGTGCTCAAACAGGATGGTTTGCACGTTCCAGCGGGGGTGCAGTTCCAGCCACTGGCTGTGCAGCACGGCGTTGAGGCCGTCCTGGTCCCAGGCCGTTATTTTGTCCGGGTTGCTCCGGATGTACGCCAGCACTTCCCGGGCGTGGCCGTGCTGCCGCCAGTGGTCGAGGTTGAGCAGCATGACGCCCGAGTTGAAGTACGGCCGCCCGGCGGGAATGCCCAGCTTTTCGTAGTCGCTGAACAGCGGGTCGCGGACCGCCGCCAGGGCGTAGCCTCCCACCTCGGTGTTCCAAAGTTGCCGCACGTCCTCCTTGACGATCAGGTCACTGTCCAGGTAAAGCACCCGGGGCACGGCGGGGTCTATGAGTTCGGGCAGGAGCAGGCGGTAGTACACGGCCGTGGTGGCGTGGTCGCTCAGTTTCAACCCGCGCAGCGGCGCGTCGTCGGGCACCAGCACCCGCAACTGGTGGCCGGCCCGGGCGACCTGGCCGGCTAATTTCTTGAAATCGGGCGTACCGGCCGCGTGGGTGATGCAATGGATGACCAGCGGCGCCCCGGCGGCGTGGGCAAACAGGGAAGCCAGCATGGCCCCCGCGTGCTGGATGTACTTTTCGTCGGTCGTAATGGCAACGTGCAGGTTGGGTTCCATGGGCTATATTTTTGTCCAGCTTTCCGGGAGTACGTCTTTGGCGTCGGCCGGTTCCCCGTTGTACCACCGGGCGCCTTCCCGGAACCACTGCCGGGGTGCCACCACTCGCTTGCCGGGGCTCGGGTTGAGCCAGGCGCCCCACCAGGCAAACGTGCTGTTGCTGATGATGTGGTGGGCGCAGGCACTC
>CADCTQ010000554.1:0-1231 GCA_902805615.1 uncultured Cytophagales bacterium
GGTACTTGATGGGCTCCCACTGCCGGAAGTCGGGCTGCGCAGCAGGGGTAACGGGGATGGTTGGGTTCATGGTACGAAGGAGGTTGTGAAGTGGGTTTTATATATCAGCTACTTTGCTCATATTTGTTCGTCTACGTAAGCAATTTTAGAGAATATATTACACATCCTCAAGCACCCAAGCGATAATTTTTTATACATTTGGAAAATACAACTGAAACGACCGGAATCAGGCTGGGAAAGTTCTTGAATAGCCAAGGCATTGCTTACGTACAGTTCGAGAAGAAAGCAGGATGGAGCCACGGCCTGGCTGGAAAGGTCATTCACAAAGGAGTATCGTTCGGCGTAGACAAATTAGAGAGGATTTTCTCGGAGTTTCCGCAACTCAACTTGATGTGGTTGATAACGGGAGAAGGAGATATGCTCATTCAACCCGGCAATCAGAGCAGAGGGAATGGAATTACGGGTGAGCAGCAGGCAAACGGCACGCCCTCTCCCCTACCCGCGGCAGTTGATTTGAACACTTCCCCCCTTGCCGGCGACGAAGCGCAAAGGCCCGCAAAGGATGTCTCCAACGCCCCCAACCCGGTTCACCTCGTCGCTTCCCTAGAACGCCTGCTGGTACTCATCGAGCACAACCCCGCCTTGCCCGACGCCGACAAAAAAGCCCTACTCCGACCCCTCCACGAACTGCGCAGCCAACTTTTCCTCTCCGTCAACCAGGCAATTGCCTCCGAAGCCAAGTACCGGGCGGCCCTGGATGCCATCAAACTGCTGGCGGCGCAACTGCAAGCGGAAGCGGCAGGGAGTGGAAGAAAGAAGTAATTAGCAACCAGTCTGCCCTCCTCCTTACGGTCATTTCTTCCATATGCGATTGGCGCTCCCTGCTGAGAATGGGACGGCAGGTGCCGGCGCGCAGTATAACGGGCTGGCGCGAAGCTCTGCTTCGTGCCGACTATGTTTTCCGCCTCCGGCGGAACCAACGTCAATGTATGCTCGACCCAAGTTGCCTGAATGGCAGATTAGAGCGACAATAGATTGTAAGCCGTGGGGTTAGCATTTATTGGACAAACGCTTATTGGACAAACGCGATTGTGGACCAACTTCCGTTCCGCCAGAGGCGGAAGACATAGTCGGCACGAAGCACAGCTTCGCGCCAGCCCGTTATACTGCGCGCCAGCACCTGCCAGCACGTGCCGTCTCGGTCCCGCAAGTAGCGTTAATCACATACGGA
>CADCTQ010000554.1:1241-7905 GCA_902805615.1 uncultured Cytophagales bacterium
CAACCAGTCTGCCCTCCTCCTTACGGTCATTTCTTCCATATGCGATTGGCGCTCCCTGCTGAGAATGGGACGGCAGGTGCCGTCTCGGTCCGGCAAGGAGCGTTAATCACACACGGAGGGAATGACCGTACCAAAAGAAGGTTGTTGAAATAGACCCACTTACGCCGTTGTCGGTGTTTTCCACCCGCAACTTCCCACCCAACTTCCCGGGAAGTCCGTATGACCATTTACCACCTACTCCTTTCAACCCATGGAATACACCAGATTAGGCAATACCGGCATGGTCGTTTCGCGGATCTGCCTGGGCATGATGACCTACGGCAAGCCCACCGAACGCTGGCCCTGGGCGTTGAATGAGGAACAGAGCCGCCCTTTCATCCAGAAAGCCCTCGAATCGGGCATCAACTTCTTCGATACCGCCGACACCTATACCGACGGGGCCAGCGAGGAAGTCACCGGCCGAGCCCTGCGCGACTTTGCCCAACGCGACGCCTACGTACTGGCAACCAAAGTGTTCTTCCCGATGAGCAGCAGTACCGGCGTCAACGACAAAGGGTTGTCGCGCAAGCGCATCATGAGCGCCATTGATGCCAGCCTCAAGCGCCTGGGCACCGACTACGTGGATTTGTACCAGATTCACCGCTGGGATTACAACACGCCCATCGAAGAAACGATGGAAGCCCTCCACGACGTGGTCAAGGCCGGCAAAGCACGCTACCTCGGCGCCTCCTCCATGTACAGTTGGCAGTTTGCCAAAGCCCAGTACACCGCCGAACGGCACGGCTGGCCCCGTTTCGTGTCCATGCAGCCCCACTACAACCTGCTGTACCGGGAAGAAGAACGCGAAATGATCCCGTTTTGCCTGGACCAGAACGTTGCCGTGATTCCGTGGTCGCCGCTGGCGCGGGGCCTGCTCACGGGCAAACGATCCAAGGAACGCAACGAAACCGAAAGGGCCAGAACCGATGCGTTCGGCAAATCTCTTTACGGCAAGGACGAAGATTTCGGGATCGTGAACCGCTTGCACGAACTCTCGGAACAAAAAGGCATTCCGGCGGCGCAGCTTGCCCTGGCGTGGGTGCTCGGCAAACCCGGCATCACCGCCCCGATCATCGGCGCCAGCAAGCCCGGCCACATCGAAGACGCGGTTGCCGCGCTGACGGTCCGGCTTTCACCCGGGGAAATCACGTCGCTCGAAGCCCTGTACCAGCCGCATCCCGTGCTCGGCTTCAGTTGATCGGGGGTAACCCGGCCCGGGGGTTGCGCGGGTGCAGGAACGCGGCCCGATTGACAACCCGCAGGGGGTGAATGGCGGCATCTCACGCCTAACAATAGTTGTGTAATGTCTGCGCTTTTTAAGTACAAGTATGTACTTGATGAAAAGGCAGGTTCGTAGCCGTTTGCTGAAAGTCAGCAGGTTATATCTTCCTTCTTGTATAAATACCCACGCAGCCCCGGCAATTGACCGGATGGGATAAAACGATTCGGAGAAGCATTAACAATCTGCGATTGGCTATTACATCCGGCTGCTCCCTCTGTTTTAACGCGTCACCCCTTTAAATACTACTTTCGTGTCAACGCACCGGTACAATTCCACCCCAGTTGGCACACTTTTTACGCATCCGCCCCACCCGCCCGGCGTCCGCCGCGCTTTTCCGCACGTTGTGCGTCACCCTGTGGCTGCTCTTCTCCGTACACCTGGGCTACGGACAAGACCTGTCCGCCATCGGGAAAGCCAAGCCCCTCAAAGTGACCGGCGGCCTGACCACCAACCACATTGCTTACGGCGCCAGCAGCAACGCCGGGCGGCGTGATCCCTACTCATTCTTCTTCTCCGGCAACGTCAACTTCGATTTGTACGGGTGGAGCGTGCCCCTGTCGTTTACCTACTCCAACCAGCAGAGTTCCTTCCAGCAGCCGTTCAACCAGTACGGCATCCGGCCCACCTACAAGTGGGCGACGGGCTATTTGGGGTACAACAGCCTCACTTTTTCGCCTTACACGCTCAACGGCCACATCTTTTACGGGGCCGGCGTCGAACTCGCCCCGCCGGGCATCTTCAAGCTCACCGCCCTCTACGGCCGCTTCCAGCAGTCCGTCCCGGTAGACACGCTGAGCGGCGCCGAAAACATCCCGGCGTTCCGGCGCATGGGCTACGGCCTCAAGATGGGCGTGCAGAAAGACCGCGACTTCGTGGACCTGATCCTTTTCCGCGCCCGGGACCAGGTGCGTTCGCTCCCTTACGTGCCCGACACGATGGAAGTGCTGCCCGAGGAGAACCTGGTGCTCAGCCTGAACGCGGGCAAAGCCCTCTTGGGCAAGCTGCTCCTCACGGCCGAGTTTGCCACCAGCGCCATGGCCCGTGACCTGCGCAGCGAAAAAGACAGCATGAGCAAGCCCGGCCTTTTCCGGTACACCGGCCGCCTGTACACCCCCAACAATTCTTCCGCCTACTACAACGCCTTCAAGTCCGGCCTTACCTACAACGGCGGCAGCTTTACCGCGGGCCTGGGCTACGAGCGGATTGACCCCGAGTACCGCACCCTGGGGGCGTATTACTTCAACAACGACGTCGAAAACATCACCGTAAACGCGACCACGCAACTGTTTGCGGGCAAAGTGAGTCTTGCCGCCAACGTGGGCAGCCAGCGCAACAACCTGCAAAACCAGAACGCCAGCAACCTGCGGCGGCTCGTGGGTTCGATCAATGCCGGCATCGTGCCGTCCGAGGCGTTGAACGTGAACGTCACCTACTCGAACTTCCAGAGCTTTACCCGCATCCGTTCCCAGTTCGAACGCATCAACCAGCTCACCCCCTACGACTTCCTCGACACCCTCGACTACGTGCAGGTGAGCCAGACGGCCAACGCCAACGTCAGCTACCAGTTGGGCAAGGGCGAAAGCGCCCAGATGCTCAACGGCTCCCTCTCCTACAACCAGAGCGACGACCGGCAGGGCGGCCAAAATACCTTTTCGTACTTCTACAACGCCAGCACCGGCTACAGCCGCACCTTCAAACCGCTCCAGCTCCAGGTGACGGCTTCCCTCAACGGCAGCTGGAGCAAGATGAGCGGCGTGGCTTCCTGGCAGGCCGGGCCCACGCTGGCCGCCAGCCGCGACTTTTTGGCCAAGAAACTGCGCAGCACGGCCGCCTTCTCCTTCAACCAGTCCTACACCGGCAGCCAGCCGGGCGGACGCATCCTCAACGCGCGGCTCACGGGCAGCTACCGGCTGGCCAAGAAACACAACTTCAACCTGAGCACCGTGTGGCTCAGCCGGCGGACGAAGGTTCCCGTCGCCAACGGCTTTCACGAAGTCACGGCCAACCTGGGCTACGCCTACCAGTTTTAAAAAGTTTTTGCGCAACTGTTCATGCACCCCTTTTTACTCTTCCCACCCGGACCGATCATGCGAAGGATTTACGCTTCCCTCCTCCTGTGCCTGCTGGGCCTGGTATCCGGCCGGGCGCAACAGTTTCCCGTGCAGGCTTCCCTGCAACTAAAGCCCCCCTACTCGCTGTACCTGGCCGACTACACCGCCCCGGGCACCGATAAACTGTCGCTGAACGTGCTGCTCAAGGAAATGGACCGGGCCGACTACCCCGTGCGGCTGCGCGTGCTCATCGAAGGGGCCGGCATTACCATCACCACGGCGCCCACCGCCCGGTTTGCGCCCATCACCCTCCAGGGCGGCCTGCTCCAGACGCTGGGCAGCAGCGAACTGGCGCCTTACCTGGCCGCCGAAAACCTCGTTTTCCAGGGCTTCAGCAAGCAGCAGTACCTCAAAACGCACAAACTCCCCGAGGGCATCTACCAGGTTTCCTTCGAAGTGCTCGACTACTACCGCAACGGCGCCGTCTCCAACCGGGCCACGGTCACGGGCTGGTTCATGCTCAACGACCCGCCCCGCTTCAACACCCCGCAGCCGGGCCAGGTGGTGAAAGCCGCCTTTCCGCAGAACGTATTTTTCGGCTGGCTGCCCCTGCACAAGAACTCCCCCAATGCCGCCTTTTCCACCGAGTACGAATTCCGCCTCGTCGAGATCTATCCGGTTGACCGCAATCCCAACGACGCCATCCTGACCACCAACCCGATCTACGAAACGGTCACCGAAAACACGTCGCTGGTGTACGACAACACGGCTCCCGCCCTGATTCCCGGCCGCCGGTACGCCGTGCGGCTCCGGGCCAAAGAAAAGAACGGGCTGGACCTGTTCAAGAATGACGGCTACAGCGAAGTACTCGCCTTTACGTTCGGCGAGGAATGCCTCGCCCCCAAAGCCACCCGGGCCCAGGCCGAGTCGCCGCAGCGGGCCAAAATCACCTGGGAAGGGCAGCCGGGACAGTCCCGGTTCACCGTCCGTTACCGCGAAAAGAAAGAAGGCGCCGAGTGGTTCACCCGCGAAGCCCTCGTGCCCAACGCGGCCGTCAACGACCTCAAGCCCGGCACCCCCTACGAATACCAGGTGCAGGCGTACTGTGAATCGGTGCCCGGCCCCTATTCGGCGACGGGTTCCTTTACCACGCCCCAGAAGCCGGAAACGCCGCACGAACTCAAGTGCGGCTACGCCGATGCCGTCGCCGTGCCCGCCAGCCACGTCCTGCTCCCCACGGCCAGCCCCGGCATGAAGCTGCGGGCCGGGGAATTCGACTTGTTTCTCACCAAAGTGACGGGCAGCCACGGCGTGTTTTCCGGGGAGGGCACCATCTTCGTGCCCCTGCTCTACGCCAACGTGCAGGTGCAGTTCCGCAACATCTGGGTGAACGAGAACCGGGAAGTGTACGACGGGGAGATCAGGGCGGCCTCCACGGGGCTCGCCCTGCTGAGCGCAGCCGAACTGGCGGAAATGGCCCAGAGTGACCGCAAGGTGCTCGCCAAAGACATCTGCCAGCCGCCCGATCCCGAAGAGGAGGAAGAAGGCAAAAAAGTATTCCAGAAGGGCGACCTCGTGCTTACGCTCGACAGCATTCCCTTCTACAAGGGCGACACCGTGCTGGTCAACGGCCAGAAGGTCGTGGTGGACGAAAACACCAAGCTTAAAGACGGCGACGTGGTCGTGGTGAACGGCAAGACCATCGTGGTGGGCGGGGGCAACCCGGACGGCACCCCGGCGGATTCGGCCGCTGCGGCCAACGGCGGGGCCGGCGCTTCTGTGCCGTTGCCCGCCGAACTCGACCGCAAAGTGGACGACTACACCAAGGATGCCCTGGTAGATCTTTACCGGGAAAACAAGGGTGCCATCGGGGCCAGTCGAGCTTCGATCAAATCGCTGGGCAACACCATGCTCGCCACCCTGAGCGAACACAAAATGCTGCCCGAGCCCGTCGTGGGCGTCGACAAGGAGTTCATCACCGAAGGCATGAGCGGCCGCATCCGCATCCCCGCCGAAGACCATTCGGCCGGCCAGTTGCCGGTCGTGCAGGTGTACACCACCCACCGCGCCCTGTACGTAGCCGATTCCACCCTGACCGTCCAGGGGCGGCGCGCCGACCACATCGGCACGCTGGTCGAGGAACGCACGGTTGCCGGCTGGAAGTGGGTGGAAGGCCCCGGTTCGGAAACGTTCCTGGCCGACGTCCGCACCGCCCTCGGCCGGATGCCCGCCGATTCGGTCACCTACTACAAGAGCAACCTTTCGCCCGAGTTCAAGGCCAAAGTAAAAGCGGTCGTGGCCCGGGTGATCAACGAACGGTTGCGCACGAGTGCCGCCCGCACCCGGCTCGGACGGATTCAGCCCCCCGACCCGGCTACCCTGGTGGCCTACAGCCCGCTGCGCCGTTCCGGCGAAGACAATACCTCCGGCAACACCCGGCTCTTTTTCGGGGAACGCGACCCTTTCCTGCCCGCCCCGGCGGAAGACACGGCCCTGGTCATTTCCCCCTCCGTGCGGGCGCAGGCCCTGCACCGCATCATTGAGGAGAACGGCCGCCTGGTGGGCAAGCTCTCGCCCGACGAGCCGACCGACCTGCCCGTGGGCCTCGTGCAGCAGCGCGGCGGGCTGGACTACATCATTGCCATCGAGAACATGACCTTCACCGCCAAGGGAGCCTGGATGGACGCGTTCATGTCCATGGAAGTGCCCTTTGCCGAGCGGCGGGTCGCCTTCAGCGCCACCAAGGTCGCCTTCGGCCTGCTGGGCATCAAAGGCGCCGCCTCCGTGAAGATGCTCCTGATGAAAGACGTGCCCCTGCGCGTGAGCAACCAGGTGAAACTCACCATCAAGGGCGAGAACAGCGGCACGTTCGTGGAGTTCGACTGCGAAGGTTTCAAGTCCCTGACCGTGAGCGGCGAGTTTGAGTTCTGCCAGAACTGGATCGTGCCCGAAGGCCCCGACGGCGAACCGGTTGACTCGGCCCGCGTGAAGGCCCGCTTTTCGACTTCCCTCTCCGACTGGAACGACTTCATCGCCCTGGCCGAAATTGACCCCTTCCAGGTGAAAGGCCGCAAGGGTTTGGGCTTCTACGTCTCCGAGATGGTGGTGGACATGAGCGACGTGAATAACCCGCCCAGCATCGTCTTCCCCGACGACTACGACTCACCGCACTTCCTGGAAGGCGACCAGAACCACTGGCGCGGCTTTTACCTGCGGAAAGCGTCGGTGAAACTGCCCCGGCAGCTCAAAGACAAAGGCAAGGCCGGGCAGCGGATCGAACTCGGCGTGAGCA
>CADCTQ010000555.1 GCA_902805615.1 uncultured Cytophagales bacterium
AAGGTAGCGTCGGTGGAGGAAACAATTTCCACGACGTCTTTCTGAAAATCGAAAACCTGGAAACTGGCCGGTACGATGTAGTGATTGGTAATGTTGTTCTCCGTACGCAGGTTGGAGAACATGGCAAAAGAGTTTTCCGTCTTGAGCCCGATGTAAGGGCTTAAACCATTTAAAAAGACGAGGATGGGCACCAGCAGGAAAGAAGCGCGCGGCACGCTGAAGGAAAGCGCTTCGGTTTGGTTAGCCTTGCTGCCCGCCCTGGTGCGCATGAACCACGCCAGCAACGCGATGTAGGCGAGGCCAAAAACCGTCCAGAAGACGTACCAATAGGAGGATGCCGGCACATAAAGCCTTCTGGTAACAATCAACACCGCAACCATCCCGGCCAGCCAAAGCCCGAGCAGCATCAACAGCCTTGCCGGGCTGAACGCCGGTGGCCCTTCTCTCAACAGGACGCCCTTCCATTTCCGGCCTGCGTCCAGCAGCATGACGAAAAGACTGGGGCTGATGAAAAGGGCGTACAGGGCGAATACCATGGATGAAAAGTCATAAAAGGCATTGTAAGAGCTATACGCAAGGATGAAGTGAAAAACCACGCCGATCAAGATACCCCAGTTACGGGTCCGGCGAAAGCACAGGAGAATGGGGATTGCCGCTTCAACCAGTAGCGTAAAGTAGGCGTTTGCCATAAAAATTGCCGGTGACAAGGGCATGAGGGCGTCCAGGTGTTGTGCCTTGAGCAGGTCGGTTGCACAACTGGAGGCCGGCGCGAAAAACCCGGCGTTGATCTTGTGAAAGACTGCGTAGAAGTACAAGAGCAGCAACTCGATCCGTACCACCGGCGCGAAGGTTTCCAGCCAGCGGTTCTCATCCACCCGAAAACTTTTATTCTTTACGATCTGGTACAGCAGCGCCTGGAGGATGGTGAGGTTTACGAAAGCCGTAAAGAGCCAGTGATTGCTCGTGACGGGCATGTTGTCGAAAGCGTCGACCAGTTGCAACGAGATCAGCAGCAAAAACAGGCCCATGGCGGGTTTGAAGATGATCCACACGGCAACCAGGGTCATCAGGATGTAGTGAAAACGCGTTCCGAATAAATCGGAGTGCGCCATGTGAAAAAGCGTAGCGATTCCCCACAAACAACGGAATGCTTTGAACTGCCAGTTTGTAGCGGTTAGAGCATCCTGTTTGTCTCCGTGGGCCACTGCGCCCTTTACAAAGTAGATTATTCCAGAAAATGCAGACATGTTGGTACAGATATAGGAAGTGCCAATCACCGTGTTCTTTATCGTATGACGTTTATTTACCCGAATACTGGCCTTTTTTTGCGCTTTTTATTGCCCGGGATGCTCATAAAACGCTGCCTTGCACCAGCTTGTGATCGCACCAAATGCCCGGTCACTTCTTACGTGCGAAAACAATATTAGTGATTTTTCCCCACTGATTCTCCCTTCCTCCCCGGCCGGGAGGCCCCGAAAACCGGCCGGTCAGGTAAGGTATGGGCAATAATAGAATATACGATGAGCCGGTACCGGTTGGATGCCGGCAGTGGTGGGCAGCGGATGGTGGAGGGGCGGCCGGGCCGGTCTGCGAATCGCGGCGGCCGCCGTCACGTTGTCAGTCGCGCACAAAAAAACGGGGCCGTAACGCTTAAAAACAGGCTCGTGGCGCCAAAAAGTGAAGCCGGACAGCGCAAAAAGAGTGGCTGAAGGGTAAATTGTTGGAAGGATCAGGAGACCTTTCCCAACGGGCCGGTTCACGCCAGGATGTCTTTGATTACTTTGCCGGCTACGTCGGTAAGGCGGAAGCGCCGGCCCTGGAAGGTGTAGGTCAGCTTTTCGTGGTCCATGCCCATCAGGTGCAGCAGGGTAGCCTGGAAGTCGTGCACGTGCACCGGGTTGCGGGCCACGTTGTAGCCGAATTCGTCGGTTTCCCCGTAGCTCAGGCCGGGTTTAACGCCCCCGCCCGCCATCCACATCGTGAAGCAGCGCGGGTGGTGGTCGCGGCCGTAATTGTCCTGGGTGAGTTTGCCCTGCGAATAATTGGTGCGGCCAAACTCGCCGCCCCACAGCACCAGCGTATCGTCGAGCAGGCCCCGCTGTTTGAGGTCTTTCACCAGCGCCGCCGAGGCCTGGTCGGTCGCCTTGCACTGCTTGGAAATTCCGGCCGGCAGGTCGTTGTGGTTGTCCCAGCCCTGGTGGTAGAGCTGCACGAACCGCACGTCGCGTTCGAGCAGCCGCCGGGCCAGCAGGCAGTTGGCCGCGTACGTACCCGGATTGCGCGCATCGGGGCCGTACAGGTCAAACACCCAGTCGGGCTCGTCGGACAGGTCGGTCACTTCGGGCACCGAGGTCTGCATGCGGAAGGCCATTTCGTACTGGGCAATGCGGTGGTGCACTTCCGGGTCGCCGAACTCGGCCGCCTGCGCCCGGTTGAGTGCTCCCAGGGCGTCGAGCATTTCGCGGCGGTCTTTGGCCGAGTACCCTTCCGGGTCGTTGAGGTACAACACCGGGTCTTTGCCCGAACGGAGCTGGACGCCCTGGTGGGTGGAAGGCAGAAAGCCGTTGCCCCAGAGCCGGGCGTACAAGGGCTGGTCCTGGGGCGCGTTTTTGGAGACCAGCACGATGAACGCGGGCAGGTTTTCGTTGGCCGAGCCCAGGCCGTAGCTGAGCCACGAACCAATGCTCGGCCGGCCGGCGAGTTGGTTGCCCGTCTGGAAAAACGTGAGGGCCGGGTCGTGGTTGATCTGCTCGGTGTACATGGACTTGACGAAGAGCAGTTCGTCGGCTACCCCGGCCGTGTAGGGCAATAGTTCACTGACCCACGCCCCGCTCTTCCCCCGTTGCGCGAAGGCGTACGGCGACTGCACCAGGGGCAGGGCCGACTGACCCGCACTCATGCCGGTGAGGCGCTGCCCTTTGCGCACCGATTCGGGCAAGTCCTTGCCGTGCATCCTGGCCAGCAGCGGCTTGTAATCAAACAGCTCCAGTTGCGACGGCCCGCCGCTCTGGAACAGGTATACCACCCGCCTGGCCTTGGGCACCCGGTGCGGCGTCCCGGTCCGCCCGTCCGCGGGTTCACCCGACAGCAGCCGCTGCGGCCCGAGCAACGAGCCCAACGCCAAGGCGCCCAGGCCCAGGGAGGTTTTGGACAAAAAAGTACGGCGGCTGCTCAACCGGGCTAACTCGCTTTTGATGGGGTCCTGCATAACTGTATTGGCGTTACCGCCGGGTGATAAAGGCGTCGGAGTTCATGATGGCACTGGCCACTACGGCACCCGCCGCCAGGGCCGCCCGGTCGGCTTTCGGGTCAACCTGGTGCTCACCGGCGCCCAGCCAGCCCTTCATCTTGGCCGGGTGCTGCCGGAACTTGGCGTATTCCCGTTCGTACAATTTGGTTAAAACCGACATTTCCGCGCCGGCCGGCTTGCGGGCCGTCAGCAGCCGGTAGGTGTACGTGAGGCGGTTTGCCGGGTCGGGGTACTTGTTGAACGCTTTCCCGGCGGTTGCTTTTGCCGCTTCCACGAACTGCGGGTCGTTGAGCAGGACCAGCGCCTGCAAGGGCGTGCTGGTTTTTTGCCGCCGCACCACGCAGTAACTCCGCGAGGGGGCGTCGAACGTGTTCATGGAGGGCGGCGGGTTGGTCCGCTTCCAGAAGGTGTACAGGCTGCGGCGGTACAGGTTTTGGCCCGTATCGGGCTGGTAGACGGCGTTGTTGACGGCCCACAACCCTTCCGGCTGGTAGGGCTTCACGCTGGGTCCCCCGATTTTGGGCACCAGCAGGCCACTTGCCGCCAGGGCATTGTCACGCACCATTTCGGCCGTGAGGCGGAAGGCCGGCCCGCGGCCCAACAGCGCGTTGCCCGGGTCCTTTTCGAGTTGGGGGCGGCTAGCCCGGGAAGATTGCCGGTACGTGGCCGAAAGCACAATCATCCTTTGCAGCGCTTTGACGTCCCAGCCCGACGCCCGGAACGACACGGCCAGCCAGTCGAGCAGTTCGGGGTGCGTAGGCAGGCCGCCCTGGTTGCCGAAGTTGTCGGTTTCCGGGTGGAGGCCCGCTCCGAAGTAATTCTGCCAGTACCGGTTCACGGCCACGCGGGCCGTCAGGGGGTGGTCGGGGTGCAACAGCCACCGGGCGAGGCCGAGCCGGTTGCGGGGCGCCTTTTTGGGGTAGGCCAGCAGGCTGGCGGGAACGTCGGGCTGCACCTCCGGGCCGTGGGCGTCGTACACGCCCCGCTCCAGCAGGTAGGTCTTGCGCCGCGCGGGCATTTCGGCCATCACCATGATTTCCGGCACTTCTTCCTGGATTTTATTCTTCTCGGCCCGCAGCTTCTCCAGTTGTTGCAAACGCTCCCGGTAGGCCGGCGACACGTTGGCAAAGTAGAACCGGGAAAGGGCCTCGGGCGCATGGTCCGGGCCCGGTGGCAGGGTCGGGGCATTGCCGGCCAGGGCGTGCACTTCGGGTGGCGTAAGCTCCCGGCCGTAGACGCGCAGCTCGTCCACCAGCCCGTTTTTAAAGCCCGTGCCCCGGAAGTCGGCCCCGACCTGCAAGCCGGGTTCCTCCTTCGACAATTGGTGCTCCTTGGAGAAGAGAATGTCTTTGTAGAGGTTATCCTTTTCGGTGACCAGGGGCGTCTCCCGGCCGTCGAGGTACAGTTTCAGCCCCCCGGCCGTGCTGGAGCCGTCGTAGGTCATCACCAGGTGAATCCACTGCCCGCGCGGCAACGGCTGGCGGGACACCCGGACAATGTTGTTGTAGGGCCAGGTATGAGCCATCAGCAGTTCGGCCTTGCCGTCGCGCAGGTTGAGGTAGTACCCGCGGAAGTTGTAGAGGATGTCGCCGTTGCCCTTGTGAAAGATCACGCCCTTCGACAATTCCCGGGGAATGTTCACCCACACCCCGATCGAAAACGGGTTGGCCCGGCTGAAGATGCCCGTCCGGCCCAGTTTGAGCACGTCATCGCCGTTGGAGCGGAAGGCGTTGCCGGATTTGCCCGGGACCAGCACGGGTTCGGCCACCTGGCCTTTGTCCCCGGCCGAAACCTGGCTGACAAATTCGCCCCGTACCGTTTTGTCGAAGGTGAAATGCGCCTGTAGCCCTTTGGCGGCGTCAAACGGGAGGGTATTCCCGACTGCCGCCTGCCACTGCCGGAACGCGGCTGCTTCCTCCCGGGTGGTCGCCTGCAAGGCACTTTCGGCCGCCGTTATTTTCGTGTTGATGAAAGCCAGCAGGCTGTCGTGCCGCGCGTCGGTGAGGAGCATGGTGGGCACGGGCGGGGCGTCGTCCCAGGAGATTTGCCCGGCTTCGTCCACGTTGTTGAAAAAGCCGGACAGGCTGTAGTAATCCTTTTGGGAGATGGGATCGAACTTATGGTCGTGGCAGCGGGCGCATTCCACCGTGAGGCCGAGCATGGCCGTGCCCAGGGTGTTGGTGCGGTCGGCAACGTACTCCACGCGGAACTCCTCGTTGACGATGCCCCCTTCCATGTTCTGGGAGTGGTTGCGGTTAAAGGCCGTCGCCAGGCGCTGCTCCCGGGTGGCGTCCGGCAGCAGGTCGCCGGCCAGCTGCCAGGTGATGAACTGGTCGTAGGGCAGGTTGCGGTTAAAGGCGCTGATCACCCAGTCGCGCCAGGGCCACATGGGGCGGTAGCGGTCCACGGTGTAGCCGTGCGTGTCGGCAAAGCGGGCCAGGTCCAGCCAGTCGGTAGCCATTTTCTCGCCGTAGTGCGGAGAAGCCAGCAGCCGGTCCACGGCTTTCTCGTAGGCTTTGGGGGAATGGTCGGCCAGGAAAGCGTCGGTTTCTTCGGGAGTGGGGGGCAGGCCGGTCAGGTCCAGCGAAACGCGGCGCAGCAGGGTTTCCCTGTCGGCTTCGGGGTTGGGCTTCACGCCGGCCGCCTCCAGCTTGTGCAACACAAAGTAGTCAATCGGGTTGCGGGGCCAACCCTGCCCCTGCACGGCGGGCAGGGGCTTTTGCTGCGGTTTGAGCAAGGCCCAGTGGGGTTTGTACTCGGCGCCCTGCTCGATCCAGCGGACCAGCACGGCCTTCTGGTAATCGGTCAGTTCCCGGTTCGATTCCCTGGGCGGCATCCGCTGCGCGTCGTCTTCCGTAAGGATGCGGTGGTACACCTGGCTCTCCGTGAGGTCGCCGGGCACGATGGCAAACTTGCCTTTTGACTCTTTGAGGGGGGCCAGGGCGCCTTGCCGGGTCGCCAGTTCGAGGCCGGCCTTCTGGCTGTTCTTGTCGGGACCGTGGCAGAAGAAGCAATTGTCGGAGAGGATGGGCTTTACGTGCAGGTTATAATCCACGATGGCGGGCAACTGCTCGTCGAGCCGGACGATTTCGGCCGGCTTCTCCACCCCGCACCCCGGCAGGAAGCACAGACTCACCCCGATGCCATAAAGCCAAGAATACACTGTTGCCCGCATAGAATGTTGATACCTGGTAAGCCTGTCCGTGAACCGCTTCGCTGAAAACACCAAGCTTCTCCAGCGGAGGAAAGAGGGCTAAGGACAAACAGGTATAAAACTACGCATATTTGCCCTGCTGGTAAATATGCAAAAAAGGGTTTGTTTTGTACAAATCCGACTTTACCCCCACTAACCGCCGTACCGGCTGCATTGGGAGACCTTTTACCAACCTTTCGGCATGTTTGAAGCTGTACAGACCTTACAACTCCGTTTGCTGCACGTGGGCTTCATCGGCCTGGATCATCACTGGCAGTACGATAAGGTGATCAGCCCGTTTTCCCGGCTGTACCTGATCACGGGTGGGGAAGGATGGGTGTTTCACAACGGCAACAAGTACGCATTGAAGCCCGGCAATTTGTACCTGATCCCCGCTTACACGTACAGCCGTTACCACTGCGATGCGTTTTTGGAGCAGTATTACATCCACTTTATGGATGGGGTGGCCGGCGGGTTTTCCGTCTACGAAACCACGCCGGTAAGCTACCAACGCGCAGCCGAACGGATTGACTACCAGTTGTGCGCCAGACTGCTGGAACTGAACCCCGGGCGGACGGTTGCCGACATTGACCCGCAGCAGTACGACAACAAACCCGAACTGATGCGGGTGGATCAGCCGGATGCCCGCCAGTCGTTGAGCCATTACGGCCAGACCCAGGGCATCCTGCTGCAACTGTTCAGCCGGTTTTTGAGCGACGAAGGCACGCCGGGGATGCGCCGGGACAAATCTTTTCACCAGCTGACGGGGGCGTTGCAGTTCATCCACCAGCATTTGCACGAAAAGATCACCATCGAGCAACTGGCGGCCATTCTCCATTTGCAGGTAGATTACTTCTCGCGCCTCTTTCTGGAAGTAGTGGGCGTGCGGCCGATGGAGTACATTCACAACAAGCGCCTGGAACGGGCCCAGTTGCTGCTCACGACTTCGAATGCTTCCCTCAAGGAGATTGCCGGGCGGGTCGGGATTCCCAACATCTATTATTTTTCCCGGTTGTTCAAGCGGAAGTATGCGGTACCGCCCGGCGAATACCGAAAGATGAAGTGGCAGGTATAGGGTACCCTGCAAGTGAAGTTGCTCCGGACCGAAGCCGTCTCGCTTGCCCCGCACAATCTTCCCCGTGCCGAACCTGGCCGGTTGGACCATTTGCCTGTCTGGTGGAATTGTTGTTAATTGAAGCATGAATGTGACCAAGCCCCGTGCAGGTCTAAAGAGGTTATTCGAATCACCACGCCTGACTGCCGCTTTAGCTGTTTCGTCTATAGTGGAAATACCCGAAATAACCAGGGGCAGTTTCGGGTATTTGAATGTTGGCTACAATCAAACAGAATGGCAAATAGAATGAAGCAGTACGTAATTCTTCTGATTTTCCTGATGAGTTGCTCAAAGGCTTCAAAAATGCCAATTGCATCAGCAGGAAGTGGTTATGAAACTGTCGA
>CADCTQ010000556.1 GCA_902805615.1 uncultured Cytophagales bacterium
TGCATTGATCCCGGTGTAACTCGTAGCATAGAAGTAAACCCACCCCCGGCCCCTCCGAGGAGGGGAGCCGCGACGCGACCCTTTCCCGCCACGCGACCCCTTCCCGCGATGCGACGCCTACCATTTAGGTTTCCCTACAAGATTAGCCTCGGAGGGGCCGGGGGTGGGTTAACCGCAGTGCATCGCATCTTTCAGGGATCACCACATTACTGCAATGCTTTCGTGTAAAGCAAATACCCATTTGAAAGGATCACCATCATGAAAACATACTAATTCAGTGATCCTCACATAACTGGTCTCATGGAGGCAAACCCACCCCCGGCCCCTCCGAGGCTACTCTTGTAGGAAAAAATAAACCGTAGACGCCGCATAAAAATAAACGGTAGGCGCCACATGGCGGGAAGGGGTCGCCTCGCGGGAAAGCGTCGCGTCGCGGCTCCCCTCCTCGGAGGGGCGGGGGTGGGTTTACTTTCATCAAACGCCTTACCCGGGGATCCACGCAAAATCTTTTCCCGAGCTTATGCAGGTACTCTCTTAGGCTGATTCCCATCAGGGTGGTGCGGTCAACGATTCCCATTAGCCGGTGCGTTGAACCTTGAATAACGCTTCTCCTGGCGGTAAACCCACCCCCGGCCCCTCCGAGGAGGGGAGCCGCAACGCGACGCCTTCCCGCCATGCGACGCCTACTGTTTATTTTTACCTACAAGATTAGCTCCTTGGAGGGGCCGGGGGTGGGTTTAATTATATGCCAGGCGTGGTATGGGGATCAATGCCGAGTGTTTTCTAGCGCTTGCGCTTAGGCAGGTACTCTCTTACTCTGATTCCCGTCAGGGTGGTGCGGTGAACCTTAGATAACGCTTCTCCTGGCGGTAAACCCACCCCCAGCCCTACTCCGAGGAGGGGAGCCGCGACGCGACGCTTTCCCGCGACGCGACCCCTTCCCGCCATGTGGCGCCTACCGTTTATTTTTATGCGGCGTCTACGGTTTATTTTTCCCTACAAGAGTAGCTCCTTGATGGAGGAGAGTAACGCTACGGATGCGGCCGTACGGCAAGTCAGAACGCACGTCACACGTTCCTTCAACCATCAGTGCGGCGCATGGGTACGGCTACCCTCCTTTTTGCAAGGAGGGGCCGGGGGTGGTTCCTTCCCAATACCCTAATCCCTCAATACCCCAATACCTTCATCCCCCGAACATCGAGCATCGAACATCAAGCATCGAACTACAAGACGATGACTCCTTTCTCCCGGTAGGGGGCCAGGACGAGGGGGCTTACCTGGTCGTTGGTGATGATGGTGTGCAGCGCACTTAACTCACACACCAGGAAGGCTTCGGCCGTGCCCAGCTTTTCGGCCGTCACCAGCGCTACGGTCTGGTTGGAAGCTTTGATCATGGCGCGTTTCACTTCCGCTTCGTCAAGGTCGGATACGGTCAGGCCGATCTCGGGGTGCAGGCCGTAGGTGCCGATCATGCACACGTCGGCCCGGATGCGGCGGAGGCGGTCCACGGCTTCAACCCCCACGGTCACCCGGGACGTTTTGTAGACCCGGCCCCCGACGAAGAGCGTTTCCACCCGGGGATGGTCGCTGAGCAGCGTGGCAATGGGAAAACTGTTGGTAACGACCGTAAGCCGGAGGTCTTTGGGCAGCCGGCTGGCAACCGAGAACGTGGTGGTGCCCCCGTCGAGCATGAGCACCTGCCCGTCCTGGAGCAGCGAGAGGGCTTTGCGGGCAATCTCCTGTTTTTGGGACTGGTCGTGCTGTTCGCGGTCGCGGTAGGCGTAGGGAATGGGAGAGTGCGGAACGGAAATGGCGCCGCCGCGCACTTTGCTTACCAGGCCGTTGCGCGACAACTCGTCAATGTCCCGCCGGACGGTGTCTTCCGAGACGTGCAACGCCAGGCTCAGTTCCGGCAACAGCACCCGCTGATCCGATTTGAGTTTGTCCAGGATGTACTGGAAACGCTCCTCTTTTAACATAATTTTTTCCGGGCGAAAGGCCGGCCTCACTCTTTTAGTTGCCCCGCAAAGATACGAATTGGTGCAATGGATTGCAATATACTGCAAGAAGGGAAGTGACTAAAAACTTAATGTTGCAAATTGTTGCATAAATTTGCAATTTGCCGCAGCTTTGTTCAGTACTTTTCTTTGCGTTCTTTGCGCTCCTGCTTTGCGCCTTTGCGTGAAACCGTTTTCTCCAAAAAGACGCGATCAATCGCGTCTCTACGCCGGGCCCTGCGTGTCTCCGTGGTGATTCTTTGCGCGCAAGGACGCCGAAGGAGAGTCGTGAAGGAGCAACTTTACCGGTGAAAGCGTGAACTTTACGCGCCTGAACTCCATTTTCTCCCAATACCCAAAAGCATGATCACAAACGCAGTGGGCGTGTCCGCGGCCCGCAGAATGCACCGGTGGGCGGTAGGGGCTTTTTTCTTTTTGCAGGGCATCTGCTTTGCCAGCTGGGCCTCGCGCATTCCCACCATCCAGCAGCGCATGGGGTTTACCGACGCCGAGTTGGGGGCCGTGCTCTTTGCCATTCCCACGGGGCTGATGGTCTCCCTGCCGCTCTCGGGCTGGCTCACGGCCAAGCTGGGCAGCCGGCGCGTAGTGATCCTGGCGACGCTGTTGTACGGGCTTACCCTGGTAGGCGTGGGACTGGCATCCTCGCCGCTGCTGCTGGTGGCCGCCCTGTTCGTGTTCGGCTTCACGGGCAACCTCAACAACATCGGCATCAACACGCAGGCGGTGGGGGTGGAGGCGTTGTACGGGCGGTCCATCATGGCCTCGTTCCACGGCCTGTGGAGCCTGGCCGGGTTTACGGGAGCGGCCATCGGGACCGGCATGATCGCCCTGGACGTGGCCCCGGCCTGGCATTTCGTGGTTTCCTGCGGCCTGATGGCCCTGGGCGTGGCGGTGGGCTTCCGGTGGCTGCTCACGCAGGACGTCAACACCGACGCCGACCGGCCCATCTTCGCCCGTCCCGACAAATCGCTGATGAACCTGGGCCTGCTGGCCTTCTGCACGATGATCTGCGAAGGGGCCATGTTCGACTGGAGCGGCGTGTACTTCAAAAAGGTAGTGGAGGCCCCGGCCGCCTGGGTGGGCGCCGGGTACACGGCGTTTATGTGCACGATGGCGGCGGGCCGTTTCATTGCCGACTGGCTCACGGTGCGGCTGGGCATGAAGCGCATCCTCCAGGGGAGCGGCGCCCTCACGGCGGCGGGCCTGCTGCTGTCGGTGGCGTTTCCCTCGATGGTAACCGCCACGCTGGGGTTCCTGCTGGTGGGCTTCGGCGTGTCGTCGGGCGTGCCGCTGGTGTACAGCGCGGCCGGCCGCTCGAAGGTGCTGTCGCCGGGCGTGGCGCTGGCTGCCGTTTCCACCATTGGCTTCCTGGGTTTCCTCATTGGTCCGCCCCTGATCGGCCTCGTGGCCGGCGCCACCAGCCTGCGGGTTTCCTTCACCATCATCGCCCTCATGGGCCTGGGCATCGTGGTCATCTCGTCGCGGGCAAAACTCACATCGTCGGAACCTTGATGGGCTTGATGAAAGGATGAACGGGATGGTCTGAACCTTGATGGGCTTGATGAAAAGATGGGCATGATGGAAGGACGAACCGGATTTGGGCGGGAAGGCGGCTGGGATTCATGGTAGGATGAGGGAATATCGGACCGGCGGAACGTTTAATTGTCGTAGCATTCCTGGTTACATCCTTTCCGAATTCCGTTATTTTGTAATCCATTCAGTCCTTCATTCCACCCTTCAACCTTTCCACCATGATCACTCCCAAGACTTGCCCGGACTTAAGCAATATCACGCAAGTACTCAGCGACGACAGCTACGTGTGCATCGAGTGCATCCAGACCGGCGACGAATGGGTGCACCTGCGGACCTGCCAGACCTGCGGCGAAACCCGCTGCTGCGACGCCTCCAAAAACAAGCACGCCACCAAACACTTCCACCGCAGCGGCCACCCCGTCGTGGCCTCCGCCGAACCCGGCGAACAATGGCTGTGGTGCTACGCCCACCGGCAAGTAGCCGAATGGTAAAACAGTCGTACAACAGTCGTAAGTCGCCAGTCGTAAGTGGGATCGGGAACGAATCGTTTTCGGGTACGACTCACAACTCCTTTCTCAACGTGCGCATTGCCAGTCATAAGCGGAAAAGATCACTTCCCAATCCCACTTACGACTTACGACTGGCGACTTACGACTGTTCTACTCATTTCTCAACGACTGCACCGGGTTGGCCAGGGCGGCTTTGACGGCCTGGTAACTCACCGTGAGCAGCGTGATGAGCAGAGCCGCCGCGCCAGCGCCGGCAAAGATCCACCAGGCCAGCGCCGTGCGGTAGGTGTACTGCGCCAGCCACCGGGAAAGCACGAAGTAGGAGAGGGGCAGGGCAATCAGGCAGGCCACGCCCACCAGGTACACGAACTCCTTCGACAGCATCCGCCACACGCCGGCTACCGAAGCGCCCAGCACTTTGCGGATGCCGATCTCTTTGGTACGCTGCTCGGCGGTGAAGGAAGCCAGCCCGAACAGGCCCAGGCAACTGATGAAGACCGCCAGCCCCGCAAACACGGCGGCCAGCGTGCCGATGCGTTCTTCGGCGGCAAACTTGAGGGCGTATGCCTGGTCCACGAACTGGTAGTTGAAGGCCACGTCGGGCAGCACGCTTTTGAACACGGCCTCCATCTTGGGCAACGCCCGGCCCGGACTCACGCCCGGCTTGATTCTGAGGGTGACCCAGTTGAGGGGGCCCTGAAGGAAAAACACCGTGGGCTGCACCGGCTCGAAGGGCGAACCCAACACCACGTCCTTGATGACACCCAGGATGCGGAACGGACGGCCGTCGCGGCGGATGGTGGCGCCCACGGGGTTTTTGAGGCCCATGTACTTGACGGCCGCCTCGTTGACCACAAAGCCCGATGAATCGCTGGCAAGCTCCCGCGAAAAGTCGCGGCCTGCCACGAACTGCCAGCCCACCGTTTTGCCGTACTCGGGCGACACGGTAAGGGTGCCGAAGTCCGTTTGCAGCGCCGGGTCCTTGCCGGGCCAGTCAAAGCCGCCGTTGGAGGCCCAGGGTTCCGTAGCCTGGTGGGCCGAAAGGGCCGCTTCGGCAACCACACCCGCGTTTTTGAGTTCGTCGCGCAGCCGGTCAAACTTGCCGAAAATTTCGCCGTTGGTGATCCGCATCATGACCAAACCTTCCCGCGTGTAGCCCACCGGCCGGTTTTTGGCGTGCTCAATCTGCCGGTATACCAGCAGGGTGCCCGTAATGAGGGTGACCGACACGGTAAACTGCACCACCACCAGCGCTTTGCGGGGCAGGGCCGCCAGGCGGCCCACCCGGAAGGTGCCCTTGAGCACCTGCACCGGCCGGAATGAGGACAGGTAAAAGGCCGGGTAACTGCCCGCCAGCAGGCCGGTGAGGGCCACAAACAAGCCGCCGGCCAACCAGAAGTAGGGGTTGCCCAGGGGCAAGTGCAGTTGCTTGCCGGCCACCCCGTTGAACCACGGCAAAAAGCTGGCCGCCAGCAGCAGGGCAACCCCGAAGGCCAGCACCACCACCAGGAAGGATTCGCTGAAGAACTGCCCCACCAGTTGGCGCTGGAGGGAGCCCATGGTCTTGCGCACCCCTACTTCTTTGGCCCGCTTCTCGGACCGGGCCGTGGAGAGGTTCATGAAGTTGATGGCCGCCAGCAGCAGCACGAACGCCCCGGTGAGCCCGAACAGCCACACGTACTGCACCAGGCCCCCGGTGTTCACGCCGTTCTTCCACTCCGATTGCAGGTGCCACTTGCGCATGGGGTGCAGAAACAGTTGGTAGGTAATGTGCTCTTTGCTGTCGCGCCGGTTGTTCAGCATCAGGTCCTTGATCCGGGCCGACACCTGGTCGGCAGGGGCGTGGGGCTGCAACTCGGCGTAGACGCTCAGAAAGTTGTTGTCCCACCCCTGCTCCTTGATCGCCGGGATGGCGCTGGTAAGCAGGTCCCAGGGAAGAAAATACTTGACCGGTTGAAAATGCGTATTCTGCGGCAGGTCCGCGTAGACGCCCGTCACGGTGACGTCAAACGCGTTGTCAATCCTGAGGGCTTTGCCCAGGGCGTCCCCGTCGCCGAAAAGGGCCCGGGCGGCCGAGGCGGAGAGCATCACCGAGTGGGGGTCGCGGAGGCCGCCCCAGGTGCCTTGTTGCATGTCGAGGGTAAGCATTTCCGGCGCCCCGGGTTCGATGAATTGCCCGGCCAACGCTATTTTTTTGTCGCCCACCGACAAGGTGTGGTCTTCGACCTGCCAGGCCATCAGTACGTGTTTGAAGTAAGCCCCGTACTTGGTTCTGAGTTCGTGGGCGAGGGGGTAGGGCACGATAGGGCCCGTGCCCGTTGCGTTGTTCATCGTGGTGTGCCGGTGCACCCGGACGATGCGTTCGTAGTTGCGGTGGCAGGTGTTGTACGAGAGTTCGTCCCACATCCACAGGCCGATGAGCAGGGCCACGGCCATGCCCACGGCGAGGCCGCCCACGTTGATGGCCGAATGGGATTTGTGGCGCAGCAGGTTCCGCCACGCGACGGTCAGGTAATTGGTGAGCATATCGCTAAAAAGGGGGTTAGGGTAGGCGTGGCGGTCCGTCCCGCAGCGGCGCGTGAAGAAGTAGGGCCGGCAGAATCCGAGCACTTCGAGCACGTACAGCTGCCGGGCCCGGCGGGGACCCCGTTCGGCGGCGTGCTGGTAGAACTGCTCCTCCAGGTCGCCGGCCAGTTCTTCGAACAGGGGTTCGGGCAGCACCCGGGCCAGCAGGCGCCGGGCCCAGCGGGGCGGGTGGAGGTTCGGGTCGGGGGGCGTGGACGGATTCAAGGGCGTGTGGTTATCTCCGGTCTGGTGGGTGGCGTAAAGTCTGCTGCTCACGAAAGGGAAGGTCTCGGCATGGCGTTCCAGAGGTCGTCGCGCACCTGCCGGATTTCGGCCAGGGTGCTTTGCCCCAACGCGGTGATGGTAAAAAGCCGCTTGCGGCGTCCGCCCCGGGACGTGGTGGCCCCGCCCAGTTCCGACCGCACGTAGCCTTTCTCTTCGAGCCGGTACAGGGCAATGTGGACGCTGCTCAGGCCGATGGGCCGGCTGGTGCGGCGCCGGAGTTCGTTGGCAATGGTCACGCCGTACGCCTCCCCTTCCAGCACGGGTACGGCCAGCAGCACCAATTCTTCAAATTCACCCAGGTAGGCTCTTCCCATGGCGTTGTCGTGCGGAACCGGCGGGCCGGCCCCGGCATTTGCTTGCACTTTGCTAAACAAATGCTTTGCCAAACCCGGAAAGTGCCCCGGAAAGCGGGAAAAGGGTTTTTGGGCAAGGCGGGCTGTCCTAAAACGGACGGCCGCTGTGCGGATTGGGACAAGGCGGAGTTCACGCAAAGGCGCGTAAAGGGCGCAAAGAAAAAGGAGAGGGCGCGAAGTAAAACGGGCTGGCGCGGAGTAGCGTGCTGGCACGAAGCTGTGCTTCATGCCTACTATGGTTTCCGCCTCCGGCGGAAGGAAAGCAAGGTTCAACGCTTGTTTCTTGTTCGATGAGCCGGCTGGTGCAAGGGCACCCTTGCTTGGGCGCGCTGGCGCAGGCGTCCGCCTGTGCCTTCCCCTCCCAAGCGTCCGCTTGCCCTTTCGTTTGGCGAACGTACCGTTTCATAATCCTGCCGGCAGCAACCTGTTTTGGTGGTCAGCAATTCCCAGTTTGGCATTTGGGGGAGTGACCAGGGCGTGCGTTTCGTGAGAAGTAGAAATGCCTTTGGTTGGAGTGACGCCTTTGATGGGAGTAGCTGGCAAAGCGCCGCAGGAGCGTCCTGTTCAAATGTTAGAAGCTAACAGGACGCTCCTACGGAGCGCTTGCCGGGGGGTAGCAGCCCAGTACCAGGC
>CADCTQ010000557.1 GCA_902805615.1 uncultured Cytophagales bacterium
TTCCCGCCATGCGACGCTTTCCCACCATGCGACGCTTTCCCGCCATGCGACCACTACCCGCAATGCGAGCCCTTCTGGCGGTACGGTTTTTCCCGCAAGCCGACACGTCATGCTCCTTTTTCCTCTGTGTGCTCCGTGCCCGCTGCGGTTCAAATGCTCCCGCTGCGGTGTAAACCCTCTGCCCGCAAACCCGTACTTTTGCCCCATGTACAAGAAAGGGGAAGCATCGCAGCTCCGGCAGGCCTTCTGGACCGCCTTCGGGCAGTACGTGGCCCCGGTGCCGTCGGCGGAAGGGCTCAAAGTGAATTGGGTCAACTACAAGACGGGATTCAAACACGTGTACTTCCGGATGCGGGCCGACAACAAAACGGGCTCCATCGGCATCGAACTCACGCACCCCGACGCGGGCATCCAGGAACTCTTCTTCCTGCAATTCACCGAACTCAAAAGCCTGCTGCACGCCACCCTCGGCGAACCCTGGGAGTGGGTGCTGCACACCACCGACGAGCACGGACAGCTCATCAGCCGCATCCACAAGGACATTGCCCCCGTCAACGTGTTCAACCAGGACGACTGGCCCGCCCTGATCTCCTTCTTCAAACCCCGCATCATCGCCCTCGACGCGTTCTGGACCGACGCCAGGTACAGCTTCGAAGCACTGAAGTGAGTTTGAGAGTCGGGGAGTTTGAGAGTTGGAACTCAACCGCAAAGGGCGCAAAGGAGACGCAAGGACCGCAAGGCGTACGCGTACCACTTTGCGCCCTTTGCGCCTTCTCTTTGCGATCCTTGCGGTTCAGTTCTGACTCCCAAATTCTCCAACTCTCTAACTCCCCTACTCCAGCGCCTTCAAAACTTCCTCGCTGAACAGCGGCTGGTTGTTTTCGAAATCGTAGAGGGTGAGGTAGCGCAGGTTGTAGTAGGCCCGCCAGAAGTCGCGCAGGGCCTGGGCGTAGGCGAGTTTGGCCTGGTCCCTTTCCTGCTGGGCAATGTTGAGGTCGGTGATGCCGATCTTGCCGATCTGGTAGCGGTTCTTGGTGATCTCGTAGCGTTTTTCGCCCACCTCGTCGGCTTTGCGGGCCACCTCCATCTGCCGCCGCAGCACGTCAAACTGCTTCACCTGGAGGTACACCTGCTGTTCGAAGGTAATGCGGTCCTGCTGCACGTTGGCCTCCACCAGCTCCAGGTTGGCCCGCACGGTGCGGGTACGGGAACGGGTGCGCCCCCAGTCCACCAGCGGAATCTGGAAGTTCAGCGACACGGACTGCTGGTCCTGCGGCCGCGCGTAGACGCCCGGAATCGAGCCGGACTGCTGGGTAAAGCCCAGGTTGGCCTGGAGGTCGGCGGTGAGGCCGGTTTCGCCGCGGGCCTGGGCTACTTCGGCCTGGGCTTCGAGCACCTGCCGTTCGAAGCCCACCATCTGCGAACGGTTGCGGCGGGCCTGGGCCAGCGCCGAATCCTGGTTGACCACAAACTGGGGAATGCGGTCGGGCACCACCAGCCCCAGCGGCGCGTTGTCGGTCAGGCCCAACTGCACCCGCAGGGCCAGCAGGCCCGACTCGAGTTGCAGTTCCGACTGGGCCAGGTTCTGCCGGGCGTTCATCAGGGCCAGTTCCAGTTGCAGCAGTTCGTTCTCGGCAATCCGCCCGAGGTTGAAGCGTCCTTCGGCCACCTTGTAGAGCGTATCGTTGTTGGCTACGTTCTTTTCGGCAATTTCCAGTTGGATCTGGGCGAGCAGCGCCGTAAAGTACAGGTTGGTGGTGTTGAACGAAATCTCTTCCACCGACTCCTGGTAGCTCCGCCGCGCCTCTTCGAAAAGGAGGGGCTCGATCTTGCGGTCCCACCGCAACCGGTTGAACCGGAACAGCGGCTGCGTGATGCCCATGTAGAAGGGCCGGGCGCTGTACTCCAGCGGGACGGCCGTGGCAGGCTGGAAGTTGTCGATCCGGCGCAGTCCGCTGCCGGCGTACACCTGGGCGCCCGTGATGCCGATGCTCTGCGAAATGAGCAGGTCCGTGTTGACCACCGACTGGCTCACCTCGCGGAACGCCTGGCTGCCGTCCTCCTGGGTCACCGGGATGATGTTGCGGTCGAAGTTGGGCAGCGTGCCGCGCAGGCTCAGCTGGGGCAGGTAGTTGGACTGGTAGAAGCGGTACTGCCAGTAGCGGTTGAGGTAGCGGTTGAGGGCCGTCCGCACGGCCGGCGACTGCTGGCGGGCCATGCCGATGGCCTCGGGCAGCGACAGTTGGCGCGCCGGGACCCGGTTCTCCTGGGCCGTCGTCACTACGCACTGGATCAAAAAGAAGCTGGTTGCCGTGAACAGGCGGAATTTATTCATACCGGAGCGAAGTTATGGGGTCCTGGTTGGCGGCACGGCGGGCCGGGGCGATGCCGAACAGCAGCCCCGTGAAAGCCGCCACGCAGAACGAAAGGAACACCGAGAAAGGAGTTACGATGGTGGGAATGTTGGCAATGCCCGAGATGATGACGGCGCTCGAAATGCCCAGGGCCACCCCGATGAGGCCGCCCGTGACGCTGATCATGATCGCTTCGAAGAGGAATTGCAGGATGATGTCGCCCTTTTTGGCGCCCAGCGAGAGGCGCAGGCCGATCTCCTTGATGCGTTCGAGCACCGAGGCCAGCATGATGTTCATGATGCCGATGCCGCCCACGATGAGCGAAATGCCGGCAATGGCCCCCAGCACGATGTTGAAAATGTCTTTGGTGCGCTGCTGCTGCTTGAGGAGCAGTTCGGGAATGGTGATTTCGTAGTCCACCTTGCCGTTGTGCCGCCGCTGGAGCATCCGGGCCACCACTTCGGAGGTGGGCGTGAGGTATTCGGTTTGCCGGGTCTGGACCACCAGCCGGTCAATCTGGTGGTAGTTTTTGGCCCCCTTGTCTTCCTCGCCGTCGCCGCCGAAGCGGTTGTTGGCCTGCTGGATGGCCCGTTCGGTCACCAGCGACCGGTTCACGTACCGGATGAGCACGGTGCGGAGCGGGGCGTACACGTCCATGTTGTAGTCGCGGATGCCCAGCTTGGAGATGGAATTTTCGGAGATGATGCGTTCGTTGAGCACGCCGATGATGGTGAGCCAGTGCTTGCCGCACTTGATCGTCTTGCCGACCGGGTTTTCCTTGCTGAAAAACTTGGTCTGGATGCCCTTGCCGATGATGCACACCTGTTCGCCGTGCGTGAGCTGGTGCCCGTTGAACATCTTGCCTTCCTGGAGGGAAAAGTTGCTCAGTTCGAAGTAGGCGGGCTCCACCCCCACCAGCTTGGCCGACCGCCGCACGCCGTTCTTGACGATGGCCGTTTCGAGCATGATCTCGGGGCTCACTTTTTCCACTTCCGGGATCAGGCGGCGGATGCTTTCGGCGTCGGCCAGCGTGAGGCCGGGCGAATACGTTTTCTTCTCGGGCTTCTTCTCCCCTTCCTCCACCTTTTCTTCCTTCTGCTCCACCACCGGCGTGATCACCACGTTGTTGACGCCCACCAGCCGGATTTGCTCCAGGATTTCCTGCTGGGCGCCGTTGCCCACGGCCAGCATGGCGATCACGGCGGCCACGCCGAAAATGATGCCCAGGGCCGTCAGCAGCGAACGCAGCTTGTTCGCCAAAATCGCCTGGAGGGCAATTTCGAGGGTAAAAAAATAGCGTTTGAGCACGTTAGCGGGCGGAAAGGGTGTTGGAAGGTTTGGCGGCGGGGACCGCCTTTTTGGGCTTGGGCAGCAGTACGAGTTCCTGGCGGTCGCCGTCCTTGGGCACCGACAGGTACACTTCCTGGGCTTCTTTGAGCCCTTCGAGCACCACTACTTCGTTTTCGTTGGTCTGGCCCAGCTTCACCTGTTGCCGCACCAGGCCGGCGCCGTCCTTGCGGAACACGTACGTGACCGAGTCGCCCTGCGTGTGCACGGCTTCGAGCGGGATGTAGAGGGCCTCCTTCACCGAGCCGGTGAGCACCAGGTTGCTGGTGGTCATGGCGGGGCGCAGCGTGGTGTCGCTTTCGTTGACGAGGATGTTCACTTCGAACACCTTGGCGTCGGAGTTGGGCATGGTTTCGCCCACGTTGGCGACGGAAACCACCTTGCCGGTCAGCTTTTTCTCGGGAAAGGCGTCGAGGCCCACCTTCACGGTCTGGCCCTGCTTGATCTTGCGGATGTCCACCTCGTTGACGAACGTTTTGGAGATCATCGTGGAGAGGTCGGGCAGGGTGGCCACGGTGGGGTCCCAGGCGTTGACGGTGCTGCCCACGATCACCTTTTTGCCCGACCAGTCGCGGTGGTAGATCACCATGCCGGGCTCGGGGGCGGTGATTTCGAACTGGCCGACCACCTGGCGGAGCCGGTCTACCTTGCTCTGGGCCTGCGACAGCTGGGCGCCGACCTCGCTCATTTTGGCAACGGCCTGCCGGCGTTTGATGTTCAGGTTCTGCTTGGATTGCTCCTGCTTGCGCCGGATTTTTTCGAGGTCAATTTCGGCCTGCCGGATGGTGGCGGGGGGCTCGTACTTGGACTGTTCGAGGACGATGTTTTTTTCCTTCACCTCGAAGCCCAGGTTCACCATTTCGTCGCGGGCCGCACGCAGGTTCAGGGAACTGTCGAGCTGGGCCTGGGTGAACTGGGCCTGGAACTTTTGCAGTTCCGCCTCGGCGTCCTTGAGCTTGTTCATCAGCTCGGTCTTGTCGAGGGAGGCCACGTAGTCGCCTTTCTTCACCACCGTTCCTTCGGGAACAAGGTTGGAAAGCTTGACCTGGTACACCTGCACTTCGCGCATGGCGGTAGGGCCGCTGATCTCGACCGAGTTTTTGGCCTTCAGTTCGCCGGTGGCCGTTACGGTCATTTCGAAGAGGCCCTTTTTGACGTTGGCCGTCAGGTTGGTTTGCTGCGAAGCGCCGGGCCGCGCCACCAGCCAGGCCGACAGCGCCAGGAGGGCGACGACGCCCAGGGTGTAAAATATTTTCTTATTCATGGGTGAGTGGTTTTGCAAGAACAAAAGGATGTGCGGTACCCCGGCGACCCGCGCGTGGGAATTAGGTAACCTCGGGCACGGCAGCACGCGGAGGCCCGGTCAGGATTCTGAAGCGCAAAAAGAGAGGCGCGAAGGCATCTGCTGGTACGAGAGAGGTTGGCCGGCACCCTTCGGACCAGGCCAGCGCAAATTATACAACTATAACGTTAGTTATTAACAATGTTGTGTAACAAGATGTCGCATTTGGGCAACGTTTGCAAATATTATATGCTTTAAAACAGAAATTGACCGGTTCCGGACACCGGGACCGGGGAAGAGGCGCACCGGGTGCGTGATTTTCCCGTCGTGCCGCCTTACGCCGGGTGCAACCGCCCGGCGAGGCGGCGGCCGGAAAAACATCCTTTACTTGCGGCGCATCCACAGCCATTCCTGGCCGGAGAACCGGCGTTCATCCAGCGCCTCCTTCATTTCCTCCCGCGAGAACAAGCCGTCGGCTACCGCGTTGTAAAAGCGCTCATCCTTCTGTTGCGACGCAATGCGTTGAATGTCGTGCGTCGCTTCAAAACGGTCGGTGATGGTGCGGCGTACTTCCGGGTAACTCATCGGGGAAAAAGGGTGAAGCTCTACCAGGATGTCGGCCTCCTTCAGCCCGGGCACAATCCTGGGGCTGAGCAGGTAGAGTTCGTACCCTTCGAGGTCGCAGATCACCAGCGAACCCGGTTCGCAGTGGGCTTTCAGCCACGCCGGGGCGCAGTAACCGCCAAGGTGCACATTCTGCAGGCCGTTGAGGCTGACCAGCCGGGCTTGCTGGCGGCGGGCCAAAGGGTCGTTATCAAAGCCGTAGAGCGTAGTGCCGGGCATCCGCCGGGCCAGGCCGGTCAGGTAGTAGCCTTCGGCAGCGCCGGCGTCTATGATCGTATGGTAGCCGAGGCTGATGATTTCTTCAACCACCGGGTGCAGTTCGGCTTCGTAAGAGCCCAGCCATTTGGGCGTGATGCAACCGTACACGATGTCGTTGATGTACTGCATTCCCTCGAAGGGCCCCGAAAGCACGACCGGGCAACGTTTCCCGTAGAGACGCCGGGCAAAGTCGAGTTGAAAATCGCCCCAGATGCCCGCAATATGCCGGCGGGTGCGGTAGGCAGCCAGGTAGGAAGCGGCGGTCGGGAAGGCCGCCCGCAATAATTTTTTGGTCACCTCATTCATCCAAACGTATTTTACTCCCGATGCAGGGTATGTATGCCTCCATCAAAAATAAAATTAGCGCAGCGCGGCGGGATCTTTGTTATTCCCGATGCAAGTGGATTTATCATGGATTTTTTTGGTGCGGGACCGGCCAGGCGCCGCGGTCTACATTTCGCTGGGGCGGATGCCGAATTTTTCGTAAAAGCTGTTTGAAAAAGTGCCCAGTGAAGTGTACCCAACCCCGGCGGCGACTTCGCTTACGCTCAAGGCCCCTTCCAGCAGCAGTTGCCGGGCTTTGAACATCCGCTGGTCGGCAATGAAGCGGTAAGGGGTTTCGCCGTATTTCTGCCGGAAGCCGTTCTTCAGCCGGTAATCACTCATGCCGATTTGCTTGGCGAGTGCAATCAGGGAGGGCGGATTGGCCAGGGAGGCCAGCAGTACTTCCCGGCAGTACTCGATCCGGCCTTCTTCTTCCGCCGTCAGCTTCAGCCCGGTGGAGTCCGGCCCGCGGGCAGACTTGCTGATCTGGTCAATCTGGTAGGCCAGCAGTTCAATCACTTTGGCTTCCCGGTAGAATTGCCGGCTTTTGCCTTCGTAGGGGTTGTCGAATATGGCTTCACACAATGCCATTGCGTGGGAAGAAAGTTTGGTAACCTTCGTATAATGGCCATTTTCCTCCTGCAAGGCGTTGATGACGCCGGGCGAGAGAGCGGTGAGCTGTTCACCCACCAGTTGCTTGAAAGCCGGGTAGCTGAACAGCAGCACGAGGATGCGGACGGGTTGGCACGGCTCAAACTGCATCCAGCCTTCAGAGGCCGCCGTTACGTAGAAAAAGCCTCCTCTGCTCCTGACGTGGAAGTGCAACTGGCTGTCTGGCCGGGGGACGATGTTCTGCCGGTACAGGGTGATCTGGCCTTTCAGGCAGTGCCAGAAGCCTACCTGCGGCAGCGTAGCCTGCATCTGCACGGTAGTAGCTTCTTTGAAGGTGATCTCGTACCGGAGGAGCGTAATGTCTTCCCGGATGGTGATGTTGGTGGCGCTGCCTTCGCAAACGGGCGTATTCAACTGCGCCCGGTAACTGGTATGGTAAATGCCTTCCGGCTGGTTATCGGCTTCGGCCAACCTTCCGTGCCGGAAGAGCAGCGCCTGAAATTCGTCAAAAGAGAGTTGCAGCATAATGAACCGCCCGGAATATACGGCATAATTTGGGTACGGCCTGCTTTGCGGGCAGCCACACCCTTCCTCGTCAATTCACTCATAAAACGCAAAAGGCGGGTAAACCGATGTTCCGGTCAACCCGCCTTTTTCCATCCAACTGCACATCCAACCCTGCTACCTACTGCACATCCAACCTTTATACAACCCCACTACTCAACTACACGTTTTGCGCCTCGGCCAACTTCACGTTTCTGCACGTACCTACTTCACAATCCAAGTTCTTTATGTTACAAGCGCGTATCCGCCATCCGGCCGCCGGTGCTGTGGCCCATGCCATGCCCCATGCTGCTGGTGCCCCGGTAGGGTACTTTGTCGGTCATCAGCGAAGCGCCGATCTCGAAAATACCCAGGATGAGGTGCGGCAGGTATACACGATCCGCAAACCCGAAAATCCAGGGCGATGCGGCCAGGAAAATGCCGGAAAACAAATCTAACATCAGGTGCATGGGCATTGAAAATACTTTCATTGCGCCCAACTCGTAGTTCGTCATCAGACTGTATA
>CADCTQ010000558.1 GCA_902805615.1 uncultured Cytophagales bacterium
TCATCATCGGGGAGAGCGACGTGTGGCTGGGGTCGGTTCACGGCTGCGCGTTCTTCATGTCGGAAGAACAGTACCAGTACTGGCAGCACACCCAGCTCACCATTGACGTGACGCCCGGCCGCGGCGCCAGCTTTTCCCTGGAAATTCCCCTGGGCGTCCGCTTCCTCATCCGCTCAAAAATGTTCACCGACGAAGAACGCGACAACCTGACGGCCGTGCAGGCCGGTGCGTCCATGGTGTAGAGACGCGATTCATCGCGTCTCCGCGAACAACCGGGTTAATTCCGAACGACAGGCCGTTCCATGTGCAATAGGCCGTTTTGCGTTTGAAAATCAACTGGTTGGCAAAAACCCACCCCTGTCCCCTCCTTGATGGAGGAGGGGAACCGTGACCATCGGCTGCGTAACAAGGAGGAACGTACGTCATGGCCTTCTTATCAGCGGGGCCGCCAGGTACGGCTCCCCTCCTTTTTTTAAGGAGGGGCCGGGGGTGGTTCCTTCCCAATACCCTAATCTTCTAATACCCAACCCCTCAATACCCCCAATCCTTCTGCGGCGCGGAACCGGGTTTGCCCCGGACTGCGGGCCGCGGGAGGATTTTGTCATTCAGGGCGGGGGTTGCATCAGGGAGACGCGATGCATCGCGTCTCTACGGATCGGGAAACGATACCCGGCGCCGCCCCCTCCGCGATCCATTGACTACTCCCCGCTCCCTCCCCTTACGACTCTTCGCTCACTGCTTACTATTTTGATAATATCTTATAACTTTACGCCCCTATTTTGACCTGATAATCCTGAACCACAGATGTTGTTGGACTTTGAGAAACCCATTGCGGATTTGGAGGCCCGGCTGGCCGAGATGAAACAACAGTTGGACGTTGAACGGAACGAAGATTTACAGCTGGCCGTCCGCTCCTTTGAGAGTAACATTCTAAAGCTGAAACGTGAAACCTTCCAGAACCTGACCCGCTGGCAACGCGTCCAGCTCTCCCGCCACGGTGACCGCCCCTATACCCTTGATTACATTTACAGCATTGCCACCCAGTTCATCGAACTGCACGGCGACCGGTCGGTGCGCGACGACCAGGCCATGGTCGGCGGCTTCGGCACCATTGACGACCAGACGGTGATGTTCATCGGCCAGCAGAAGGGCCGCAACACCAAGCAGCGGCAGCAGCGCAACTTCGGCATGGCAAACCCCGAAGGGTACCGCAAAGCCCTGCGCCTGATGAAGATGGCCGAAAAGTTCAACAAGCCCATCGTGACCTTCATTGACACCCCCGGCGCTTTTCCGGGCATCGAGGCCGAAGAACGCGGCCAGGGCGAGGCCATTGCCCGCAACCTCCGCGAAATGTTCATGCTCAAAGTGCCCGTCATCTGCATCGTGATCGGGGAAGGCGCCTCCGGCGGCGCCCTGGGCATCGGCATCGGCGACCGGGTGCTGATGCTCGAAAATACCTGGTACTCCGTGATTTCGCCCGAATCCTGCTCCTCCATCCTGTGGCGCAGCTGGGACTTCAAGGAACAGGCCGCCGAAGCCCTCCGGCTCACGGCCACCGACATGCTGGCTTTCGGCCTCATTGACGGCATCGTGGAAGAACCCCTGGGCGGCGCCCACACGGACCCCGTGGCCATGGCGAAAATCATCAAGACGACCATCCTTACCCAACTGCAGGAACTGGACGGCATTGATCCGCTCACCCGGATCAACCAGCGCATTGACAAGTTCTCCCGCATGGGCGTATTCAGGGAGTAGTGGAATTAGAGAGCTGGGGAGTTTGAGAATCGGGATTGGTGCGTTTCCCTCAGCCCGCTAATTCCCCAACGCTCAAACGCCCTAACTCCTCAACGCTCTAACTCCATTACTCCCATGAACTTATACGCCATCGAAACCGGCTTTTTCAAACTCGACGGCGGGGCCATGTTCGGCGTGGTGCCCAAGTCCATCTGGCAGCGGCTCAACCCCGCCGACGAATACAACCTCTGCACCTGGGCCCTGCGCTGCCTGCTCATCGAGGACGGCGACCAGCTCATCCTGGTGGACAATGGCATTGGCGACAAACAGGACGCCCGGTTCCTGAGCCACTACTACCTGCACGGCGACGCCACCCTGCAAAGCTCGCTGCGCAAGGCCGGCTTTACCCCCGGTGAAATCACCGACGTGGTGCTTACCCACCTGCACTTCGACCACTGCGGCGGCGGCGTGAAACGCTCCCCCGACCGGACGGGCTTCGAACTCACCTTTCCCAACGCCCGGTACTGGACCAGCCCCGCCCACTGGGAATGGGCCACCAAGCCCAACCCGCGCGAAAAAGCCAGTTTCCTGACCGAAAACCTGCTGCCCATGGAGGAAAGCGGCCACCTGCACTACATCGAGCCGGGCAAGCCCTCCCCGTTTCCCCACGTGGATTTCCTGTTCGTGAACGGCCACACCGAAGGGATGATGCTGCCCAAGATCCAGTACCGCGACAAGACGGTGGTGTACCTGGCCGACCTGGTTCCCTCGGCGGCCCACGTGCCCATTCCCTACGTGATGGGCTACGACGTGCGGCCCCTGCTGACGATGGAGGAAAAAACCAATTTTCTCGACGAAGCCGTGCAGGGCAAGTACCTGCTCATGTTTGAGCACGACCCGGTTCACGAATGCGCCAACGTAGTCCGCACCGACCGCGGCATCCGCACCGGCGTCACGGGCACCCTGCGGGACATGCTGGGGTAATCGATAATGGAAAATTGAAAACTGAAAATGACAAATTGGCCCGGACCAGTATTTCGGGTCGTCCAGGTAGCTGCCCTATACTTTCCATTTTTCATTTTACATTTTCCATTTCTATTCAATCATGGTTTTCAACATTCGCGTGGCGGTGCCGGACGACGTGCCGGGACTGGCCGCCCTCATTCCGGCATCGGTGCGGGGGCTGAGCAACGGGTATTACACGGTCCGCCAGGTGGAAAGCGCCCTGGTGTACGTGTTCGGCATTGACAGCCAGTTGATCAAAGACGGTACGTACTTCGTGGCCGAAAGCGGGAATACCCTGGTGGGCTGCGGCGGCTGGAGCAAACGCAACACGCTGTTCGGCGGCGACCAGACCAAGGGCACCGAAGACCCGCTCCTCGACCCGGACCGCGACGCCGCGCGGATCAGGGCTTTCTTCGTGCACCCCGGCTGGGCCCGCCTCGGCATCGGCCGCCAACTGATGCACACCTGCGAGGAAGCCGCCCGGACCGCGGGCTTCCGGCGGGCCACCCTCGGGGCGACGCTGCCCGGGGAACCCCTGTACGCGGCAATGGGCTACGAGGCCGTGGAACGCTTCGCATTGCAGTTTCCCGACGGCGAGGCGTTTCCGCTGGTGAAGATGGAGAAGGAGTTGGGAAGAACTTAACCGCAAAGGGATCAGGATTTACAGGATGGAGGATTGGCAGGATTGCGGCGCAAACGGGTGGGAACCCGTGCCTCTTTGCGCCCTTTGCGTCTCCCTTGCGCCCCTTGCGGTTAAGTTCCTTTCTTTGTGCCTTTGCGTGAAACTGAACTAAAAAGGGTTGTGCCCGTAAAAGGCTGAGAAACAATAAAATATTTCAGCCATGTTCAGAGGTCTCCTGCAATTCTTTCTCCTCAACAAACTGCTCGGCGGCGGACGCGGAGACGGTGACGGCCGTCCCGGGCGGCGGGGTGGCCTGGGCTGCTTCGGCTTCATCCTGCTGCTGGTCGTGGTCTACTTCGTCTACCAGTATTTCTTCAACGTGTAACGCCCGGTACGGCCGCGTACCAACCCGGCCGCGGGTTTACCTGCCGGTCTCCGGGGGTCAGGCGTCCGTGCGCGGCGCGTCGTCCGGCAGGAATCCCCCGTAGTAGAACCGCTGGTACACGATTTTGCCATTTTGCCAGTGCTGCACGAAAGCCTGGTTCAGCTTCCGGGGACCGGCCGTTTTGCCCGTGAACGCAATCGTCATTTCGCCCATGACGATGCTCTGCCGTTCATCCACCAGGAGCGTGGCGATGCGCTGTCGGCAGGCCGATACTTTCGCCAGGTTTTGCATTTCCAGCTGGCGCAGCGTGTGCCGGCCGGTAAGGGGCGCTTCGTCGTTTTCCACCTGCACGATCCCTTCGTCGTAAAAAGCGTCGATCACGGCCAGGTTTTCCCCGCTTTCCAGCAGTTGCCGGTATTGATTGGTCAGTTCAATTAAGGTTTGCATGGACAGGAAGTCGTCAGGAGTCGCTACCAGATAATCACCCACGTGCCGGCGAGGATGAGCAGGGTGCCCAGGGCGGTTTTCCAGGAAAGGGGTTCGTGCAGGAATACCACCGACAGCAGGATGGCAACCGCGACGCTGGCCTTGTCTACCGGCGCCACCTGCGAGACGGTGCCCGCTTGCAACGCCCGGAAGTAGCAAAGCCACGACAAGCCCGTCGCCACGCCCGACAACACCAGGAACAGCAGGTTCTGCCGGCTCAGCCCGGCCGGGTGCGCCGTTTTCCTGAACAGCACGATGCCCCAGGTGAGCACCAGCACCACCACCGTCCGGACGGCCGTCGCCAGGTCGCTGTCCACGCCTTTTACGCCCACCTTAGCCAGTACCGCCGTAAGCCCGGCAAAAAACGCGGAAAGCAATGCGTACACCCACCACATAGAAATTGCAAATGGAAAATTGGAAAATGGAAAATGGCTTTTGACAGTGGGCAATGAGCAGTGGGCAATAGGCAATCACTGCCGGAAAAGCTCTTTCCCGAACATCGAACATCGAACCCCGCTCCTACCCTGCCGTGGTTTGGTACGCGTCGCGGCGCGAGAGGCGGAGGGCGCAGAATACGGTCCAGGCCGCCAGCACGAGGGCTGCAGCCAGGGCCGCCAGGGCCACGATCTCATTTTCCGGCCGGCGGGCCACCCAGATGGCCAGGCTCGCCCAGGCCACCACCCCGGGGAACACCGCGTCGCGCAGCCGCCAGCTTACCCCGACGGCAACCGCCACGGCCACCGTGAGCAGCACCAGCGCCCAGAGCGTCGGGTTGAGCGGGTACCCCCGCCAGCCCGTGCTGCTCAGGTACACCGAGGCGTTGGCAATGGTAGCCACCGTGAGCCAGCCCGCGTACAGGCTGAAGGGCACCGACAGCCACCCCGCCCCCCGGCGCGAAAGCACCCATTCCCGCGACCGGACCAGCAGCACCAACGCCGTCCCCAGCATTCCCAGGATCACCACCACGCTCAGCAGCAGCCACTCCGCGTTGAACAGCACCAGCCAGACCATGCTCAGCAGAGTGGTGGCCGTCAGGGGAACCGCCAGCCGGTCGTGGATGCGTTTGTCGCGGCGGGCCGGCCGCAGCTGGTACACCGCGTAGGCCACCAGCGACAGGTAGATGAGTCCCCAGATCGAAAAGGCGTAGCCCGCCGGCGTAAAGAGCGTCGGGTACTTGGCCGACACGTCGGCGTTGTTCTGCCCGTTGATGATGCGGCCGTTGGAGACGTAGCTGAAGGCGATGCTCAGCACGACGGCCGCCGACGCCACGAGGCGCCAGGGATGGAGGTTTTGCCGGTTCGGTTCCATGCGGGGAGGGAGTCGGGTTGAAAGGGAGTAAGAGGACGTAAGGTAACGCGGTAATTTACGTAGTAATAAAAATCAGTAAACTACCTATCTTGCTTCACCACCCACATTTTATTTTTCTAAACCCCACACGATGGCAACAACGATTAAGCCAACTGCCCCGGGCACGGCTTCCGCAGCGGCCCAAAGCTACACGGGCCCCCTGATCATCATCGGTTCCCTCTATTTCATCTACGGCTTTTTTACCTGGATCAACGGCACGCTGATTCCTTACCTGAAGATTGCCTGCGAACTCGAATCGGACTTCCAGGCGTACCTGGTGGCGACGGCCTTCTTCATCGCCTACACCGTGATGGCAATTCCCTCCTTCTACGTGCTGCGGGCCACCGGTTACAAGAAAGGCATGGCGCTGGGTCTCTTTATCATGGCGGTGGGGGCCGTGCTTTTCATTCCCGCCGCGCAGGACCGCAATTTCAACCTGTTCCTGGTCGGCTTGTTCATCATCGGGTCGGGCATGGCGCTGTTGCAGACGGCTTCCAATCCCTACGTGGCCATCATCGGGCCGCCCGAAAGCGCCGCCTCGCGGATCAGCCTGATGGGCATTGCCAACAAGGGAGCCGGCATCCTGGGCGGCCTCATCTTCGGTTCGCTGATGCTCGGAGACGCCGACCAGATCGTTGCGCGGATTGCCGACAGTGATCCGGCCGCCCGGCTCGTTGAACTCAATAACCTGGCGGGCCGGATCGTAACGCCCTACGCGATCATGGCGGGCCTGCTGGTGCTGCTGGCCATAGCCATCCTGTTCTCGTCGCTGCCCGACCTCAAAGACGAGGGCGCGGATGTCGCGGGTGCCCCCGCCAAGACCGGCAAAACGAGCGTCCTGCAATTTCCGCATCTGGTGCTGGGCGTCCTTGCCATTTTCCTGTACGTGGGCGTGGAAGTGATTGCCGGCGACACCATCATTTCGTACGGCAGTTCGCTGGGCATTGAGCTTTCGGTGGCCCGTTACTTTACCCAGGCTACCCTCGCCTGCATGATCATCGGGTACCTGGTAGGCGTTGCCGCCATTCCTAAGTACATTGCGCAGGAGAAAGCCCTGGCCATCTGCGCCACGATCGGCGTTGTCTTTTCGATCCTGGCCGTCCTCACCACCGGCTTCGTATCGGTAGCCTTCATTGCCCTGCTCGGCCTGGCCAACTCCCTGATGTGGCCCGCCATCTTCCCGCTGGCGATCCAGGGCCTGGGCCGGTTCACCAAGATCGGCTCGGCCCTGCTCATCATGGCCATTGCCGGCGGCGCCATCCTGCCGCTGGTGTACGGCGGCTTGTCGGACCTGTGGGGGAACACGCGGCTGGCCTACGTCATCATGATTCCCTGCTACGCCTTCATCCTGTACTACGCCGTGAAGGGCTACAAGGCGGGCTGGAAAGCGTAGAGACAGAAATTTACTACGGAGACACGGAGGGCACGGAGTTTCACGGAGAAACTAAACCGAACCGCAAGGGGCGCAAAGCAGACGCAAAGACCGCGAGGCGTACGCGTACCACTTTGCGGCCCTTGAGTCTTTATTGCGATCTTTGCGGTCCTATCCTCCGGTCTCCTTTTCTCCCGTCTCCCTTTTTCCACCACACCTAACTACCCACCATGCCCGGGAGTAACTTTCAGGCCGACGCCCTGGCCAGGCTGCCCCCGGCCGGCTTCCGCAAACAGCGGGATTATTTTTACCTCGTGCGGGAACCCAACCTGCTGGTGGTGTACCGCAAATACAACGGGGCCGTTTTCGAAGGGTATTACCTGGCATTTACCCACACTTTTTTCAGCAACGTGCAAGGCCCCGGCGGCCGGTACGTGATGCCGCCCCTCCTGGAAAGCTACCCCGTCTCGCTGTCCATCACCGAGATCCAGGCCCAGTTCCGCCGGCACGACAGCATCGGGGCGTTTGACTGCGACCTCAACTACGTTTCCCGCGCAACGACGGCGGCCCGGACGGCAACGCCCAAATCCTGGCTTCCCGCGTGGCTGCGCATGAATCATTGGTTCAAGCGCAAAGGCCCGTCCGACGGCTATTCCACGGACCCCGTGGAGGTGGTCCTGCGCGAAGGACTGCGGTTCATGGCCCAGTTTTCGCCGGCCTTCACCCACCGGGTCCTGGCGGCACGCGAAGGGTTGAACCACCCGGCCATCGCCCGGCTCACGGCCGAATGCGGACAATTCCTGGAGGGCAACAATAACGCCCGCGGAGCCGCCGTTGAGTAGCTTGATTGCGGCAGTCATGCAACCCTTTTTCCACCGGCCGGGTCATCACCCGCAAGATCAGTTTGCCCTTTGTCCGACTCATGCATTCAGTAGCCCGCTGCCTGCATTTTTTTATGCTTTCCGCCAATATGCCTTCCCGCAACGTGCGCAGGAAGCCATTTGAATCACCATCCCTGCAAGCGTGGACGCCTGCAACAGCTACTTTGTGATTGATAAACCCGGTTCATTCGGGCGTGGACGCCTGGAAGCGTTGCGCATCGTGGCGGCGCCTGCATTGCTGCAGTTCCCTTCTTAAATCGTATTTAACCCTTTTTCAATCTCTACCCCTCTCCTTTCCCCGTATGAAGTTTGTACTCTTTCTTGCCCTTTTTTTTGGCGGCATCCTCGCCGGACTTTGTCAATCGCGGTACACGGTAAGCGGCTACGTGCGGGAAGCCGGGAGCCGGGAGTTGCTCATCGGGGTGAACGCGTACCTGCCCGGCATGGGCACGGGCACCACCACCAACACCTACGGCTTCTACTCCATCACCCTGCCCGCGGCCGACTCGGTGACGGTGGTGTTCTCGTACGTGGGCTACGCGACGCAGCGCCGCACCTTTTCGCTGCGCCAAAACGTGGAACTGAACGTAGACCTGGCGGCCGGCGAGGTGCTCCAGGAGGTGGTGGTGGAGGGCAGCCGCGAGAAGGTGAGCGAAACCCCGCAGATGAGCACCCTCGACATTCCCATCAAGCAGATCAAAACGATACCGGCGCTGCTGGGCGAAAAAGACGTGCTGAAGGTACTGCAACTGATGCCCGGCGTGCAGAAGGGCTCCGAAGGCAGCAGCGGCCTGTACGTGCGCGGCGGCGGCCCCGACCAGAACCTGATCATCCTCGACGACGCGGTCGTGTACAACGCCTACCACCTGTTCGGCTTCTTTTCGCTCTTCAACGGCGACGCCCTCAAAAGCGTGGAACTCACCAAGGGCGGCTTCCCGGCCCGGTACGGCGGCCGGCTGTCGTCGGTGCTGGAAATGAACATGAAGGAGGGCAACAAGGAAAAACTGCACGGCGAAGGCGGCATCGGCCTCATCTCGTCGCGGCTCACGCTGGAAGGCCCGATCCGGAAGGGCAAGTCGTCGTTCATCCTGTCGGGGCGGCGCACCTACATTGACGCCCTGGCCCGGCCCTTTATCCCCAACGGCGACGGCGGCTACTACTTCTACGACCTCACGGCCAAGGTGAACCACGACTTTGGCCGCCGGGACAAACTCTACCTGAGCGGTTACTTCGGCCAGGACCGGTTTTTCGTGAATGCAAAAGACAACGGCAACCGGTCCAAACTAGGCTTCAACTGGGGCAACGCCACGGGTACGCTCCGCTGGAACCACCTGTTCAACGAAAAGCTGTTCACCAATACCTCCTTCATTTTCAGCAACTACCGCTTTCAAATTTACCAGAACGACAAGAACAGCGACGGCACGCAGTACGGCCTCGACTACCGTTCGGGCATCCGCGACATTGGCATCAAGCAGGACTGGGACTTTTTTCCCGGCCCCCGGCACGCCGTCAAGTTCGGCATCAGCAGCACGTTCCACCGGTTCACGCCCAGCGCCCTGGTGGTCAAAGATTCGCAGATCAACCAGTTCAGCCGCGAGGTAGAGGCCATTGACGTGGTGGAGTCGGGCCTGTACGCCGAGGACACCTGGCGGCCGTTCGGGCGGCTGCGCCTCAACGCCGGGTTCCGCCTGTCGCACTACGCCTCCCAAGGCCGGCAGTACGTGCGGCCCGAGCCCCGCCTGGCGGCTTCCTACACGCTGCTCGAAGACCTGTCGGCCAAGGTTTCCTACGCGCAGATGAACCAGTACGTGCACCTGCTCTCCAACACGGGCATCGGCCTGCCCACCGACCTGTGGGTGCCCACCACGGCCAGGGTGGCCCCGCAGCAGTCGCGGCAGGTGGCGGCGGGCCTCGCCAAGGATTTCACCGACCGGGGTTTGCAGTTCACGCTGGAAGGCTACTACAAAAAGATGGACAACATCATCGGCTACCGCGAGGGGGCCAGCTTCCTGCTGCTCGAAGACGGCCCCGAAAGCGCCGGCCGGGTGAACTGGGAAGACAACGTGACGGCCGGCCAGGGCTGGTCGTACGGCACCGAACTGCTGCTGCAAAAGAAAACCGGCCGCTTCTCGGGCTGGATCGGCTACACGCTGTCGTGGACGCAGTTGCAGTTCGACGAACTCAACTTCGGCCGCAAGTACTACGCCCGCTACGACCGCCGCCACGACCTGTCGCTGGTGGGCATCTACGAACTGGGTCCGCGCATTACGCTGTCGGGCAGCTGGGTGTACGGCACGGGCAACGCCATCACCCTGCCCCTGTCGGAATACCGGGCGTTTGAACACAATCCGAACTCGCCGGGCCGGGGCTATTTCGAGGACCCGAAGGTGAACGACTTCGGCGCCAAGAACAGCTTCCGCATGGCTTCGTACCACCGCCTCGACTTCGGCATCCAGTTCCACAAGAAGATGAAGCGGCACGAACGCACCTGGGAGTTCAGCCTCTACAACGCCTACAGCCGCCAGAACCCGTTCTTCTACTTCTCTGCCGGGGTAGACGACCCCGATACGCAAACCAGGCGGAACGTGCTCAAGCAGATTGCCCTGTTCCCCATCCTTCCCTCATTCAGCTACAACTTCAAATTCTGATGAAAAAGCTTTTCCTGCCTTTTTCCCTGGCCCTGACCGTACTGCTGGGGGCCTGCGAAAAAGAAGTGACGGGCATCAAATTGCCCGAAAGCGACGCCAAACTGGTGGTCAACAGCTTTATATCGCCCCAGGACACCGCGTGGCGCGTTACCCTGTACCAGTCGGTGCCTACGCTGGGCGTGCGGGAACCCACGTCTTCGGGCGTGGCCGGCGCGCTGGTCACCGTGACGGATGGGAACCAGACCGTGACCCTGCCCAACCAGGGAGACGCCCTGTACGAGCTGCCCACGTCGGACTTCCCGGTGGTGGCCGGCCGCACGTACACCCTGCGCGTGCAGGCGCCGGACGGCAAAACGGTGGAAGCCGCCTGCACCGTTCCCGGGGCGCCGGAAGATTTCGGACTGGTCATTGATTCCCTGCCGGACGCAAATGGCGCCCGGACCCGGTATTACCTGCGCCTGAACTGGACCGACGCGGGCGGCCAGGAGAACTACTACCGGCTGGCGGGAGAAATCAGGCGGGAGTGGAAGGAGGTGCCCGCCAACGCCCCGCCTACCCTCTATCCGCTTTCCATCAACTGGGAGGGCGAAACCTTCCTGGATGACAAAGGCAAGGACGGCCAGACCATGTATTCACCCAAGGGCGAATTGTGGGCGCTGGGCCCGGGCAGCACAAATACGCGCGTTTATCTCCAAGCCTCCCTGCTGCACACCGACCGGCACTATTACCAGTACCACCTTTCGGCCCGCAACGCCATCCGCAACCGGGACAACCCGTTTGCCGAGCCGACGCTGGTCTATTCCAACGTAACCGGCGGCCTGGGCATTTTTGCCGCCTACAACCGCACTACGTTTTCAATGCAGTTGAGGTAGTCCCCTGACGTGCATGAGAAAAGCGGCATTCCTGTTCCTGGCCATGGGCGTCCTGCTGGCGGCCTGCGAAAAAGAAGTGGTGGGGATCAAACTACCCGGGCCCGAACGGCAACTGGTCGTCAACTGCCTCATCTCCCCGGATGAATGGTATATCAGGGTGTTCGCGGCCCGGTCCTTGCCCGGTTTTGGGGATCGTAACCTGCCGGATACCCTCGTGAGGGACGCCATCGTTGCGCTGTCTGACGGCACGCTGACGATCCAACTGCTTTACGATGAATCGCATAAAGCGTACGTGTACGAACCGTGGGTCCGCAGCACCCCCCGTTTTACCATCGTGCCCGGGAGGTCGTACGCCCTGCGGGTAACCACCCCGCGGGGCGAAGTAGCCACGGCGGCCTGCACGGTGCCGGCCGCACTCGAAGTGCCCATTACGGTTTTCCCGGACTCGGCCTGGGATACTTACCGCAACGGGTACTATTACCGGATGCGCATGAGCTGGCCCGACCCGCCCGGCCAGGTCAACTATTACCGGGTTGGGGGATGGCAGGAAAAAGTGACAAGCTTGTACCAAGATGGCACGCCTGCGAACATGAGTTCCTCACCGGTTGACTGGGAGGCAGAAGAAACGATCAGCGATGCGGGGCAGGATGGTCAACGGCTGATTTCCCCGCGGGGCAACTGGCGCCGGTGGCCTTTGGATAGTTCAATTCAACTCTCGTTACACGCCCAACTCCTGCACGTAGACGAGCACTACTACAAGTACCACCGTTCGCTCCGCCGGACCATACAAAGCCAAGCCAACCCGTTTGCCGAGCCGGTGCTGATCTACTCGAACGTAACGGGCGGCCTGGGCGTGTTTGCGGCCTATACCGAGTCCACCGTCCGGGTAAAGCTCAAATGACGCCTACCACGCCGGGGCGTGGTGCGGGTTGATGAGCCTTTTGCCCCGCGCCAGACCGAACACCTGCTCCATCTCCGCCGGGGTGAGTTCGAAGTCGAAAATGTCCAGGTTCTGGCGGCGCCGGTCGGGGCTGGCTGCTTTGGGAATGGCCGCCACGCGGGGCTGCTGCACCAGCCAGCGCAGCGTTAGCTGCACGGGGCTTTTGCCGTACTTGCGGCCCAGGTCCTGCAACACCGGTTCCTCCGTCACGGCCCCGTGGGCAATGGGCGAATAGGCCGTCAGCAGCACGTCGTTGGTGCGGCACAGCTCCAGCAGCGCCGTCTGGGCCAGCAAGGGGTGGTACTCCACCTGGTTGCAGAAGACCGGGGCGTACCCGAGGGCCTCCTCCAGGAGGGCGGGCGGAAAATTGCTCACCCCCACCTGCCGCACCTTGCCCTGTTGCTGCAAAGCGGTCATGGCCTCCATCGTCTCGCCGAGGGGTACTTCGGGGTTGGGCCAGTGCACCAGCAGGAGGTCCACGTACTCCGTTTGCAGGCGGCGCAGGCTGCTGTGCAGGGCGTCGGTCACCTTGGCCCGGGTCAGCTCGGTGTACCAGAGCTTGGTAGTCAGGAAAACCTGTTCCCGCGGCACCCCGCCCTCCTGCATCCCGCGTCCAACGTCTTCTTCGTTGCCGTACATCCGGGCCGTATCCACGTGCCGGTAGCCGGCGGCAAGGGCGTCCCGCACCGCCTCCCGGCATTCATCGCCCTTCAACGGCCAGGTCCCGAAACCCAGCGCCGGCACCTGCACGCCGCGTATTGTCTGGTAATGCTGCATGTGATTTGTTTAGTGGTTAGTGGTCTGTGGTTAGTCGCAAGTAGAGACGCGATTCATCGCGTCTGGGCAGATGTATCGCGTCTTCGCAGATTCATCGCGTCCCCTTCAGTAGTCACCCGTCAGGGCTCGAAGCGTCCGGAGTCCCAAACGGAATGGTGCCGGGCAAAGTTACCCGCTCCCACCCTCCATACCCCATCCCAACGTCTCAATGCGCAACCTCCTTTTTTTCTCCGCGTCCTCCGCGGTTAAAACTCCTTCACTCTCAAACTCCCGAACGCTCAAATTTCCCTAACTCCCCACCTTCCCCTTCGTCCACTCCCCGTTCACCATCCGCCACACGTTCAGGGGATTGGCGTTTTTGAGGGCGTCGGGCAGCAGCTCGTCGGGGAAGCCCTGGTAGCACAGGGGCCGCGCAAACCGGCTGATGGCCGCCGTGCCGACCGACGTGGTGCGGGAATCGGTGGTGGCGGGATAAGGCCCGCCGTGCTGCATGGCGTAGCTTACCTCCACGCCCGTCGGGAACCCGTTGATGACCAGGCGGCCCACCTTCTGCGCCAGCCGTTGCAGCAAGGGTTGGTATTCGCGCAGGTCCTCGGCCGTGCCGTGCACCGTGGCCGTGAGGTGCCCCTTCAGCCCGTCGGCAACGGCCATCAGTTCCTCGCGGGAGCCGGCCACGACCGCAACGGTGGAGGGACCGAATACCTCCTCGGCCAGTTCGGGGTGTTCCAGGAACGCCCGGGCTTCCGCCTGGAGCAGCGCGGCCCCCGCCCGGCCGTCGGGTGCCTGGGCCCGGGCAGCTACCCGCGTGCCCGGCACGGCCGCGAGGCGGTCCACGCCCGACCGGTAGGCTTTCAGCATGTTACCCGTCAGCATGGCCCCCGGGGCGCTGCCGGCCAGGGCCTGCCCGGTTTTGTGAATGAAATCCGTCGTTTCTTCGCCTTGCAGGGCCACGAACAGGCCCGGGTTGGTGCAGAACTGGCCCACGCCCAGCGTCACCGAGGCCGCCAGTCCTTCGGCCAGGGCCGCCCCTTTTTCGCGGAGAATGCCCGGCAGTACGAACACCGGGTTGGTGCTGCCCATTTCGGCGTACACCGGGATGGGTTCTTCGCGCCGGTTGGCTGCGTCGAAGAGGGCCTTGCCGCCCCGGAACGAGCCGGTAAACCCGATGGCCTTCACCAGCGGGTGTTCGACCAGGGCCATGCCCACGGCCACCGATCCGCCCTGCACCAGCGAAAACACCCCTTCGGGCATGCCCGTGGCCCGCGCCGCGCGGATGATGGCCGCGGCTACCCTTTCGGACGTGGCCGGGTGGGCCGGGTGCCCCTTGAACACTACCGGGCAGCCCGCCGCCAGGGCCGAAGCCGTGTCGCCGCCGGCCACCGAAAAGGCCAGGGGAAAGTTGCTGGCCCCGAACACGCCCACCGGGCCCAGGGGAATGAGCATGCGGCGCAGGTCGGGGCGCGGCGGCTGGCGGTCGGGCAGGGCCGTATCAATGCGGGCCTCCACCCACGACCCTTCGCGCAGCACCGCGGCAAACAGCTTGAGCTGGCCTACGGTGCGGCCCCTTTCCCCCGTGAGCCGGGCGGCCGGCAGGGCCGTTTCCCGGGTACACCCCTCCAGCAGTTCGTCGCCCAGCGCCATGATCTCGTCGCCGATGCGTTCGAGGAAGGCAGCCCGCTTTTCGGGGGTGGTGTGGGAATAGGCCGGGAAGGCGGCTGCCGCCAGTTGTACGGCCTGGTCTACCTCGGCGGCCGTGGCCTCGTGGAAATCGGGGGAAAGTGCCTGGCCGGTACCGGCATCCATGCCCGTAAACGTAGTGGTTCCCTGCCGGGAAGTGCCAAAGCCGATCAGTTGTGCACCGGTGAGTTGCATAGGGTTGGGTGGTAAGGTGAGAAGGTCAGTTGTAGAGACGCCATTGGTGCGTCTTTTCGCGAAAGAGCATCCGTGACAAAGGTATGATTCGCCGCCGGAAAGTTAACCGGTAATGGGATTGAAAGAAAGGGAAAGAGGCCGGTCGGCAGGATTTGCCGGCATCATTTTTTCGGGTTGGGGCCCGTTGCGCGGAGCGGGAGACCGTTTTCCGGGAAAGTGAATCGGAAACGGCGGGAGCCGGCGACATTTGGAGGGAATTTAATCGTATTTTAATTCCTACCCTTTGAATATCCGCCCGACAGTTCACAAATTTGTAAAAGCAAACCTGGCTGCCTACCCTCATTTTTTTGCATTTTCACTGGTTCCCTGCCCACCCCCTCCATGAAAACAATCAATCACCCCGGACTCCAGCTGAAGGAGAAACTGCGGTCGGCCGACATCACCGCCAAGTTTCTGGCCGCCAAGATCGGCGTTGCCAACTCGCAGTTCGTGGACATCCTTAACGGCAAGCGCCGCGTGACGCCCCGCATTGCCCTGGCCCTCGAAAAAGAACTGGGCATCAAGGCCGTAGACCTGGTCCGGCAGCAGGCCGAGTTTGAACTGGCCGAGGAAAGACGCGAAATGGCGGCCGAAGAACAACCGCCCGCCCTGGCTTCCGCCGCCCCTGCCCTGCCCCTGAGCGCCGGGTATTCGCGGCAGTACCGAAACAAGGAAGGGTAGCCCGCGGGCTACCCTTCCATTTATGTTATGCATTGTGTGTAGGCATTCGCCGTGACGCAGGCGGCGCGGGCCGCCCGGTGAATCAGCCCCGGGAGCCGGCCTTGCCGTAGGCGGTGGCCTGCTTGATCGTCCGTTCGCGTCCCGTCTCCGGGTCTTCGTACGAACGGTCTTCCACAACGATGGCTACCCGCTTGTGCAACAACTGCTTGGTATCAATCTGGTCGCCCTCACTCACCTCGATGCCCACGGCCTGGCACAAGTCCAGGATGCCCGACATGCCGGGTTTGGTGAGGTAAAACCGCTGGAGGATGAAGCCATCTTCGTTCTCGAACCGGCAGGCAAAAAAGGGCGTTCCTTTGTGCTCGCTCTTGCCCTCTTCGATGTCGGTGATCTCTACCACGTGCTGGCCGTCCGCCAGAAACGGCTTATCCATTCCCTTCTCAATAGGTATTTTCATAAAAAAACAAGTGTTAGGTTACTCCCTTTTTATACGGAGAAACCCGGCATTGGGTTGGCTTTGGGGCAGTAAGGGAGTGATTTGTAATAAGTGATTAGTGGTAAGTGATTAGTGGTAAGTGATTAGTGGTAAGTGATTAGTGGTAAGTGGGTGCGCGTAAGTGGAGTGCCGCGTGCTGTACACTGTTGTGCGTGCGCAACAACATCGCGTACCCACTTGCCACTAATTGAATTGACAATGAAGGTTGTAATGGGGAACAAAGTGGCTACAGCGCAGAACAAAGGGTCGCATTGCGGGAAAGAAGCGCATTGCGGGAAAGCGTCGCGTCGCGGCTCCCCTCCTCGGAGGGGCCGGGGGTGGGTTTACCGCCAGGGTGCGCGTGATAAGGGGATCATTGCCGAAACAACCCGTAGCAAGAGGGAATCTGCGGAAGGTTTGGAACCCACGGGTTTTCCCAGGCGGTGATCCCTCGATGAGTTGACTCCTGTAGGTAAACCCACCCCCGGCCCCTCCGAGGAGGGGAGCCGCGACGCGACGCCTACTGCGACGCGACGCCTACTGCGACGCGACGCCTACTGCGACGCGACGCCTACTGCGACGCGACGCCTACTGCGACGCGACGCCTACTGCGACGCGACGCCTACCGCCAGAAGTCCTGCTTTCCTACAATGTGCTGCTTACCGCAATGCGACCCTTCGTAGCCTTCTTGTCGCTGGCGAGAAAACATCCCTGCCGGTAGCGTCGCTTTGCACGCCTCCGTGATATTACGCGTCTCCATGCTGAATAGTATTCCTCGCTACAACCTTGATTGTCAATACACTTACGCTTTTTCATCTTTCTTAAACATCCCTTTTATGAAAAACACTTCTAACCCTTTCCCCGGCAAGCGTACCCGATGGGGCGGCCGGGCCTGGACGGCCATTGCCCTCGCCTGGCTGGGTTGCCTCGCGGCGACGGCCCAGACGCCGGTAACCGTTGCGGTGAACAAGAACAACGTGCTCCAGCGCAACTTCGGCGGCCTGGGCTTCAACGTGCCCGTTGACGAAACCGTGGACCAGCACACCTGGAATACGGTCGTCGGGAAAAGATTGAAGGAGGTCAGCGTGGGCAGTTACGTGCGGGTGTTTTCGGACGTGCGTTCGTTTGCCCCCACCAAGGAGAACTACACCTGGAACTCGCCGGGCCAGCAGGCCTGGGACCGGATGATGACCCTGCTCAAAGCCAACGGCACCGACGTGTTCGTCACCAACGGGTACTGGGGCACCCACCCGCCTTTCCTGGGCGGCAACCGGGAGATCACCAACGCCGATACGCTGGCCGACTGGGTGGACGTGCAGCTTACGGCGCTCAACCACTGGGTCAACGTGAAGGGGTTCACCAACATCAGGCAGTGGACCGTGACCAACGAGTTCAACTCCTTCGACGCGTTTGACGCCACCCGCCGCGCCAACTGGTTCCGCCACGCGCGGCTGGTGCACAACGGGCTGGCGGGCCGAAACCTGGCGGGCAAGGTGGAGGTGACCGGCACCGACGCGCTGGGCCGGGTAGACCCCTGGCGGGCCACCCTGCCCGAGGCGGTAGAATTCCACAATGACCTGTTCCCGCGCTACGAAGTGCACGACTACCCGCAGACCGACGCCTATTACCTCCAGGACGCCAGCGGCAACTGGTTCCAGGAAGATGACGGCGGCCCCGGTTACCTGGCCGCCACCAACTACGAGAAGAAAATCAGGAAGTTCATCTACGCCAAATACCTCATCCGGTCCACCGGCAAGGACATGATCATCGGTGAATTCGGGGGCACCGGCACCAATGAGGACCTGGGCCCGAACGGGAAACGCGAAACGTACCCCGACCACGACAAGGGCGAGTTCGGCAACTTCATCGTGGATTACGCGCTGGCCGGCCTCAATACGGGCATCCAGGCAATGGCCTACTGGTGGTTCCACGACACGGGCCAGGAAGGCACCGGCCAGTGGACCTTCTTCAACGATACCGGCGCCATGGCCGACGAAAGGGGCAACTGGCAGACCCGGCCCGAATACTACGCCTACGGCCTGGTGGGGCGGTACGTGCGCAAGAACAGCACCGTGTACGAAACCACCAGCAGCAACAGCCTCGTCCACGTGGCGGCCGTGCAGCACAACGCCGACGGCAAGTACGCCCTCATCGTCAACAACCGCGAAACCCAGGCCATCAACCTGTCGCTGACCCTGCCCGGCGAGACGGGCAAGTTCCGCAAGTTCGTCTACAACCCGGCCAGCATTCCCACCAACGGCGACCTGCCCCGGCACGCGGCGGAAGTGCAGGTGTCGGCCGGCGCCCTCACCGACCAGATCGGCGCCGGACAAGTCGTGGTGTACACCAACGAGTTTGACGAAACGGCCCCCGCGGCCGTCACCGGGGTGTCGGCGACGGGCAAAACGCTCACCTGGTCGGCCAGCGCCGCCGCGGACCTGTCGTACTACCGCGTTTACCGGAGCACGGCGCCCATCACCAGCCTGTCGGGCGCTGCCCAGGTGGGCTCTACCCTGGCCACCGATTACACCGACAACGCGCCGGCACCGGGCGGCGCCACGGCCCTGCATTACGTGGTGACGGCCGTAGACAAGTACGGCAACGAAAGCCCCCTCTCAGCCAGCACCCGGGCGGCGGTACGGGCCCTGACGGCCGCTTCCACCTGCATTCCCAACCCGAACACGGGGCGCGAGTGGCGCATCACCAACCCGAACCTGATCGCCGTGTCGGTCCACTGGAGCATTTCCGGCACCAGCCAGTCGGGCACCTTCACGGCCGCGCCGGGCACTTCGTCGCTGGTGACGGCCCGGGGCGGCACCAACAACCTGACCCTCACCTGGCGGAACGAAAACAACGCGTCGCAGACGACTACGATTGCGGCGCCCACGGCCTACTGCCCCGAAACGGTCACCGACGAACTGCAGGACTGGACGGTTTCCAGTGCGCACTCGGCGGGCTGGTACTTCGACACTTCGGTGTCCACGGCCTTTCCGGGCGACGCCAACCGGGCCGTGCGCGGGGCGACTTCCACCGAGAGCATTGTCTACCGGTTCAGCAACATCCGCAACGTGTCGGCCGACGTGTTCTACCACACGGCCTTCGGGGGAACGGTTAAATTCTACACCTCCGCCAACAACGTCACCTACGCCGAACTGCCCGTGACCTTCAGCCAGAACCTGACGTCCGGGGGCTGGGCCCTCCGCACGTACGCGCCGTCGGGCAGCCTGCCCGACAACACCAACTACGTGAAAATCGAAGTGTCGGAGGGCAGCCAGTCGTGGACCCCGCAACTCGGCCGCGTCCGGGTGAGTTACCTCCCCGCCACCTATGATCCGCTCAATGACTGGTCCAAGTCGTTCTCCCACGGGGGCTTCTATTTCGACACCAGCGGCGGCGCCAGCAACGACTGGGACAACTCCGTGGCGGTCCGCTACAACCTCACCCCCGAGAGCATCGTCTACAACAAGCCCAACATCACGGACGTGTCGGTGAAACTCATCTACCACACCACTTTCCCGGCCACCGTGAAGTACTACACGTCCCCGGACAACAGTACCTACACGCCGCTGTCCATGCTGCTGACCAGTGTACCCACTGCCGGCGGGTTTTACCGGTACACGTACGCACCGGGCGGCGCCCTTCCGGCCGGGACCAATTACTTCAAAATCGAGATCAGCGGCGGTTCGCAGGCCTGGGCAACCCGGGTGGCGGAGGTAAACCTGAAGCACAGCCCGGCCATCCCCGCCCGGATCGCGGCGGCGGGCCCGGAAGCCGCCCGGGCGGAATCGCTTTCGGTGTTTCCCAACCCGGCCGCCGGCGACGTGACGGTGGTGTATCACGCGGCAGCCGCCGGCGCGGTGCGCCTCTCGGTGGCCGACGCCCTGGGCCGTCCGCACCTGACCCGGCAACTACAGGCCCGGGCTGGCGAGAACCGGGAAACGCTGCGGGTGGGCAACCTCAAAAGCGGCTTGTATACCATCCAGGTGCGTTCCCTGACGGGGGCGCCCCGGACCGTAAAGGTGCTCGTCACGCATTAAACAGACCGGGGGAAGCGGCGCCGCGGCGTTGCTTCCCCTTTTTTCCAAACCCCTACTACTCCCTATTCATGAAAAAAATACGCACAATCCCCCTGCTGGTAGCGGTGCTGGCCGCCGGGCTGACGGCCTGCGAACTGAGCAACCCGGCCCCGGCGCCCACGGCCTGCCTGGAGATCGCCCGCAAGGAAGGCGCCGGGCTGGTGCCGGTGACCGAAGCCAAAGTGAACCAGGAAATCGTGTTCCGTTCGTGCAGCGCGGCCGACTTCCTGGTGGTGTGGCCCGGCGACGTGGCGGGCAACTACTTCGCCAAGACCTACGTGGACCCCAAAGACGCCCCCCGGCCCGACGGCACGCCCAACGTGCGCTACGGCAAAGGGCTGGCTTTCAACAACACGGTGGGCCAGACCCTCTACAAGTACGCCAAGCCGGGTACCTACACCGTGGTGCTGCTGGCTACCAACGTGGGCGACGACCTGGAAGGAAAGCAATCCATGACCACCACCGAACTCGTGATCACGGAATAGCCACCAGATGAGTTGACAATCAGAGTTGTAGTGGGAATAACATTTACCACGGAGACACGGAGGGCACGGAGGAGTACAAAGCGATTCTACCGGCAGGGATGTATTTCTCGCCAGCGGCAAGATGGAACTAAGAGCCGCATTGCGGGAAGTCGGCGCATCGCGGCTCCCCTCCTCGGAGGGGCCGGGGGTGGGTTTGCCTCCGTGAGACGCATAATATAGGAATCATTGCATGGCCTGATCGCCCTCACAAACGTGCCTAACTTTCTGCGGATTCCCTGCTTGCAGTGATCCCCTGACAACTTGTTTCATGTAAGTAAACCCACCCCCAGCCCCTCCGAGGAGGGGAGCCGCAATGCGGTCCTTTCTCGCAATGCGCTTCTTTCCCGCGATGCGATCCTTCGTTATACGCTACAGCCACTTTTCTCCCCCACCATAACCTCCATTGTCCATTCAATTAGGGGTTATATTGCCCTTTTTACCGCACCGGATGCTTTTGAACCATTGCCCCATTTTCGCCCGGACCTGGTTGTGCCGCCTGCTGGTGGCGGTGCTGCCCCTGTGGGCCGCCTGCCGGCCGGCGGCGAAAGAAGACGCGACCCGCCAGGCGGCTCCGGTCCCGCCCGCGGCGCTTACGGGCAAGGCACTGGCCGCCCGGCACTGCGGCGGTTGCCACCTCGTGCCCGAGCCGGCGCTGCTGGACCGGGAAAGCTGGCAAAAGGTGCTCCCCCGGATGGGCAACCAACTGGGCATCTACGCCGACGACAGCAGCCGGGCGGTTTGCCGGGAAATCGCGGCGCTGGTCAAAACGCACAGCGGGCGGGACGTGTACCCGGGGCAGGCCGCCCTGCCCGCCGCCGACTGGGACCGTCTCTCGGCCTACTACCTCCAAAACGCCCCGGTTGCGCCGCTGCCGCCCGACGCCCCGCCTGCACCCCGCAAAGGGTTGCCGCTGTTCAAGGTGGTGGACCCCGGTTTCCGCCTCTCGCCGCCCGGTACTTCGCTCATCCGGATTGACGCCACGGGGCAAAAGATATACCTGGGCGACATCCACACCCGTTCGCTGTACGCCTTCGACCGGCGGGGCCGGCTGCTGGAAACGGAACCCGTGGGGGAGGGCTCCAGCGCCCTGCGGATCGGGCCGCAGGAACTGCGCATCACCGTCATGGAATCGTTTTCCCCGACCGAGCACCCTTCGGGGGCCGTGCTCTCCATCCGCAACCCGGGCGGGGCCAAGGCGTACGCCCTGCTGCTCGACGGGCTGCACCGGCCCGTCCACGCCGAGTGGGCCGACCTGAACGCCGACGGGCGGGAAGACGTGGTGGTGTGCGAATACGGCAGCCACGCCGGCCGACTGGCCTGGTACGAACAACGGGGCGACGGGTACGTGCGGCACGTGCTGCGCAACCTGCCCGGGGCCACCCGCACGCAGGTGCACGACTTCGACGGCGACGGCCGCCCCGACATCCTGGCCCTGATGGCGCAGGGGCAGGAAGGATTCTTTCTCTACTACAACCAGGGAAACGGGCAGTTTCGCGAAGCGCCGGTGATGCAGTTCCCGCCCTCCTACGGCTCGGTGTACTTCGAACTGGTGGACTTCGACGGCGACGGGCACCGCGACATCCTGTACGCCAACGGCGACAATGCCGATTTTACCCAGGCCCTCAAGCGGTACCACGGGGTGCGGCTCTTGCGCAACGACGGGGCCAACCGGTTCGAAGAGGTTTTCTTTTACCCCCTGCCCGGCGCCTACAAGGCCGTCGCCAACGACTTCGACGGGGACGGGGACCTGGACATTGCGGCCATCTCGTTCTTTCCCGATTTCCAGAACGCCCCCCACTCCGGCTTTGTCTACCTGGAGAATACGGGGAAAAAAGATTTCATTCCTCATACCTTTCCGCAGAGCGTGCGGGGGCGCTGGATGGTGATGGATGCCGGCGACCTGGACGCGGACGGGGACGCCGACCTGGTGCTGGGCTCCTGCCTGATGGAAACCACCGCGCAGGGCAAGCCCTACGAGCAGCAGTGGTTGCGGACCGGCCCTTCCTTCCTGATCCTGGAAAACACCCGCCGCCCGCCACGGAAACCACCCCTGTCCCCGCCTTGAAAGTATGTGCTTAGCGGGTGGAATGGGCTGCGTCATTGCGAGGAGCAGGGTTGAAAAGCGGGTAGGGCGACGAAGCAATCTCCTTCGTATCCCCGCCAAACGCCGTTGCCGGTGGTGAGCGGTCCTTACACCAGACACTTCGGGGACCGGGTCTTTGCCGGGCTTTGGCGGGGATACGGGTGAGATTGCTTCGTCATGCCAACCCTAAAAACCAGCCCTGACTCCTCGCAATGACGCGTCTCATGTAACCCGCTCATCTCATGCAAAAAAGGAAGGGAACCCGAAGGGTACCGCTGCACGGCAAGTAAGAACGCACGTTACGGCCTTTTTTCGTTGTCAGCGAGGCGCATGGGTACGGCTCCCCTCCTTTTTGGGAGGAGGGGCCGGGGGTGGTTCCTTCCCAACCCGCACTTTGTGAGACCATAACAACCCGCTCATTGTCAACCACCAACCCGTCTGATCGCATGACGTCTTTATTGCTTTCCCGCGCCGGGCTGCCGTGGCTGCTGTTGCTGCCGCTCTGGTGCAGCGCCCAGCCGGCGGGCCTCGCGTATTACGTATCCCCAACCGGCAACGACGCCCACCGCGGGACGCTCACCAGACCTTTTCGCACCCTCGAAAGAGCCCGCGACCAGGTGCGGCAGGTGAGCCGCACGATGCAGGGGGACGTGACCGTGTACCTGCGGGAAGGCCGCTACGAACTCGAACGCCCGCTGACGTTTCGCCCCGAAGATTCGGGACAGAACGGGTTTAAAGTAGTGTACCGGGCCTACGGCGGCGAGAAGCCCGTGGTGTCGGGGGGACGGCGCATCACCGGCTGGACGCCCCACGAAAACGGAATCTACAAGGCCGGCGTGGGCAAGCTGCTTTTCCGGCAGCTCTACGCCGGGGAACGCCGCATGACCCGGGCCCGGACTCCCAACGCGGGAGGGTACCACCGGATCGTGTTCTGGGACCCGGCCACGCGGGAGATCGGGCTGGACCAGCTTGACGTCAAACCCTGGAAAAAGTTTGAGCAGGTGGAGATGGTTGCCCAGATGCAGTGGGCCGACGCCGTGCTGCGCCTCCGCGCGTCTAAACCCAACGTGGCTTCGGAAACCTGGGTGCCCGCCAACTTCGCCCGGCTCTCCGTGCAGGAACCCGAAAGCGGGTTCGTCTTTACCCGGGTGCATCCCAACCGGGTCAACGGGCAGGCCTACCACTTCGAGAATGCCTACGAGTTCGTGGACGAGCCCGGCGAGTGGTACCTCGATGCGCCGGAAAGCACCCTGTACTTCAAGCCCTTCCCCGACGTGAACCTGGCGGAGGCCGACATCACCGTGCCCGTGCTCGACACGCTGCTGCGCATTGAGGGCACGCCGGAGCGTCCGGTGCAGGGGTTGCAGTTCCAGGGCATCACCTTTGCGCACGCCAGCTGGACGTATCCCCAGCGGCACGGCTACGTACCCCTGCAGGCGGGCCAGTTCACCTACCAGACCGGCAGCGGGATCAGTTACGGCCATCCGCCCGCGGCGGTACACGTGGCCTACGCACAGCACATCCGCTTCCAGGGCAACCTCTTCACCCACCTGGGGGCCACGGGGGTAGACATCCGTTCGGGCGGATCGCAGGTCAGCCTGGTCGGGAACGTGTTGCAGGACATTTCGGGGAACGGCATTTCCGTCGGGCAATTCTTCGGCCCCGCGCTGGACGGCGGGTTTTACAAAGACGCACGGGACCTCTGCAAGAACAACCTGGTTGCCAACAACATCGTGACGCGCATCGGGATGGACTACTACGGCTGCGCGGGCATCGTGTGCGGGTACGCCGAGGGCACCGTCATTGAACACAACGAAGTGTTCCGCATGCCCTACTGCGGGGTAAGCGTGGGGTGGGGGTGGACCAAAAAAGAAAATGCCTCGCGCAACAACAAGGTCCGCTTCAACCACATCCACCACGTGATGGAACTGGTGGAAGACGGGGCCGGCATTTACACCTTGTCCCACCAGCCGGGCACCGAAATCCACGGCAACTGGATTCACGACATCACGCCTTCGCCCTACATCCAGCGGCCCATCGTGCGGGGCATCTACCTCGACGAAGGTTCCGGGGGAATCACCATCGGCAACAATGCCATCGAGAAGGGTCCGGTTGAGGAAATCGGTTTTCACATGGTGGGCGAAATCATCATTAACGGCAACTGCTGCCAGGGGTATAACAAGGACATCCGCGGGCAGGCGGGGCTGGAACCGGCATTCCAGGCGATCAGGAACCTGGTTTACGCCCCGTAAAGGCCACTGCTTTTCCGGGAGTAAAACGAAAGGGAGGTCACGCGTTTGATGGGCAGGACAGTCGCGCGTGAGCCCGGTAGCCCCAGCGGTCCCGGTAGCACTGCGTTTGCCCGGTAGCCCCGGCACGGATGGGTACCGCAGTCGCGGGTTTGCCCGGTAGTCACGCGTTTGGTGGGTACGGCTGTCGCGCGTTTGTAACGCGTGACGACTTCCGCCGCGTTTGCAACGCGGCCACAACGATGAACCGGCGTACTCTCACGCCTGCGGTTTGATCCGGCCAGTCCAGGCAGTGCAATGCGGGTAGACTGCATGTACATTTGTGGTGCGGCGTGGTTATGCAGTGCGGTATCAGCCGCGTTGCAAACGCGGCGGGAGTCGTCACGCGTTACGTATGAGATTAGCGTATGGGCGTATTGAGGGGCTTAGGGCTAATGATGGGTGGGTTGTGCTGGGTGGTAATGTGATAGGATGGTTTGTAATGGGATGGTGAATGGTTGATGATGCGGGAAGTGGCGTTTGTTCTTTTTGGCATTGCCCCAAAAAGAACCAAAAAGGTCTAGGCCCAATGATGCTTCCCCCCACTGGGCTTACCCGCCCCTCGCCATTGGGCCGGGCCCACGCGCCGCGACACCACCGGTGCCGAAACAACGATAC
>CADCTQ010000559.1 GCA_902805615.1 uncultured Cytophagales bacterium
ACAGCCTCTTTCTGCCCTTCATGAACCTGCACCTGAAAGGCAAGGGCAACGGTCCGGGCGTGGCCGAAGTAACCGCCTTCCAGACGGGCACCAACCGCTGGCGCACCTTTGATCAGTGGCCGCCCAAGGCCGCCGAGGAAAAGACGCTGTACCTGCTGCCGGGCGGCAAGCTGGGCTTTTCGGCGCCCACGGCCGGGGACGCGTTTGCCGAATACCTGTCCGACCCGGCCCGCCCGGTGCCCTACCAGGAACGCACGCACCGCAAGCGTACCACCGACTACATGCTCGACGACCAGCGGTTTGCTTCCCGGCGCCCCGACGTGCTCACTTTCCAGACGGACCCGCTCACGGAAGAACTCACCCTGGCCGGGCCGGTGCTGGCCGACCTTATTGCCAGCATCACCACCACGGATGCCGATTTCGTGGTGAAACTCATTGACGTGTACCCCCACGATACGCCCGACGAAGCCGCCGGGGAAAGCGGGGCCATCATGGCCGGCTACCAGCAGCTCGTGCGGGCCGAAATCCTGCGGGGCCGGTACCGCAACAGTTTCGAGAAGCCCGAAGCGTTTGCGCCCAACCAGGCCACGCCGGTGCGCTGGGAGTTGCCCGACCTGCTGCACACGTTCCGGCCGGGCCACCGCCTGATGGTGCAGATCCAGAGTTCGTGGTTCCCGCTGGCGGACCGCAACCCGCAGCAGTTCGTGAACATTTATCAGGCCAACCCCGAAGACTACGTCAAGTCCACGGTGCGCATTTACCACCAGGCCGACAAGGCGTCGAAGCTCGTGGTGCGGGTGCTGCCGCGGTAGTACACTGATCGGTTATGATGGTTATGATTGATTATGATTATTATGATCTTTTCCCGGAACCCTCTTCCCATCCGTTCCAATCATAATCATCATAACAGATCAGTGTCCTATTCAATCGGTGTACTAACTATATTCCGGCCCATGATCTTAGAAGTTGCCGTACTCGACGTCATTCCCGGGCAGGAAGCCCGGTTTGAGCAGAACTTTCGTGAAGCCCGGGGCATCATCGCCGCCATGCCCGGCTGCCGTACGCACCAGTTGCAGAAATGCCTGGAGAAGCCGAACCGCTACCTGTTGCTGGTGGAGTGGGAAAAGCTGGAGGACCACACCGTGGGCTTCCGGCAGTCGCCGCAGTACGGGCAGTGGAAGGCGCTGCTGCACCCGTTTTACGATCCCTTCCCCACCGTGGAGCATTACGAACGGCTCGGGGAATAACCCGGTAATCCTTGCCATCCTATTCCAACCACCAACCATGTCTACTTCCTCCCTCGCCGCCGGCCGGGCCCAGATGCCCGAAGGCAGCAACCGCGTGCTTGACGAACGTACCCTGGCGGCCTCTTACCGAACCCTGGCCGCCCTGCTCAAACCCGGCATGGCCGTGCTCGACGTGGGCTGCGGCACCGGCGCCATTACCCGGGGCATGGCCGAACTGACGGGGCCGTCGGGTATGGTGGTCGGCATTGACCCGGGCGAATCGCTGGTGGCGCAGGCCCGGGAGAAACACCGGGAAGTACCCGGGCTGGCATTCCAGGTTGCCGACGTGTACACTTACGCGCCGGACGTATCGTTTGACGTAGTGGCCTCGGCCCGGACGCTGCAGTGGCTGGCGGACCCGTACGATGCCCTGCAACGGATGGCGGGTTTCCTCAAGCCGGGCGGCACGCTGTCGGTGCTCGACTACAACCACGAAAAGATCACCTGGAACCCGGTGCCTCCCCCGTCCATGCAGTTGTTCTACGACGCCTTCCTGCGGTGGCGGGCCGACGCCGGCATGCAGAACGACATTGCCGACCGCCTGGCGGGGTACTTCGAAACGGCGGGCCTGCGGGACGTTGCCGTGACCAGCCAGGTTGAAACCGTGCGCCGGACCGACCCCGATTACGCGGCCAAGATGAGCATCTGGGCCAAAGTGGCCGAAACGCGGGGCCACCAACTGGTCGCCGACGGGTACGTGACCGAAGCGCAACGCGTGGCCGCCGTGCAGGACTACACGGCCTGGCTCGAAACGGAAGGCGACCACATGGAGATGTACCTGCTGGCGGTGGAGGGAAGGGTGGGGTAGGGGGGCGATGTTCGATGCTTGATGCTCAATGTTCGAAGGAACCACCCCCGGCCCCTCCTTGGAAAAAGGAGGGGAGCCGTACCTATCGGCCCCGCTGACAGGGAAAGAAGGCCATGACGTACGTTCCTCCTTGCCGTGCAGCCGTACCCGTAGAGTTCCCCTCCTTCCTTCAAGGAGGGGACAGGGGTGGTTTCCCCCAAACACCGAACATCGCCCGGTACCTCTCCTTACCGAACAGGCAGTGGGTAAACAGGGAACGGATTTGTCCGGGGTGAGGTACTTTTGCGGTGCAAAAATGAATCCGGCTGCCTAAATTGCGGGAGCCGTACCCGCCAGAACCCGCGTGCCCGGCGGTTTTCCAGCCAACCTCAAATTCACTCCTCCATGCAGCAATACCACGATTTAATGCGCCACATCCTCACCAGGGGCGTCCGCAAAGAAGACCGTACCGGCACGGGCACCGTCAGCGTGTTCGGCTACCAGATGCGCTTCGACCTCTCGGAAGGTTTCCCGCTGGTGACCACCAAGAAAGTACACCTCAAATCCATCATCCACGAACTGCTCTGGTTCCTGAAAGGCGAAACCAACGTCCGGTACCTGAAGGAAAACGGCGTGAGCATCTGGGACGAGTGGGCCGACGCCGACGGGGAACTCGGGCCGGTGTACGGCAAGCAGTGGCGCAGTTGGGCCGCCCCGGACGGCGGGACCATTGACCAGATCACGGACGTGGTGCGGCAGATCAGGCGCAATCCCGATTCGCGCCGCCTGATCGTGAGCGCCTGGAACGTGGCCGACGTGTCGAAGATGGCCCTGCCCCCCTGCCACGCCTTTTTCCAGTTTTACGTGGCCGAAGGCAAGCTCTCCTGCCAGCTCTACCAGCGCAGCGCCGACGTGTTCCTGGGCGTTCCCTTCAACATTGCCTCCTACGCCCTGCTCACGATGATGGTGGCCCAGGTATGCGACCTCCGGCCCGGCGAGTTCATCTGGACGGGCGGCGACACGCACCTCTACCTCAACCACCTGGAACAGGTGGAACTGCAACTGTCGCGGGAAGTGCGGCCCCTGCCCACCATGCGCATCAACCCGGCGGTGAAGGACATTTTCGGCTTCGCCTACGACGATTTCAAGCTGGAAGACTACAACCCGCACCCGGCCATCAAGGCGCCGGTGGCCGTGTAGCCCCGGAAACTTTGCGTGCCCAAACCCGTTGATTTATGGGAACCCGTTCCTTAACCCCCGCAACATGTCACGTTTAACAGGACAAACCGCAATCGTTACCGGCGCCAGTTCCGGCATTGGCCGGGGCATTGCCCTCCAGATGGGCAAAGAAGGCGCCCAGGTGGTCGTCAACTTCAACAGCAACGAAAAGAGTGCCCAGGAGGTGGTGGACGAGATCCGGGCCGGGGGCGGCACGGCCGTTGCCGTCAAGGCCGACGTGAGCAAGGAACCCGAAGTGATCGGGATGTTCGAACAGACCTTCCGGGAGTTCGGCACGGTGGACATCCTGATCAACAACTCGGGAATGCAGAAGGACGCCGCCTTTCTCGAAATGTCGCTGGCCGACTGGCAACGCGTCATTGACGTAAATCTGACCGGCCAGTTTCTCTGCGCCCGGGAGGCGGCCAAAGAGTTCATCCGGCGGGGCGTGGTGCCCGAACGGTCGGTGGCGGCCGGCAAGATCATCTGCATCAGTTCGGTCCACGAGGTGATTCCGTGGGCAGGGCACGTCAACTACGCCGCCTCGAAGGGGGGCATCATGCTCATGATGAAGTCCATTGCCCAGGAACTGGCCCCGCACAAGGTACGCGTCAACAGCATTGCCCCGGGAGCCATCAAAACGCCCATCAACCGCGAGGCGTGGGAAGACAAGGCATCCGAGAAGAAACTCCTCGAACTGATTCCGTACGGCCGGGTGGGCGTGCCCGAAGACGTTGCCAAGGCGGCCGTGTGGCTGGCCTCCGACGACTCGGACTACGTGCACGGCACCACGCTGTTCGTTGACGGCGGCATGACGCTGTACCCGGGCTTCGAGGACAACGGGTAAGGCGGCTTTGTTACGGCAGGGTGAACAAAAGGCTGTTCTTCAACCCGTTAATTAACCAAAACTTCACCCGCCCGGCACCCGTTTCCGGCGCGGGTGTGCTACATTTAGGGAGCCAACCACTCCCTTACGCCCATGAAACCCTTGCAATCCTTCAGCCAGTTTTTTAAAGAACGCCTGCTCCGGTACCGCCTGCTTCTGTTGAGCCGCGCGGGTCAATAGTTATTGGTCAATAGTCATTGGGTGTGCGTAAGTCGTCGCATCCGGTTGACCAATGACTACTGACCAATGACTACTGACCAATGACCTGATTTGCCCGGAATGCGGATTTGTGAAAAGTTATTACTTTAGGTGACCGGACAAACGTGTTACCCCCGGCCCGGCCGCGGGATACAGCACGTCTTCTTACCATTTTTCCACCCGGTTTACCATTCATGAAAATCCTTTACGCCATCCAGGGAACGGGCAACGGGCACCTGAGCCGCGCCCGCGACGTGATTCCCGCCTTGCAGAAAAAAGGCGACCTCGACCTGCTCGTCAGCGGCATCCAGGCCGACGTGGCCCTGCCGTACCCCGTCAAGTACCGCTACAAGGGCCTGAGCTTCATCTTCGGCAAGTCGGGCGGCGTGGACCTGTACCAGACCTTCGCCAAAGCCAAGTCGCGGCGGTTTGTGGACGAGATCCGCAGCCTGCCCGTGCACGAGTACGACCTGGTCCTCAATGACTTCGAACCGGTAAGCGCCTGGGCGTGCCGGCTGCGGAGCAAACCCTGCATCGGCATCAGCCACCAGGGCGCCGTGCTTTCGGCCAAGGCCCCCCAGCCCAAGCGGGTAGACTGGATGGGCAAGATGGTGCTGCTCAACTACGCACCGGTCACGGCCTCGTACGGCTTCCACTTCGGGGCCTACGATGCGAACATTTTTACCCCCGTGATCCGTCGCCAGATCCGCGAACTGCCCGTTTCGGACGAGGGGCACTACACGGTGTACCTGCCGGCCTACGACGACGGGCGGCTCGTGGATACGCTCTCACAGGTGGGCGGCGACGTGCAGTGGCAGGTGTTTTCCAAGCACAACAAGGAACCCCGGCAGGTGGGCGGCATCTCGCTGCAACCCGTGGACAACGACGCCTTTATCCGCAGCCTCGCCTCGTGCCGGGGCATCCTGTGCGGGGCCGGCTTCGAAACCCCCGCCGAAGCGCTTTACCTGCGCAAAAAGCTGCTGGTGGTGCCCATGAAAAACCAGTACGAACAGTACTGCAACGCGGCGGCCCTCAAAACGATGGGCGTGCCGGTGGTCAAGAACCTCAAAGACAAGCACGTGCCCACCATCCGCGAATGGGTGCAGCGCGGCCAGCCCGTGCCGGTGGACTACCCCGACCAGACAGAAGAGATCATTGACCGCGTGATTGCCGCCCACGCCGGGGGGCAACGGTAACGCGGTTTATTGGGCAATCAACCATACTTCTATCATGAATACACACCTCAAAACGAGCTTTTGGTGCTTGTGCCTGCTGGTCGGCCTCGGCGCCTGCTGTACCAAAATGTATTGCGGCAAAGTCCACAAACCAGGAATAACGGTCGTTTACAAGAACTTCGTCCCCGGTTCGAGGGTACCGGTGAACGTTTACGCCCGGAACAAGGACAACGGCACGCCGGTTGACTCGATCAATTTTACCAGCTACTTCAACGGCACCGTTCACGTGAGCGAAGGGCTGTTCGGAGAACTGGAACCCGGCGGCTTTAAAGATTACACCTACGTGCTCACCGTTGGAGCGGCTACCCAAGATACCCTTCGGGACGTTGCGTACGAAGAGTACCGCTACCAAGTAGAGTGCAACAAATGCCTGCTGGCCGACGGGTCGGCTACGGTACAGGATTACAAGGACTTTCAATTTCGCCACGAAGGGCGGCTGTACCAGGACGCGGATACCCTCATCATTTACCAGTAACCACGTTGAGAACAATCATTCTGATTTCCCTGGTCCTGCACTGGCTCTCCTGCGCCCGGGACAAAAAGGCGGGCAGCACGGAAAGCCCGGCTGCCGTACCGCTCCGGCCGGTCGTCAAAATGCCCGGTGCCCCCGTTGCCGATACGGCTGCCCACGTATACTCCCTTGAACCCTAAAAGACCTGCATGTCTGACCGGTTTTGGTCTTGAATTGTGTTCGCAGGAACCAATCAGCAGGAGCAGGACTACAAAAGTTGCATTTTTCATTTTCCTGGCAGCCAATTCCCCGGTTTTTCTGCCCTCTTACGAAAAGTCCTGCCGCGAGGCCAATACGCCTTCGGGCACGGACAGTTCGCCGGTGTGTTCGTCAATGATGCCGTTCTTTTCGTCTTCGATGTTGGTGGCCTGCGTGTACACGTCGCCGGCAAAGGGGCGCCGCCGCAGTTCCTGCTTGAACTGCCGGATGCGTTCGGTGCGGTCTTCCGAGCCGCTCGGGCCGCCGTAGTCCACGAAGCCGAAGCCGCCCCATTCGCTGATGATGAGCGGCACCTGCTTGCGGTAGAAGAACGGGTCGCCGATCACCAGCGGGTGCACCGCCACCCGGCCCAGGTCGCCCGACACCATGCGGTCGAGCACCTGTTTCCACTGCTCCAGGTCGGGCGTGTACACGTGCGCCGTGAGCAGGTCCGACTTCAGGCGGCCTTCCAGCGACACGTGGTTCCAGCCGTCGTTGTCCACCACCAGGAACTGCGGGTGGTTGATCTGCATGTAGTGGTAGGTATCAATGATGTACTTGCGCGCATCGGGGCTCGTGGCAATGTCCTGCACGCCCCAATCCTCGTTGTAGAGGCTCCAGATCACCACCGAGGGGTGCGTTTCGATCAGCGCCAGCATCCGTTGCAGTTCGGCCCAGTGGTTCTCCCGGCTGATCTGCGTGGAACTGTGCGGGCTGGGCACCTCTACCCACAGCATCAGCCCCATTTCGTCGGCCAGGTTGTAGATGCGCGGGTCCACGCCGGCAATGTGCACCCGCACCAGGTTGCAGCCCAGCTTTTTCATGGCCCGCATGTGCCGTTTCATTTCTTCATAAGTGGCCGTGCCGGGCTGGTAGAGAATGCCGTCGAGGTACACCGGCACGTTGTTGAGGTACACGTAGCGGCCCCGCGCCTCGATCTTGCGCAGCCCGAAGTGCGACTGGATTTCGGCCGTGTAGCCATTCGCATCGGTGAGCTGGGCCGACAGCCGGTACAGGTTCGGCGATTCGGGCGACCACAGTTTGGCCCCCGGCACTTCGAGCACCACCCGCTGCTGTTTCTGCCCCGCCTCCAGCCTCAGCGGAAATTCGGAAACCGCCAGGGGCTCGCCCGACGTCTGGTTGCGGCCAAACACCCGGAGGCGCAGGGTGTACTCGCCCGGGTCGTGGATGCGCGTGGTGAGGTTGAACCGCACGAGCTGGTCTTCCACCACGCTGACGACCCCGATGCGGGAACGCAGCCGGTTCCGCTCCACGGCCTCCAGCCACACGCTGCGCACGGCGCCGGTGTAGGTCTGGTACCAGATGCCGCCCCGCTTGTACACGTGCGACTCCTGTTTGCCCCGCGGAATGTCGGCGTCCATGTTGTCGGCAATGCGCACGGTCAGCCGGTTGACGGGCCGCAGTTGCTCCTCGTTGAGTTCGTAGGAAAACGACGTATACTCGCCGTAGTGCACCTCTTCGCCCTCCACGGTGCGGAGGGGCAGGCCGTTGAGCCACACCCGCGTCTCGTAGCCGCA
>CADCTQ010000560.1 GCA_902805615.1 uncultured Cytophagales bacterium
CCTGCGTGTTGTCTACCTTTTGCTTGAAGCCCTGGTAGAAGTTGTCAATCATGTCTTCCCAGAGCACGTGCCCGCTGGCAATCTCGTCAAGTTCGTTTTCCACCGTGGCCGTGAAGGAGAAGTCCACCACGTTCGGGAAGTGCTGCACCAGGAAGTCATTGACGATCATGGCGACGTCGGTGGGGAAGAGCTTGCTTTTCTCGGCCCCCGTGATCTCCTTGTGCGTCACCGGCTTGATCTCGTTCTCGCGCAGCGTGAACTCCTTGTAGAGCCGCTCCTTGCCTTCCCGGTCTTCCTTGACCACGTAGCCGCGCTTCTGCACCGTGGAGATGGTCGGGGCGTAGGTGGAAGGACGGCCGATGCCGAGTTCTTCGAGCTTTTTCACCAGGCTGGCTTCCGTGTAGCGGGGCGCCGGGCGGGAGAAGCGTTGCGTGGCCTTCATCTGGCCCAGCCCCAGCGCCTGCCCGATGACCAGGGGCGGCAGCATGCCTTTGTTCTCTTCGTCGTCCTCGTTGTCGGTAGATTCAATGTACACTTTCAGGAAGCCGTCGAACTTCACCACCTCGCCGGTGGCGACGAGGTCTTCCTTCAGCGTGCCGTTGGCATTGAGGCCGGCCTTGTCCACGGGCACGGTGGGCGTCACGGCGATGGTGGCCGTGGTGCGTTCGAGCCGGGCGTCGGCCATCTGCGAAGCCACGGTGCGTTTCCAGATGAGTTCGTAGAGGCGCTGCTCGTTGCGGTCGCCGCTCACCTGCTTGACGCCGAACTCAGTCGGGCGAATGGCTTCGTGGGCCTCCTGGGCCGATTCGTTCTTGGTTTTGTAGCGGCGCACCTGCAGGTACGGCTGCCCGAAGCTGCCCACGATCTCGGCGGAAGCCTTTTGAATGGCTTCTTCGGAGAGGTTGGTGGAGTCGGTCCGCATGTAGGAGATTTTGCCGGCCTCGTAGAGCTTCTGGGCCAGCGTCATCGTCTGTGACACCGAGAAGTGCAGCTTGCGGCTGGCTTCCTGTTGCAGGGTGGAGGTGGTGAAGGGCGCCGCGGGCGTCCGCTTGGCGGGCTTGGTTTCCAGGTTCTTGATGGCGAAGGATGCGCCCACGCACTTTTGCAGGAAGGCCACCGCCGCCTCTTCGGTATCGAAGCCCTTGGGCAGTTCGGCCGTCATGGTCTTGCCCTTGCCCACGTCGAACACGGCCGTGATCTTGTAGGACGATTTGGATTCGAAGCCCTCGATTTCGCGTTCCCGCTCCACGATGAGCCGCACGGCCACCGACTGCACGCGGCCGGCCGAAAGGCCCATTTTGATCTTCTTCCACAGGATGGGCGACAACTCGAAGCCCACCAGCCGGTCGAGGATGCGGCGGGCCTGCTGGGCGTTCACCAGGTCGAGGTCAATGGCGCGGGGCGACTGGATGGCGTTGAGGATGGCCGTCTTGGTGATTTCCCGGAACACGATCCGCTTGATCGTCTCGTCCTTGAGGCCCAGGGCTTCCTTGAGGTGCCACGAAATGGCTTCGCCCTCGCGGTCGTCGTCCGTCGCCAGCCAGATGATGTCGGCTTCCTTGGCCAGCTTCCGGAGCTGGGCCACGACTTCCTTCTTGTCCTCGGTCACCTCGTAGTGGGGCCGGAAACGGTTGTTGATGTCAATGGCCTTGTCGCCCTTGGGCAGGTCACGCACGTGCCCGAAGCTTGATTTTACGGTAAAATCCTTGCCCAGGTATCCTTCTATGGTTTTCGCTTTCGCGGGTGATTCAACAATAACTAGATTCTTCGACATATTCGCGAGGAAATGAAAAGTAGTGACTTTTATTACAAAAACCGCCCATCATCCACATTGCAACCGGCCGACAGGCCTTCCACGATGAGTATCAGCCAGATGTTTGCTGCGGCTGCGCATCATATAACAGCAGTATCCGGGGGATTGGTTGCGCCAAAGATGGGTATTTTTTGATAAATACTAAATTTGCCGTTTTTCGGCCTGTAAGGGAAGCGGATAATTTTTGCTATTTTTCCTGAAAAGAAAACGGGCTTTCCGGGATCGCGGCAGGTAACCTGCGAAATCGGCCGGTTACCTTTTTTCCCCGTATGAAACCCGACAATTTGTTATGACCAAACACTTTTTCCTGATCCGCCACGCGCAGGCTGAGACTTCGTCGCCCATGTCGAAAGACTTCGAACGGATGCTCACGCCCACCGGAATGGCCGAGGCCATGAAGATGGGAGAACGCCTGTTGCAACTGGACGTCCGGCCGTCGCTCATCGTGACGAGCCCGGCCATGCGCTGCGCCGATACGGCCCAGTTGCTCGCTGAGCGGATGGGATATGATACCAACGCCATCCGGCAGGAACCCGACCTCTACGAGGCATCGGTGCGTAGCCTGCTGTCGGTGATCAACGGGTTGGAGGAATCGCACGAACGCGTGATGCTGGTGGGCCACAACCCGGCGGCTACGTACCTGGCCGAATTCCTGACCCGGGCCGAGATTGGCTCGCTGCCCACGGGCGGCACGGTGTACATGACGTTCGAAGGCCAGAAGTGGGCGGAAGTAACGGGGCAGTCGGCCAAACTGGTGTGGTTCGAGTACCCCGATAAGGCCACTGACGCTGAATAACGGCGGTTTTCGGTACGTCGGTAAGGATTGGCCCGCATCGCATTTCGACGCGCGTAAAATAACGGCGGAAAATTGGTTACTCCCGTTCCGCTTCGGATATATAGGAGTGATTGGGCAAAAAAGGGACGTAAGAAAAGACGCACGATTGCATTTGTTCTCCCGCAGCAACTAAAAACGAGCAATTATATTTAACATGAAAAAAGGGTTACTTCTCATTCTCCTGGCGGCCGGCATGGGCGGCCAGGCCTGGTCCCAGCAGCTTCCGGGCAACCAACTGGCCGAGGCGCACGCTTCCGGCAACAAGACGGCCGTAAAGCCGAAGTCAACGACGGCCGCCACGGGCGGCGACATGATCGTGAAAGCCGTCCGGGCTTACAACGAAAAAGACCTGGATGCCTACGTGGCTTGCTTCAGCCCCGACGTAGAGGTGTTCAACGCTTCGGGCGTGCTCATGTTCAAGGGCGCCGATAAGCTCAAAGAACACTTCGAAAACTTTTTCCACGCCAATCCCAAAGTAAAGCGGCGCATCATTGACCGCGTCGTTACGGGCAACAAGATCGTGGAGCGGGAAGAACTGGTGGGCCTCACCGGCGGCGGCCAAAGCGTAACCTCCGTCTACGAACTCGACAACGGCCTCATCAAGTCGTTCTTCTTCATCGGCGAATTCTAAATAGCAGACCGGAGACCGGAGGAGCACGACGATTGGCGGGGATGCGGTACTACCCGGTGACGAGACAGGAAGAAAAGGAGAAAGGCGATTGGACGAATACGGGTATTCATCCAATCGCCTTTCCTTTTTCCTTTGCCCCACTTCCCACGCACTGCCTGGTATTCCCCGCATTGCATAGGTACGCCTCCTCCGGTCTCCCTTCCTCCGGTCTCCCGTCTCCGTTCCTTCCGGTCCTGCCTTTTACGGCTTTGGCGTAAGTACGCAGGCGGTGATGTTGTCGTGGCTGCCGGCGGCCAGGGCCTGCTCGACGAGTTCGCGGGGGAGGTCGGCCGGGCGGCGCTGGATGATCTGGAGGATCTGGGCGTCGGTGAGGTAGTCGTGCACGCCGTCCGAGAAGCTCAGCAGCCAGTCGCCGGGACCCAGCGTGAACGGCCCTTTCACCTCCATTTTGATTTTTTCCAGGGGCTGGCCGATGGCCGAGGTCATGCGGGCCCGGTAGGGGTGGGAGAGGGCTTCTTCCTCGGTCAGCGTGCCGGCGTCAATCATTTCCTGCACCATCGAGTGGTCCTTGGTGAGGCGTTTGAGGCCCTTCTGCGCGTTGTAGAGGTACGTGCGGCTGTCACCGATGTTGATGGTGTAGTAGGCGTCCTCGATCACCAGGCAGCCCGTCAGGGTGGTGCCGGCGTTCCGGTAGGCGGGGTCGTCTTCCCCTTTCCGGAGCACTTCGCGGGCCACGACCCAGGCGTTTTCCTTCAGGAACGCCTCCGGGTCGTTGAGGTTGTCAATGCCTTCGAAGGCCTGCCGGTACCTTTCCACGCACCGCTGGCTGGCCCAGTCGCCGTGGCCGTGCCCGCCCACCCCGTCGGCCACCAGCACCAGGGCCACGCGTTTCTTCTGCACGGTCAGCAGGCTGTCTTCGTTCACCGGTTTTTTCCCGGCAATCGTGTACGACGCCAGCCCGAAGGCCGGTTTGTTGAAAGAGCCGAAGGAATTGAACAGGCGGGAGAGCAAGGGGGATGAGGGTGGTTTGGTTTTTGGTTTTGAAAATGGGCATTATTACAATGAGTATTCCTTCGTAGTGAAAAGCAGTGTATGTCTTTCACTACGAAGGTCCTCACTCCTGCTACCCAACCCATTCGCCTACGACTTGAACAGTTCCGGGATGAGGATGCGGTCCAGGTAGCACATGCCGATGAGGATGAGCAGGGAATGCTTGTAGTCGAAGCTGCCGCCGGAATTGCGCGCGTGGATGTACTCGGGGTCGTAGGTAATGTAGTTGATGAGCATCCGCCGCAGCTCGGGAAACTTCTCCTTCAACGCCCGGGTATTCTCGATGATGCCCGAATCGTTGGGACCGGCCAGGTCCAGGAACACGCCCAGGAACTTCTCAAAGTTCACGAAGTTGGCCGGGATGCTGTCGAAGCGTTCGATGCGCTCCAGGTGCTCGGACGTGACGGGGTCCGAAGCGGCCACCGGGTTGCCGTTGTACACGAAACCTTCTTCCCCGAACAGGTCCGACGCGTCGCGGCTCCGCTCGTCCACCACCACCTTGCGTTCGGCCGACAAGCCAAACGACACCTCCGACTTGTTGTCCTGGCGGATCTTGTCCTCCTTGATCAACCGGATGTTCTCGGCGCCTTCCCCGTAGCCCGCCTTGAAGCACTTGTTGTAGTAAGCCACCGTGTCGCCCTTACCAATGAAACTCTCCAGCCAGTCGAACATCCGGCCGCCCTTGCCGAACGGGAACAGCTCGAACGTGGTGATGTTGCGCAGGCCCCGCTCCCGGATCGTTTTGCCCGCCAGCTGCCCGGCGTAGAACAGCACCAGCCCGCAGATGAACGTAGGCACGGCAAACACCGCCCGGGCCTCGGTCTTGTTCACGTAGGGCGAACCCGACTGGGCCAGCGCCTTGTAAAACTTGTCGAAGTCGTTGCCGCGCAGGCGGTCGAGGATCGTGTTGAGGTAGTACGGGGCAATGTCGGGGCGTTTGGTCATGTCGTCCACGCCGATCACCTTGATGGGCGAAGCGTTGGAAGTGGCAAAGTAGTAGATCGCCTCCCGCACCGCCGCCGACTTGAGCGTGACTTCCGCCAGCTTGCCGGCCGACAAGCGCAGCGAACTCTGCTTGACGAGCCGCGGTTCGCCGCTTTCGCGGGTCACCAGCAGCACGTTGCTCGTGGAGCCGCCCACGTCGAGGCCCACCATCATGTTGTCGCCCAGCAGCGACAGGCCACCCTTGGTGAGGGCGTAGTTGCACACGGCCTCGGCCTCGGTGAGGGGCTGGTCGGAGAGGTTGATGGAAATGTTGCGGATGGGGTTGATCTTGGCGATTTCCCCGTAGAGGAAGCCGTACTGCCGCCGGTCCTTGGGCGAGAGGGCTCCCGGGAACGACCACCGCAGTTCGGCGGGCTGCACTTCGTTGACGTACAGTTCGGCGCACAGCTTCAGCCACAGGGTTTTGAGGAAACCCTTTTTGAGGTTCATGCCGGCCTCGTCGTTGTGCCACTTGAGGTTGTAGTAGAGTTCACCGGCGTTGGTGCGCATGAATGAATTTTCCATCGCCATCACGCGGATGTTGGGCTCGAACACGGGCAGGCCGCCGGCAATTTCCTCGGTTTCCATGCCGGGCACCACGCTGAGGCGGTTGTGCTGCTGCACCCACGTCTTGAGCTGGCCGTTGTTGATGTGGTCGTTCTGGAAGAAGTACAACTCGTGCAGCGAGGCGAACTTGTTTTCGTTGCTCAGCACTTCGGCCCCGACCAGGAACACGCGGCGGTTCTGGAACTCGAACGGTTTCACGCCGGCCCCGCCGATGGAATAGCTCAAACAGGAGTTGTTGGAACCGAAGTCAATGCCGATGTTGGCGCGGCGGCCCCGGATGTACTCGGGCGTGTGGGTGCTGGAGAGGTCCTTGAGCTGGTCGCCGGGGCGCTTCACGATCAGGTAGCCGATCACCTGGTCGCGGCCGCCGGTGTTGCGCCGGATTTCGAGGCCGGCCAGGGGCTTGTCGAACCGGAAGATTTCGTACTTGTGCAGATCGCCGGCTTTGTCGATGGGGTAGTTGACCAGCTTGTCCACGTGCAGGCCGTTGTCGTAGGTGCGGTCGCCGTAGAGCAGGTTTTTCTGGTTGTCGGTGATGATCTTGAGCTGGAAGTTGTCCCAGGTCTTGAAGAAGGGCACCATCTTCACCGACGTGTCGTTGACGGGCAGTTCGGAGTACAGGTAGTAGTTGAGCCAGTGTTCGGAGATGAAGTTGGGCCACATGATCACGTGGCGGCCGGTGTCCATCGGCTCGATGCGGTACTCCCGTTCGATGGGCGTCATGTGCTTGTCGCCCACGTAGAGCCGCAGCCGCACCTTGAGCTTGTACTCGCCGGGTTTGAGTTCGGCGTAGAGCTGGTGGAAGTCCTTGCGGCCCGCCAGCAGTTCGGAGAGGTTGTTCTGGAAGAGCAGGATGGCCGTTTTGCTCAGCGGCAGCGGGAAGTACAGGTCTTCGTTGCGGGCCAGGTCGCGCACCTTCAGGTAATACACCTGCGCCTGGTCGAGCGACTGGGCTTCGTCTTCGGTGAAGAACTGCGAAATGGTCTCGGAGTCGAGCAGCAGCGACTTGGGATCAATCTGCACGGCGCCGGCCTGTTCGTTAAGGGTAAAGGCGTTGTTGAGGAAGTAGTACACCGATTTGACGGCAAACAGGTCGGTGAAGGGCTGGTAAAAGTTGAGTTCGCCGTCCAGCGTGCCGGTCTCCTCGATGTTGGGGGCTTTGGCCTTGATCTCACCGGCAAACTTTTCGGTGAATTCCCGCAGGCCAAGCAGCGGCAGCTCGGGCTTGCCGTTCCGGTTGCGGTTGACGTTCTTTTCGAAGGCCGGGATGCGGGACGCGATGTTTTTGACGAGCAGGTACAGCTTTTTGAGGTCGTCGGCGCCCAGGTTGCCGAAGCTCAGCGGGTCGTCGAACTTGCCGCCGCGGTACCAGGCAATGTCGCCCGAGTCGGGCAGGTTGTTGTAGGAAGCCGCCGGGAACACCACCGAGTACGGCGAGGTGCCGCCGATGAGCTTGCCATTGTAATAGATGAGTTGGATGCCCGGCTTCACGTGCGGGTCGTTGCGGTTGAGGGCTTCGGGCTCCGTCCACAGGTCCACGTCGTCGAACAGCATCCGGCCCAGCGAGGAGGGCACCGAGTACAGGTCATTGATGTTGCCGAAATCCATCGGCACGGGGGCCGACACTTTGATGCGGTTGGGGAAGAGGGCCAGCGTGGCAATGAGGCCCTTCCACTCGGCCACCAGCGAGTTGTAGAACTTGATGAGGCCGGTGGTCTTGATGTTGGGGTCTTCCTGGGTGTATTTGAGGGCGAAGCCGAAGAGGCGGGCCCGGGCCCAGGGCGTCGGCACGCCGGAGATCATCGTGTTGAGGGTGGCGGCGTCAATTTCGCGGGTGGCCACGTCGCCCGTCTGGATGCCCTGGATGTAGGGCTTCTGCTGGTCGAAGCGGTTCCACTTGCCCCGGTCGCCGGTGCGCACCTGGGAGCTTTGAATCAAAAGTGATTTGGTCATATCGTCGGTCGAGTGT
>CADCTQ010000561.1 GCA_902805615.1 uncultured Cytophagales bacterium
AGTACAGATAACTACTTGTTCGGCAACTAATTGTCAATTTAGAACAGAAGGGAGCATTATGAACCGGGATATAGATTCAGAAGGACAGCCCCACGCCAACCGGCAGTATGATGCCAACGATCCGCTCCGTCAAGCCTTTGACGCCGAAGGGTCAGTTGGGCAATCAGCGGTAATGCCCGTGATTGAGGAACAACTGCAAGTGGGAAAGAAAGTGGTGGAAACGGGCAGCGTGCGCATCAACAAGATTGTGCGCGAGGAGGAGGTAACCGTGGAGACGCCCGTGGTGGTGGAGAAGCTCGACATCGAGCGGATTCCGATCAACCAGTACGTGGAGTCGGCCCCCCCTGCCGTCCGGTACGAAGGCGACGTAATGATCGTGCCCATCCTCGAAGAAGTGGTGGTCGTCCAAAAACGGCTGCGCCTGGTCGAGGAACTGCGCATCACCAAGCGTCAGGAACACACCCAGGTGTCGCAACCGGTGATCCTGCGCAAAGAGGAGGTGACCGTGGAACGGCGCGACAACGACGTAACGACTACCGGAACTGCATCGCCCAATGCCGTCAATCCGAATGCCAATCCCCTTTTATAACGCTACGCTTCAACTAAATTTTTAAAAACAAACCAGCTAACAATCATGGCACAGACAGTAATTGGATTCTTCGACAACGCCAGTGAGGCGCAACAAGCAGTAGAGCAGTTGGTAAGCAACGGCTTCTCCCGCGCCAGCATTGACATTGCCGCCAGCGGCGGAAGCTCGGCTTCCTCCGGCATGACCTCCGGTACCAGCAGCTATGGATCAACCGGTTCTACCAGCCACCACGACGAAGGCTTTGGTGATAAAGTAAGCCGTTTCTTCGGCAATCTGTTTGACTCGGACGACGACCGCAGCCGGTATTCGACGGTTGCCAGCCGCAGCACGACGGTGACGGTTCACGCCACTTCGGCTGACGAAGCCGAAAGGGCCGCCGACCTGCTCGACCGTTACGGTGCCGTAGACGTGGATGAGCGTGCTTCCCAGTACGGGTACGGCGCCACTACGGCCTCTTCGACCACCGATACTTCGTACGCCGATACGACGAACCGCACGGCCGACACCACCGGTGCCATTCCGATCATTGAGGAAAACATCAATGTCGGCAAGCGGGTGGTTGAAACGGGCGGGGTACGCCTCCGCAGCCGGATCATCGAACGGCCGGTAGAGGAGTCGGTGCGCCTGCGGGTGGAACACGTTCACGTAGAACGCAATCCCGTAAACCGGCCGGCCACTGAGGCCGACCTGAACGGCTTCCGCGAAAGCTCCATCGAAGCCACCGAGCACGCTGAAGTGCCGGTAGTGGGCAAGACGGCCCGCGTGGTGGAAGAAGTACGCCTCGACAAAGACGTAACGGAGCGGGAAGAAGTGGTGCGTGACACAGTACGCCGCACGGACGTGGACGTGGAAAACCTGAGCAATACAACCCGGACCACGGACATTGACCGGACGGACCTCGACCGTACCACCAACCTGAACCGCAGCGATTACGACCGTAATCCGCTCGACGACGATGCCAGCCGCAACCGCCCCGGCTCCCTGTAAGCCCGGCGGAACGGAAAAGGAATAATTCGTGAAAAGAAAGCGGCAGTCCATCAGGGGCTGCCGCTTTTTTTATTGTTGTCGTTTTACAAAACGTCACTCTCTTCCAGCCTGGCGTACCACTCTGCGTTGCTCCCCCGAAGCGGCAGGTGCTGGCGGGAAGTATAACGGGCTGGCGCGGTGTGGCGTGCTGGCGCGAAGCTATGCTTCGTGCCTGCTATGGTTTTCGCCTCCGGCGGAACAGAGGCAGTTTTACAAGGCGTGTCAAGCGTTTCTCCTTGCATAACACATACTGGCACAACACATAACAGATGCATTGCCTCTTTTGCCTGAGCACCGCCCTTGCCTGAACCCGCTGGCGCAGGCGTCCGCCTGTGCCTTCCGGACCGGAAGCGTCCCGCTTCCCAGCCGACAGGCTTGCTCATCCTGCTTTCGAGTCCCAATCCGGTTCTGCGCATTCTTTCCCGTGCGGGTATTGACCAAAGCTGCATTAGTCAAAACGGGGTGCTCTTTGCAGGGGCTGGAAGTGGGACATCTGGTAAGCGAAAAAGGCAAGCGGACGCTTGCGAGAAAAAGGCACAGGCGGACGCCTGCGCCAGCGTGCGCGGGAACGGGATGGCAAGCTCGTATTTTATGGCGCATCAGCAGCATCGGGGAGCGCATGCAATGGATGTACCGCATTATGATGGATTTCTACAAAAGACCGGCCCGGCCGGCGCCATACCTTTACGGCACATCCACTTCAACCCGACTCCTGCCATGAAATACCGCCTGTTGATGATTCTGCTGGTCACCGCCGTGACCGCCTTCAAGGAGAAAGACGAATGGACGCCGCTGCTCGACAAAGACCTTTCGCAGTGGGAAATGTACCTGAGCTACCGCCACGCGCGGGACTACAAGGGGGACCTGCCCGTCGGCGCATCCGGGGCTGCCATCCAGCCGGTGGGCTACAACAAGAACGAAAAGCAGGTGTTCTCGGTGATCGAGGAAGGGGGCCAGCCGGTGCTGAAGGTGACCGGCGAAATCTACGGTTCGGTGTTCACCAAAAAGCAGTACGAGAATTACCACCTCAAACTGAAGGTGAAATGGGGCGACGCCAAATACGAACCCCGCACCGACAAACTCCGGGACTCGGGTTTGCTCTACCATTCGGTGGGAGAAAACGGGGTGGATTACTGGCGGGCCTGGAAACTCTCCCAGGAATTCCAGATCATGGAAGGGCACATGGGCGACTACTGGAACGTGGCCACGTCGGCCATTGACATCCGGGCCTACCTGTCGGAAGGACAAATGAACAGCGTCGCCAACGCCGGCCAGGCATTCCTGCCGTTCGGCACGGGTTCCAACCGGGGCGGCTTCTGCCTGAGAAGCGAAAACCACGAAAGCCCGGCCAGCCAGTGGACCACCCTCGAACTGATCTGTTACGGGGACCAGAGCCTGCACCTGGTCAACGGACACGTGGTGATGGTGCTGCAAAAGTCCCGCTACCTGCAAGACGGGAAAGAGGTGCCGCTGACGAAGGGGCAAATCCAGTTGCAGAGCGAAGCGGCCGAAGTGTACTTCAAGGACATTCAAATCAAAGGCCTGAAGAAAATGCCGGAAGCGTACGCGTCGCTTTTCGCGGCACGGTAAAAAAGCTTTCCCGGGTCAGGCCGAGCCATTGACCATCAAGTCGTAGTACGTGCCCCGGCTCAGGTTCACTTTCAGGTTGAAGTAGCAATTGCCGCCATCCAAAACGAACACCGGGCTTTTCCGCCAGTCCTGCCCCTGGAAACGGCAGAAGCAGTTGATCCAAACTTCTTTCTCCCCCTTCGGGTTCAGGTAGGGCATGTATTGCCGCTTGTACCGCGGTAAGTTGATGACAAACCGGTCGCGGTTGAATGTATCATTGGGATATTTTTTACTGATTTCCGCCCATTCTTTCTCCTGCCCCGGGTTGTACTGGGCAATGGCCTGCCGTAGCAACCTATCCGTTTCGAGCAGTTCCTGCCCGGCGAGCGTCGTGGGTTTCCCGGTAACGTCGATCCACGGATCGTCATCGTCGAAGGGCAAAATGGCAACCAGGGTGGTATCAGCGGCAGTAACGGCCGGCCTCACCCGCGCAGGGATTGCCGGGATACCGGGTGGTGACGCGTTCCGTTCCCGGGTGCAGCAGGTGAATATCCCCGCAATCAATACAAAGGCTGGCAGTGGCTTTATCATGTGCAATGGGATATCCAGCTGAAAGTGTTCTGGGTGAAGGCCATTGGACAGCATGGCAACAATAATCGTTTCCGCATAGGCCGTTGTCAATGTCCGGCAGGTCCGCCGGCACGAGGTTGATGAAGCGGGAAATGTCTCTTGCTGATCGGAGATTCGTATCCCGCTACTCTTCTGGCTACTTCTTTGGTTTGCCTCCGCACCCACAACCGTCGGTGTTTGCACCGGTCTTGTCTTTTCGGGTGGCAGCGTTTGCGCCAAATGGATTTTCGGATTGGTGCAGCCACCTGGCTTTTTGCAGCAGTTCCTCGTGCGCTTCGGGGTAATTGGGATCGCTTACGCAGCAATCAACCGGGCACACGGCGGCGCACTGTGGCTCCTCGTGAAAGCCCACGCATTCAGTGCACTTGCCCGGCACGATGTAAAAATGATCGGGTGCCAGGGGTGCCCGGGGCATTTCGGCGATCATTACCGAACCATCCGGTAATTTGACGTGGCCGGTCAGCCGGGTGCCGTCGGCCCAGCACCATTCTTCGCCGCCTTCGTAGATGGCCGTGGTGGGACATTCAACCTGGCAAGCCCCGCAGTTGGTGCATTCGTCAGTAATGAGAATCGCCATTGGAATTGGTTTATAGTGAATTTACAATCCCTTCAGCCGCGCCGCCTTGAGGATGCCCCCGACGCTGATGGAATCGGTGATGCGGTTGTCCATGACCATTTCCACGGCTTCGCGCAGGTGCACCTTGCGCACGGCCAGGTCTTCGGTTTCTTCCGGGGCCGTTTCACCAGGGGTGAGTCCTTCGGCCAGGAACACGAACCCCTCTTCGTCGGTGACCGAGTTGGACGTGTGGATGCGGGCAATCATCGTCCACCGGGCGGCCGTAAAGCCCGTTTCCTCTTTCAGTTCCCGTTTGGCCGATTCCAGTACGTCAATGTGCAGCGGGCCGCCGCCCATGGGGATTTCCCAGCAGTATTCCTCCAGGGCGTAGCGGTACTGCCCCACCAGCCAGGTGTAGCCTTCCTCGTCCACGGGAATGATGCCGATGGCCTTGTTCCTGAAGTGGACCACCCCGTAGATGCCCTGGCCGCCGCCCGGGTTGATGACCTGGTCTTCGCGGACGCTGATCCAGGGGTTTTCGTAGAGGGGGCGGGTGGAGAGGGTTTTCCAGGGATTGGGGTGCTGTTCCATCGGGCAAAAGTACGTTTTTTACGGAATGCGCAGGGTTACCGCCGCCGAATCGGGGTAGCCCACGCAGGTAAGCACCCAGCCGGCGTCGAGGTCGCGGGCCGTCAGCACCTCGTTGACCGTCATGCGCACGGCGCCCTCCGTGCAGACGGCCGAGCAGGCCGAGCACACGCCGCCCAGGCAACTGTAGGGCAGGGGCACGTCGTGTTCAAGGGCCACCTGGAGAATGGTGCGGTCGCCGGGGACGGCCAGCTGGTAGGTGCGCTTGCCCACGTGCAGCGTGACCCGCCGGGGCGAAGGGTCGCGGGGCGCCGGCTGCCGGGCCGCCGACAGCGCCTCCACCACGAAGTTTTCCCGGTGAATCTGTTCTTCGCGGAACTTCATGAACACCAGCGTCATGCGCACCATCCGCATGTAGGGGAACGGTCCGCACACGTAAAATCCGGCCCGGTCACGGTCAAAGTGCAGGTGTTCCGTGACCAGCTTTTCCAGCAGCCCGATGTTGAGCCGGCCCCGGTACTGGCGGGTGGCGGGCGTGGGGTCGCCCAGCAGGTGGATCGTGGTCAGGTTGGCGTGCGTTTCGGTGAGCGCGTTGATCTCGCGCCAGAAGAGGGCCGTGTGTTCGTTCTGGTTGCTGTACATGAGCGTGATGCGGCTGCCGGGCTCGTCGCGGAGGAGGGCCTTGAGCAGGGAAAACAGCGGGGTAATGCCGCTGCCGGCCCCGACCAGGAACACGTCGCGGGGCACTGCGGGTGACGGGTCGAAGGTAAAACGCCCGGCGGGCGGCAGGGCCGTCACCACGTCACCTTCCCGCCAGTGCGTGAGCAGGTACCGCGACACTTCCCCGTTGGCGACGCGTTTGACGGTCACGGCCGGGCAGGGGTCAATGCCGGGGGTGGAACTGAACGAGTACGACCGGCGCAGTTCGCGGCCGTTGACGGTGACCAGCAGCGTGAGGAACTGGCCGGGCCGGTAGGGGAGGGGCGAGCCGTCGGTCGTCTCGAATTCGAAGGTGGCCGCCTCCGGGGTTTGGGGAACGATTCTCCGGATGCGCAGTTGCAAAAGGTCGGGCATGGGGCGGAATGGTAAACAATTTTAAATTATGGAGTTTACCGGTTGGATTCACCCTGTAAACGTAGGAATTTAGGCGTTGCTTCACCAAGACCGCAAGTTTTCATGCAAAACCAGCCGTTTACCCGTCGTCGCTTCCTCCAGGCCGGCGCGGCCCTGGCCGCCGCCCCGTGGGTCCCCGCCTTCCCGCAACGGTCCGCCGCCGGTCCGCAGATCATGACCGTCACGGGGCCGGTGGCGCCGGGCAAGTTGGGCGTCACGCTGCCGCACGAACACGTACTGGTGGACTTCATCGGGGCCGAAGGGGTGCGCAAAGACCGCTACGACGCCGACGAGGCGTTCCGGGTGGCGCTGCCCCACCTCCAGCGGATCAGGCAACTGGGTTGCCGCAGCCTGGTGGAGTGCACGCCGGCCTTCCTGGGCCGCGACCCGGCCCTGCTCCGGCGCCTGTCGGAAGCCAGCGGCCTGCTGATCGTGACCAACACGGGCTACTACAGCGCCGTGGGCGGCAAATTCCTGCCGGCCCACGCCTACACCGAAACGGCCGCCCAACTCGCCGAACGGTGGTTGCGGGAATGGCGCGAAGGCATTGACGGCACGGGCATCCGGCCGGGCTTCCTCAAGATCAGCGTGGACCAGGCCCCGCTGAAGGACTACAACCGCAAGATCGTGGCGGCGGCAGCCCTCACGCACCGGGAGAGCGGCCTGACGATTGCCGCCCACACGGGGGACGGCGCGGCGGCGCTGGAAGAGATCGGGGTGCTGCGCGAACACGGGGTGGCGGCCGACGCCTTCATCTGGGTGCACGCCCAGAACGAAACCGACCCGCAGGTGCACCGCGAAGCCCTCCGGCTGGGCGCCTGGGTGTCGTTCGACGGCCTCAGCGCCGAAAACGACGGCGAATACGTGTCCCGGCTCACCACGCTCAAGCAGGCCGGCCACCTGGGCAAGCTCCTCGTGTCGCACGACGCGGGCTGGTACCACGTGGGCGAACCGGGCGGCGGCACCTACCGGCCCCACGACACGCTGTTTACGGGCCTTGTGCCCGCCCTCCGCAAAGCCGGCTTCTCCACCCGCGACGTGGACCAACTGCTGGTCGTGAACCCGCGGGAGGCGTTCAAGATCGTCTGATGGTCTGAACCATGATTTACCTGATGAAAAGATAACCAGGATGATTGGGCGTGGGGGATGATTGAATGGAAGGTTTAGAAAGTACGATCCTTAAGATTGCAAGGATCAGAAACCCGTTGATCTTTCCACCCCATCAATCACAGTACAGCCTATGCCGGTCACCTTTTTTCATCAGGCTAATCATTTCATCAAGCAAATCAAGGTTCAGACCATCAAGCTCATCCTTTCATCAAGCCCATCAAGGTTCAGACCGCCCGATCTAACTTTTGCTCTTCCCCCTGCGTTACAGTAGGGAATGCGCAAGCGGCCCGAATGCACCGGCCGGCCCGCGCGTTCAATCAACTACTTACAACCTTCAACTTATTTACCGTGTTAACCTGGAAAGAAGTCATCCGGTTTGCCAAAGAAGGCAACCCGACGCCCGACCGCGTGGTCGAACGCACCGAGGAAGAATGGCGCGCCCAACTGACGCCCGAAGAGTACCGCGTCACCCGCCTCAAGGGCACCGAACGGGCCTTCAGCAGCGAAATGTGCGGCCTTTTCGAGCCGGGCCTGTACGCCTGCCTGTGCTGCGACAACCTGCTGTTCGACGCCTCCGAAAAGTTTGAATCGGGCACGGGCTGGCCCTCCTTTACCCAGCCCATCAAGGAAAACGCCATTGCCTACCACGGCGACTTCAGC
>CADCTQ010000562.1 GCA_902805615.1 uncultured Cytophagales bacterium
GGGGGATTACGACGGTCACGCCGACCTCCACCTGCTGGTGGGCCACAAGGGCAACCCCGTCAACGGGCAACTCGCAGCATCGCTGGCCCTGTTCGAAAACGTGGGAACGGCCCGCACGCCGGCCTTCCGGTTGGCTACCGACGACTACCTGGGGCTGAGTGCCCAGGGCTGGTCGCACCTGAAACCGCAGTTTACGGACTTGAACGGCGACCGGGTAAACGATACGGCCACCTTTGAAACCAGAAACGGCAAAGCCGGAATCGTTATCAGGGAAGGCGGTACATCGCGGCAAACCCTGATCGGTTGCGGCCACGCCTTTGAAGAAATGGGCGACGATTTTAGCTGGGTGGAGCAATGGGGCATTTTGCGGGACAAGTCAACGTACGAGATTGTGATTAAGGATGCGGAGATCATCGGTGGGGAGCAATTCATGCTTGACAATCCTTCCGTCTACGTACGCAAGGCCGAAGTAGGAGGGGGCGTCATCACTTTTAAGGATGGCAGATTTACCTGGGTTCACCAGGCTGATTAGGCAGAATACACGTGTACGGCAAATAGCCAGCGGTTCGCCAATGTCCCATTGCCCTGACAATGCCCGACGGACACGGCAGTGCCCGTTGCCGCCTCTTGCCCGCCATTTGATTAATGCCAGCATGTAATGAACGCGTATCCAGGTTTTTAACAAGTGCAACCTTATCGAAACATTGGTACTCACTGTTACGCACGAAACCCGTTACCAGTACTCCGGGGCCGTCTGGCTGGAGCCGCACACGCTGTACCTGCGGCCGGCCACCACGCCCTTCCAGGTCATCCACAACTTCCGCCTGGAGATTGACCCGGTGCCCATCCTGCTCTCGGAGGGGACGGACGCGGAGGGCAACCCCATGCACCTGGCGGGCTTCAGCGGCACCACCCAGTCCCTCACGGTTCGCAGTTCGTTCCACGCCGAATGCCTGCTCGACAACCCGTTCGGCTACATCCTCTACCCGTTCGAAGCCGTGCGGATTCCTTTCCTGTACCCCGAGCCGCAGAAGCCCGTGTTGCAGCCTTACCTGGCGGGAGCCCCGGGGCAGGGACCCGTGCGGGAATACGCCCGGCAACTGGCCGCGGCCGTGCAGTACGACACCCTGGCCTTCCTCGAAACCGTCACCCGCCGCATCTTCGCCGACTTTGCCTACGAGTACCGCGAATTCGGCGCTCCCTTTTCGCCGGCCGAAACCCTGGCCGGTAAAAAGGGCGCCTGCCGCGACTTTTCGCTGCTGATGATGGAAATGTGCCGTTCGCTGGGGCTGGCGAGCCGGTTCGTGAGCGGCTACCTGCTGGGCAACCCCCACAAGGAGCAGTACCTGCACGCCTGGGTGGAAGTCTACGTTCCCGGCGGCGGCTGGCGGGGCTACGACCCCACGCAGGGCGAACTGGTGAGCAACCGGCACGTGGCCCTGGCCGCCTCGGCCGTACCGGCCCTGGTGACCCCCGTGCAGGGCGTGTTCCGCGGCGCGGCCTCCTCCCGCCTCACGGCCGCCGTCACCGTAGCCCAGGGCTCCATGCTGAGCCAGCGGCAGGTGATGGTGAATTAGGGTTCGACGTTGTTCGTTGTTGATTGTTCGTTGTTGGTTGTTCGTTGGTAGTGGCACGGAGAACCCGTAGATTACCAACAACGATCAACGATCAACGAATAACCAACAACTTATCCCGCATTGCAACCGGTTACTTTCGGCTTGCGTTTGCATAAAGACGTATGATTGTTGCCCAAAAGGTACGGGCGGCGCATAAGGAGGAAACATGGTATGGTTTTGAAGCGAAAAAATACATTCATCCGGCAGGTAAAAGACATTACCCTGAGCGGCGCCCTGACGGCGGGGCTGCTGGCAACCAGTGCGTTGCCCCTGGGTTGCGGCCCGGACCGCAACCAGACCGAGACCGTGTACACCAAGGGCGTGCAAACGTTCATCAAAGAGGTGGACTGGGGCGAATTTAAAATCACGGACGAAAAGGTGGTCGGGGAAGGCGAATCGAAGGCCATTGTGACCTACCTCGACGGCCGCGTGGATACGCTTTCGCTGGCGGAGGCCCGTAAAATCGTGGATACGCCCATCGACAGCACCGCCACGCCGCAGCGGCAGGGCACCAGCAGCTACGGCCACCACCACGCGGGCCTGGGCAGCGCCTTGTTGTACGGCAGCATGGGCTACATGCTCGGCCGGTCGTTCAGCCAGCCCGTTTCGCCCGGCGTGTACGCCAGCCCCCAGGTGTTCAACCGTTCCACCCAGCACTCCAGCGTGGTGAAAAATTCCCGCGTTTCCCGCCCCACCAACTCCTCCCGCGGCTTCTTCCGCGGCGGCGGCAGCGGCCGGAGCGCCAGCAGCTAACCAATAAACTTGACCGCAAAGGGCGCAAAGGAGACGCAAAGACCGCAAGGCGCACGCGTTTTTTCTTTGCGCCCTTTGCGTCTCTATCGCGATCCTTGCGGTTCAGTCTTTGCGTCCTTTGCGCTGCTGAAGCGCCTTTGCGTGAAACCTTCCGTGGTTAACTTTATTCAACCTCTATTGTCAATTCAACCAACCACTAACAACGACCAAACATGATTTTGCTGCAACCCCTGGGAATGCCGCCGGAAGTGCAACTGAACCGGCTCGGCTGGGACTGGATGCTGGGCAAGGATACTTTGCCGTACCTGACCGGCGAAGTGGTGCGGGTGCGGGAAAGCGAGGCCGAAGCCTACGCCAAGGCGGCCGGGCAGCTCTACGAAATGCTCGTCAGCGCCGGCCAGCACGTGCTCGACCACAACCTGTTCGACCAGCTCGGCATTCCGGCCAACCTCGTCAGGATGATCCGCATCACCTGGGAGGACGACCGGAACCTGCATTTGTACGGCCGCTTCGACCTGGCCGGCGGCCTGGACGGCCAGCCCATCAAGCTCATCGAGTTCAACGCCGACACGGCTACCTGCATTCCCGAAACCGCCGTGGTGCAGTGGGCGCAACTGCTGGCCAACGGCCTGAGCGAAAAAAGCCAGTTCAACACGCTGTACGAGGCGCTGACGGCCAACTTCCGCCGGCTCCGGGAGGCCAACCCCGACCTGGCGCCCACGCTGCTCATCTCTTCGATGCCCGACAGCCGCGAAGACGATACCAACGTGACCGTGCTGGGCGAGGCGGCCAAGGAAGCCGGCTTTGACGTGGCCTACCGCTACGTGGACGAGGTGGACTTTTCCCCCGACGAAGGCATTTTCACGGAGGAGGAAGACGGCAGCTTCTACCGGTACCACTACTGGTTCAAGCTGGTGCCCTGGGAATACATTGCCCACGACGAGCCGCAACTGGCCGACACGCTGACCGAAATCACCGTGCGCCGCAAGGCGATCATCCTCAACCCGGCGTACACGCTGCTGTTCCAGTCAAAGGCCATCCTCAAGGTGCTCTGGGACTTGTACCCCTACCACCCGCTGCTGCTCGAAACCATTGACGAGCCGTTTGCCCACAAGAAGTCGGTGGAAAAAGTGCTTTTCGGCCGGGAAGGGGCCAACGTCCGCATCCTCGACCCGACGGGGGAGGTGCTCAACGAGGAGGCCGGCGACTACGGCGACTATCCCAAAATTTACCAGGAGTACACGCCGCTGCTGCGCGACGCCCGGGACCACCACTACCAGGCCGGGGTGTTCTTCGCCTGGGAGGCTTGCGGCCTGGGCTACCGCCGCGGCGGCCCCATCATCGGCAACACCTCGCAGTTCGTGGGGCACATCGTGGAATAAGGATCAGGATTTACAGGATTAAAGGATTAGCAGGATTTGGGTGGGGATGCGGCAGGGGCGGCTACGAGTAGGGCACCTTTTTATAACAGGGTGAAGCCTTCTGCAACGCTCTTGGAGCCGTCAGTGAGACACTGACGGCGGCAAAGGCGGTAAGGGCCGTGGTCCTCTAATTACCCCCATCAGGCCGGTGCAGGTGGCCCTCAATAGTTGCCGAATGCTTCTGCCAGTGTCTACCGGCTTCGCCGCCGTCAGTGTCTCACTGACGGCTTTTCACGTGATTTCATAAAAGTGTCCTGATCGTGGGGCAGGGGCGCAGGGGAAGACGGAAGAAAAACGCAAAGGAGACCGGCGGCGTTGTGCGGCGGTCTCCTTTGCGTTTGGGGCGTGTTCAGGGAGGGGTCAGTCCGGGGTTATTCCTGTTTGAATTCGAGTTTGGCGGGGAGGTTGGGGCTGCCGACGGGAGGGAAGTCGCCCATCTCTTCGGGTTTGAACTGAATGGGCGGCAGGGGCGTCCGCAGGAAGCTGGCCCGTTCGGCGAAGGCCGCCGTGTCCGTGCGTGCGGCCGGTTTTTTGGCGTCGGCGCAGGCCGTCAGCAGAAACAACGTTGCGCCCATGCCTAGCAGGCCAACGATCAGGCGCATTCCCGGATTTTGCTTTTGCATAAAAAGGCTCTTTTGGCGTAATATATGATTCTTCAACCCTTCATCCACGCGTCCCGCTAAAATGATCTGCCGCATTCCCTAATACGACACCGTTTCGGTTCGCTCCTCCGGTCTCCCCGCCTCCGGTCTCCGGCCTCCCTCTTTCTGCACTTCTTCGCCGATGAGGCGTTCGAGTTCGCCCACCGAATCGTAGAGTTGTTCGAAGGAATCAATCACGAAGTACTTCTCCTGGAAGCGGTCCTTGATGTAGGGCGTGTCAATCACGTCGCGCACCGTGTAAGGCACCCGCTTGGGAACGTCGCTGTGGAGGGAGTACCAGGTTTCGCCCTTCGACGAGAGAATGCCCGCGCCGTAGATCCGCAGCCCGGCCGCCTCCCGGATGAGGCCAAACTCCACCGTGTACCAGTAGATGCGCGACACCAGTTCAATCGCCAGTTCGCTGTCAATGTACCGGAGGGCGATGCGGCTCAGGTTCACCAGGAAGTTGCAGAGCGGCGCGTTGGTGAGCAGGGGCACGTGGCCGAACACGTCGTGGAACATATCGGGTTCTTCCAGGTAGTCGAGCTGGTCCATGCGGCGCAGCCACGTGGTGGCGCAGAAGTTCCGCGCCTTCATGAGTTCGAAAAACTCCTTGTTGGGAATCAGGCCGGGCACCACGTGCAGTTTCCAGCCGGTGTACCTGGCCAGCAGTTCGCTTACCTCTTCGAAGCGGGGAATGCGGTCGGCGGTGAAGTCTACCCGTTTGATGCCTTCCAGGTACTCGTCGGTGGCCATGCCCGGCAACTGGGCGATCTGCCGTTCGAAGAGTATCTTCCACACGGCAAAATCCTCGGGCGTGTATTTTTCATATTCCTGTCTCATACGTTGCAAAGATTGGTTTGGTATTGGTACTTCCGTATTCATACGTTGCTGCGCCCAAATGGGTATGGGGCAGTCGGGTCGCCGCTTCGGGCTACGCCGTCACCGTCCCCCGGATGCCGTGGATGAACGTGGCGATGTCGGCTTCCAGGTTCGTGCTTTGGCCCAGGGCTTTGATGAAGGCGCTGCCGATGATGGCGCCGTTGGCGTGCCGGCAGGCTTTGGTGAAAGAAGCATGGTCGGAGATGCCGAAGCCGATCAGCGTCGGGTTTTGCAGGTGCATGCCGGCAATCCGCTTGTAGTACTCTTCCTGCGACGAGCCGGTGGCTGCGGAGCTGCCCGTCACGCTGGCCGACGACACCATGTACACGAAGCCGCTCGACACGGCGTCAATCTGCCGGATGCGGGCGTCGCCCGTCTGGGGCGTGATCAGGAAAATGTTGAGCAGCCCGTTGGATTCGAACAGCGCATGGTACTCGTCGAGGTACTCCTGCACGGGCAGGTCGGGCAGGATTACGCCGTCAATGCCGATCTCGCGGCACTTGGCCACGAAGTTTTTCACCCCGTACTGCACCACCGGGTTGAGGTAGCCCATCAGCAGGATCGGCAGCTTCACCGTCTGGCGGATGCCGGCCAGTTGTTCGAACAACAGTTTGAGTGTCATGCCGTTGCGCAGGGCCTGGTCGTTGCTCTGCTGGATGGTGGGACCGTCGGCCACCGGGTCGGAGTACGGCATCCCGATCTCCACCAGGTCGGCGCCGGCTGCTTCGAGGGCCCGCAGCACCGGCACCGTATCGTGCAGCCCCGGGAAGCCGGCGGTAAAATAGACGTTGAGCAGTTCCCGCCCTTTCCGGGCAAAAAGTTCGTTGATGCGGTTGGGCATAAATTTCGGTGTTAGAAGTGCAAGGCTCGATGGGCAGCGCGGGCCGGGTACCGGACGGGGCGCCGCGAACTGCGAAATTGCCCTTTTTGGCAATAATAATTAAGCAGCCGCAGTTTATTTTTTACGGAAAAGCTGTTTGTGCTCCATCCGTCCGCCGTCCATCCCAAACGCGTTCCCCCGCTGGCCCAATCCCCGTATCTTTGAAAAAGCCCTTTTGCCAACATTCCGTTCCGTCAGTAGTTGAAAGATTTACCACGGAGACACGGAGGGCACGGAGTTTCGCGGAGAAAAGGGAATGAGAAGCGAGGAGTGAGAAGGAACTGAACCGCAAAGATCGCAATAGAGACGCAAGGGGCGCAAAGAGGTACGCGTTCTCCTTTGCGAGCCTTGCAATTCAGTTCCGCTTTTCCAATCATCACGTTGCCCATCGGTACAATCCGTCATTCGTCATTCGTAATTATCTCTCATGGATCGAGCCATTCCCAAAATAACCCCGCCTTCCAATTCGCCCCTGAACCCCTGGCTGTGGCGCATGGCCTGGCGCGACAGCCGCCGGAGCCGCCGCCGGCTGCTGCTGTTCATGTCGTCCATCGTGCTGGGCATTGCCGCCCTGGTTGCCATCAACTCGTTCAGCGACAACCTCTCGCGCAGCATCAACGAGCAGGCCAAAGAACTCGTGGGCGCCGACCTGGTGCTCTCCACGGGCCGGGAGCCTACCCCCGCCACGCGGAAGTTCCTGGGCGGCATCGGCCAGCGGCGCACCTACGAGGCGGCCTTCGCCTCGATGGTGTTCTTTCCCGGCACCGGCCGGGCCCGGCTGGCCCAGGTGAAGGCCCTCCAGGGCGACTTCCCGTACTACGGCCGGTGGGAAACCACCCCCGCCGCGGCGGCAAACCGCTTCCGCAAGGCCAGCCGCACGGTCGGCCGCGTGGCCCTGGTGGACGAGTCGCTGCTGGCCCAGTTCGGCGTGGAGGCCGGTGATTCGGTAAAGGTGGGCAACCTCACCTACCTGGTGATCGGCAGCGTGCAGAAGACCCCGGGGCAGACGGCCATTGCCACCACCGTAGCGCCCAGCGTGTTCATCCCGGCCCCCACGCTGCCCGCCACCGGCCTGTTGCAGCGGGGCAGCCGCGTCAACTATTCGTACTACTACCGCTTCGCCCCGGGCGTGGACGTGGACAAGTACGTGGCCGGCCTGGAGGCGCGCCTCGACAAGGAGGGCGTCCGGTCGGATACGGTGAGTGAGCGGAAGAACAACACCGGCCGCGCCTTTAACGACATGACCAAGTTCCTCAACCTGGTGGCTTTCGTGGCGCTGCTGCTCGGCTGCGTGGGCGTAGCCAGCGCCGTGCACCTGTACGTGAAGGAAAAAATCGCCTCGGTGGCCGTGCTCCGCTGCCTGGGCACCACCGGCCGCCAGGCGTTCTACATTTTTCTCATCCAGACCGCCCTGATGGGCCTGGCCGGCGCCGTGGCCGGGGCCGCGCTGGGGTCGGCCATCCAGTTTGCCCTGCCCGGGCTGTTCGGGTCGTTCCTGCCCGTGGACGTCTCGCTGCAACTCTCCCCGGGCGCCATTGCCCAGGGCATCGGCACGGGGCTGGGCATTGCCGTGCTGTTTGCGCTGCTGCCCCTGCTGGTGATCCGGCGCATTTCACCGCTGCGCACCC
>CADCTQ010000563.1 GCA_902805615.1 uncultured Cytophagales bacterium
TGCAACCGGGGGTATGCTGCCTTCCTTCCTGCCTTCCTTCCGAGAAACCTTAATACTCGGGCAGTACCGGTTTGGTGCCCACAATCTCCTCGATCCGGTTCGTGACTTCACCGGTGAGTTGCGGCACCACATCCAGGGCCCCGAGGGTTTCTTCCAGTTGGTGCACTTTGGAGGCGCCGAGGATCACGGTGCTTACGTGGGGATTTTTGAGGCACCAGGCAATGGCGAGTTTGGGCAGGGAAGTGCCCAGTTCGTCGGCCACCGTCTTCAGCGCCTTTACCGCGTTGAGCCGTTCTTCGCGCAGGGTAGCGTCGCGGAGCCATTCGAGGCCGGCGATGTGGAGGCGGGTGTCTTTGGGGTCGGCGTCGTTGTACTTGCCCGTGAGCAGGCCCGAGGCCAGCGGCGACCAGATGGTGGTGCCGATGCCGTACCGTTCGAACAGGGGCAGGTACTCTCCTTCCATTTTGTTCCGCTCAAACAGGTTGTACTGCGGCTGCTCCATCGTTGGGCCCACCAGGTGGTGCTTCTCGGCCACCAGGCAGGCTTCCAGCACTTCGGCGGCGCTCCACTCAGAGGTGCCCCAGTACAGCACCTTGCCCTGCATCACCAAGCTGTGCATGGCCCACACGGTTTCCTCGATCGGCGTCTGCTTGTCGGGGCGGTGGCAGAAGAGCAGGTCCAGGTAGTCCACCTGCAAACGCCGGAGGGCGCCGTGGCAGCCTTCCACGATGTGCTTCCGCGACAGCCCCTTCTGGGTGGGCCGCAGGTCGCCGCCCAGGCCGAAAAAGAGCTTGCTCGACACTACGTACGAGGTGCGGTCCCAGCCTTTCTTTTGAAGAATGTTGCCCAGCACGACTTCCGCCTGCCCCCGGGCGTAGATTTCGGCGCTGTCGAAGAAGTTGACGCCGGCCCGGTACGCCGTGTCGGCCAACTGTTCGGCCACCTCGTCGGGAATTTGTTTGCCGAACGTAAGCCAGGTGCCCAGCGACAAGGCGCTGACCTGCAAGCCTGACTTTCCTAATCTGCGGTACTGCATGGCGTTATTGGTTAGTGGTTACGTGAATTGACAATAAAGGGTATGGCAGAAAAAGGGCTAACCACGGAGACACGGAGAAAAAGGAGTGAGAAGCGAGGAGCGAGGAGCGAGGAGCGAGAAGGAACTGAACCGCAAAGACCGCAAGGAGAACGCGTACCACTTTGCGCTTCTTTGCGCTTTTGCGTGAAACCCTTTTTCTTCGAAAAGACGCGATAAATCGCGTCTCTACGCAAGCCCTCCGTGTCTCCGTGGTAACTTTTACTTTCCGTCACAACCTTTCTTATCCGGACAGTCAATCATTACTCCTGCCTGCTTTCAGTCGTCAGGGGGCCCACCGTGGGTTGGCCGGGGGCGGAAGTAGTGTCAATCTGGTACTTGTACACGACCTGCCGGAACTCGTCGCGCATCTGCTGCACGGCCTGGAGGTTTTCCTGTTTGTTGAACATCCGGAGCTTGTACTGGCCCGCTTCGCGTTGCAGCGCCAGGTGCTTCACCAGGTGCGCCTTGCCCAGCTCCTGGTCCGTAACCACCTTCTCGACCCGGCGCTTGTTGTTGCCGAACAGCACGTCGAGGACGGATACGTCGAAGTGCAGGTTGGCTTCCTTTTCCATGGTGTACGTGCCGGCCAGGAACAGGTGGCTCAGGTTGCTGTTGAGCTGCGTGCCCGGCACGATGAAACGGCCCTTGTTGAGAATGAACTTCATGTCCACGTCCTCGAAGTACAGGTGGCTGGTCTTCTTTTCCCGCAGGAAGTGCAGCGCCTTGCCGATGGCCTCTACCTCAATGAGTTCCATGTTATTGATGGAGGCGTTCGTGTACATCACCGTGCGGGCAATGCTGGGCAGAAAAGCCTGGTCCAGCGAGGTGCGGACGAACACCGAACAATCCACCCCGCCGCGGACGTTGCGGCTGTTGAGCACGTCGAGGCCGAGCATGTCCACGGCCGCAAACACCTGCGTAAGGTCCATTTCCTGCAACTGCGTGTAGAGCAGCAGCGGGTATTCTTTGGCGTCGTCGGGCAGTTGCAGGCTGCCGTTGGAAGTAAACCGGCCCCCGAACGCCTGCATGGTTACGTGGTGCAGCCGCACGTTGTCGTCGTACACGGTGGCTTTGAGGTAGAACTGGCTGCCCGTGAGGGCTTCGTAAAAGAGGTCATCCGCCGTTACGGTGCAGTTGATCTGGTACTCGGGCACCACCGACCCTTTGCCGTTGGTGGCACGGGGGACCGTCCGCTTGGCCTGCGCGGTCTTGGGCCGGCGGGCGGCGGCAAACAGGCCGATGAGCTTCTGCAAGTTCAGGTGGCCGTACGCCAGGTTCAGGTCCAGGCGCGGGTCTTCCATGCGCCCGTTCCGGAAAATGCCTTCGCCCTTGCCCGATATCCGGCCGCCCATCGTCGTCCGGCATTGCAGGTTGCCCAGGGAGAGCTGGTCGCCGTTCTTGGTTACGTGCACGACCAAGTCCTTTAAGTCTTCCTGCCCGGGCAGGTTTACCGCGGCAATGAACACCGACAGGCGGCTCTGGTCCGACAGCAGCAGGTCCTTGAGGGCAAGGGTCCGGCCGGCGGGGGCCTTTTTGCGGGGCGCCGGGCGGTCGCCGCCGAAGGGCGAATCTGCCAGGTCCAGCTCGTCCAGGCGCGCCGTCAGTTGCACCTGGGCCTTGTCGAGCTTGTAGCGGTTGTTGGGGAGCGAAATGGTGCCTTTGAGGGTGCCGTTGAACATTTCCAGCGACAGGTCTTCGAGCCGGATCTGGTCTTTGTCGCTGTGCAGCAGCACCGAGAAGTTGCTCACGGTGTCTTTCCGCAGGATGACCTGGTTGCATTTGAGCACCGATTGCACTTGCAGGTATGCCGGCAGCAGGAACGGCAGGCTGTCCGTTTTGGCCGAATCGCGGGGCGTAAACCAGTCGGCGCGGATGGCATCGGCCTGCACCTGGGACTGGACGGCTACCGTTTGGGCCAGGCCCAGCCCGTAGCGGAGCAGGTCGTGCATGGTGGCTTCGATGCGGAAGGGGTAGCCGCCCATCTTTCCCGTGACGCCTTCCAGTTGGAGCAGGTTGTTGCGGAAAAAGGCGTTGCCGTTCAGGTCCGTGCAGGTGGCCGCCAGGGTTTGGGGCCGGAAGGCCACGCCTTGCAGTTTCATGTCGCCCTCCCACACCAGTGCTTTCTTCAGGTACGCCTGCTGCAACTCGTGGACGGGGCCTTTTACGCCCAGTTTGGCCTGCACGCTGCCGGCGTACGTGGAATCGTGGGGCAGGCGCAGGATGGCCGCCCATTCCCGCAGGTTGAAATCGCCGTTGAGGCTGCCTTCCAGTTCGGGGTACTGAAAGTTTGTCAGGTGCAGCTTCGCCTGCAGGAAGCCCTGCCGGGTGCGGGCCCGCAGTTCGTGGATGGTGAGGGTGCTGGTGAGCGGCGACTGCCCCTTGCCGTTGTCGAACACACCCGCCACGCGCAGGTTGCGCAGGTGCGCCTTGGCCCCCGGCCAGTTCACCTGGCTGTCGGCCACCCGGAAGGCCAGCCGTTGCCAGGGTCGCAGGGTGGGGTTGGTCTCGCCCTTGAGGTGGTAGTGGAAGTGGGTCAGGCTCCGGATGTCGGTGCTGTCGAGGTAGGTTTGCAGCCGGGCCGGCAGCACTTCCCGCAGCAGGTCACCCGTGGGGAGTTGGCCCCGCACGCGCAGGTCGAGCAGGGCGCCTTCCCGGCCCGGCACCGGCCCGTGCGTGCCCGTGACGGTAATGCGGGAGCGGGGCATGGTCAGCACCAGGCGGCTGACGGTACCCACGCGGGTATCGAGCCGGTAGGCGTAGCGGGCGTCGGCCCGGAATTGCCGGTTGCGGAAGAAAACCAGCTTCTTGCTCCGGATGTGGTGTACCGTGCCGGTCAGCGGCCCGGCAACCGAGAGTACGCCTTCCCGGAGGTCCAGGGCCAGGTTTGCTTCGTCCACCCGGAAGTCAAAGTTGATGCGCTTGTAGCGGTTGTCAATGTGGATGCGCACGTTCCGGACCACCACCGAGGGAACTTGGATCACTTGTTCGGAGGGGGCGGCGGGCTTTTCCGTGGTTTTGAAGCGGAGCGCCGTTTTCCGGCCCGTGGTATCCACGAGTTGGGAGAGGGTGCCGCCTTCGAGGATGAGGCCCTGCGCGTTGGGCTTGCCGCTGAAGAGGCTGATGAGGTTGAATTTGATCCTGAGCCGCTCGGCGCTCAGCACGGTGACGGGCTGCCGGCCGGAGGTGTCGGTAATGGCAATGCCTTTGAGCGTGAGCGTGGCGTACGGAAAGTGCTCCACCACCGACAACGACACCCCGAAGTCGCTCAGGACCTGCGTGGAACGGGACGTGAACGCACCGCGGATGGTGGATTTGATCCGGTCCTGGTACAGCAGGGCAACGGCCAGCGGACCCAGCAGGCAGATGGCCGCCACGATGAGCAGGGCCCACAGGAATCCCCGGACTGATTTATTGGCTAATTTCATAAGGTTGCAAAACGCCCGTCTCGCTGCCGGAGGGTGTACCGGAGGGCACGGGAGCGGTATAGAAACGTAAACGGAAAAAGAGGCACCAATGTATACGAATAATTTTCTACTGTTCGGTTTCGTACACGATTGTCCGGCCGTGGACGTTCTTTTCGCCCCGGCCTCCGTCAAATGCGATTATAAACAGTGGTACAATTTTTGTAAACATAGTTCCAATAGTCTTGTTAACTATATTGAACAAACTTTATTGCTTTACCATCATGAACTGGCTTAACAACCCCTACATCGACTTGACCAACATTGCCGATAAACTGTACGGAGGGCGCAGCCGCCTGCACACCCGTAAGTTACAGGACCGCTTGAAAGGCCGTTTTGCGTTCCAGCCGTGGGAAGTAGACCGCCTCAACGAACTAAAGGAGCAGATCATTCAGCACCTCAACACCAAGTAACACCCGCAAAGCAAAAAGGAAGAAGTTCCGGACCCTCCGAAACTTCTTCCTTTTTTTATGGGTAACACAAGATATGGGTAACACAATAATTTATAACGTGCTGATAAATAATGCTTAACCGGCGCCGGGCGTACCGGTTGCGGCAAGCGCGGGGAACCTACTGCCGCACGGAGTCGCCCACCGTGGTCATTTTAAGCTCGTCCCACTGCGGGAGCCGGTTGGGGAGAATCACCTCGAAAGTGGTGCCCGCACCCAGGGCCGAGGTCACGTGAATTTTGCCGCTGATCTTGGCCAGGGCTTCGTTGAGAATGTAGAGGCCCATGCCCGAACCGCTGTTTTCGGTGGTGGCCCGGAAGAACATGTTGTAGATCTGCCCCAGGTGTTCGCCCGGAATGCCGATGCCGTTGTCTTCCACCCGGATGGAGACCTGCTCGGCAGTGGTGTTGACCGCAATGAGCACGTACTTGTTGGGCTCTTCCTTCCGCTGGTACTTGATTGCGTTGGAGAGCAGGTTGTTGAGGATCGTGCGGATGCGGAACATATCGCCGACGAACTGCTCGGGCTGCGCAATCTGCACGCGGAAGTCAATGTACGGGGTGAACTGGTAGTACTGGTAGCTTTCCAGGATTTCGTTGATGACCTTGCCGAAGTCAATCTCGGAGAGTTGCTCCTTGAGCTGGGTATTTTTGTAGTACTGGATGATGTTGTGGATGAAGACTTCGAGCTGCTTGACGCTTTTCTCGATCAGCGAGAGGTATTCGGAGGCGTTGCCCGCTTCGCCCTCCATCTTCGAGAGGTCGAGAATGCCCTGGATGGAGCCCAGGGGCGCCTTCAGGTCGTGCGAGGCGCTGTACACGAACCGGTTCAGCTCGTCGTTCTTCTTCTGGAGTTCCAGGTTTTTTTCCAGCAACTGCCGGTTGGCGCTGTAGATCTGGTAGGCGCTGCGAACGGTCATGCGCAGGTCTTCTTCCTCCCAGGGTTTGCGCAGGTAGCGGAAGATCTGGCCCTTGTTGATGGCATCAATGAGGGCTTCCACGTCGGTGTAGGCCGTGAGCAGGATGCGGACGGGGTCGGGGTATTTTTCGAGGATGGATTCAAAGAACTGCACGCCGGTAACGCCGGGCATCTTCTGGTCCGACACGATCACGTGGATGTCGTGCTGTTCCAGGTGCCGGAGGCCCTCCTGGGCCGACTTGGCCAGAAAAATCTCGAAGTCGTGGCGGAAGCACGCCTTGAAAAGATTCAGGTTCTGTACCTCATCGTCGATGTATAATACCCTGATACGCTCCTGGCTCATAAAGATAGTTTAAGTTTTATTTCTCAGCCGCCACGCAGGTTTTAGGGATGGTAAGCGTAATGTGCGTGCCCACCCCCTCCGTGGAATCTACCTCAATACTGCCTTCGTGCATCTGTATGATACTGTAAACTATTGACATGCCCAAACCAGTACCTTCTCCTACATCCTTGGTGGTGAAAAAAGGATCGAATATTTTGTTCTGTACTTCCTCCGACATGCCAATTCCGTTGTCGGTGAAGCTGATGAGCAAGTCTTTCTCCGTGTGGCGGGTTTGTACGGTAATGCTGCCTTCGCCCGCGGGCAGGCCCTTTGCCTGGATGGCCTGGATGCCGTTGGTAAGGATGTTCATGAACACCTGGTTGAGTTTGCCGGCGTAGCACTCTACTTCCGGAATGTCCCCGTACGCTTTGTTAATTTTAATCCGCCCGTTGATATTGCCTTGCAGCAATATGATCGTTGAATCGAGGCCCGCATTGATGTTGGCCAGTTTGATTTCCGCCTCGTCGAGCCGCGAGAAGTTGCGCAGCCCTTTCACAATTTCGGTCGTCCGCGAGGCGCCGTCCTCAATGCCCTGCAAAATGATGCCAATCTCTTCCTTGCAATACTCAATGTCGTACCTTTTTTTGAGGGCTTCCACTTCGGCGAAGCAGGGATGCACCTCGGGCGGCACCGGCGTGTGTTCGTATTTGTCGAGCACTTCCAGGAAATACCCGATGTTCCGGCGCAGCGGCTTCATGGCCGCACTCACAAAGTTAATCGGATTATTGATTTCGTGGGCAATGCCGGCGGTAAGTTGACCGACGGAGGCCATTTTTTCGGCGTTCACCAGTTGCGCCTGGGCGTCCTTGAGGCGTTTGAGGGCAATGTTGAGTTCGCGGTTCGACTCCTGCAACTCGCGGGTCCGCTCTTTCACCTTGGTATCCAGGTTCTGGTTCTGCTCCCGGATGATCCGCTCATTCTCCTTGAGCACCTTGAGGGCCTCCGCCTGGGAAGCTTCTTTTTCCCGCTTGAGGATGTTGATGCGGTCGGCCAGGGCGAAGGAAAGCAGCACCACTTCGGCCGCCGAGCCGATCTGGAGGATGTAGTAGGTAAAGGTATTGTAGGGGATGAGGTTGTAATTGCGCAGCACGAACACGCAGATGCCGGCCAGGAAGATGGACCAAGCCAGCAGGAAGATCTTGGCCGGGCGGTATCCCCGCCGGGCAATCACCAACCCCACGTACAGGATGTACACCGAGCCGGTGAGGGCGGCGATCTGCGTCAGGTTGTGGCACAGGTGCAGGTACCCGAGCAACCCCAGCAGGGCGCACAACCCGTAGGTGCCCAGGAATATACTGATGCCTTTGTCGAGTCCGGGGGTGTACTTGCGGGTGTGCACGAAGGACCGGAAGAAGAGGCCCACGGCCAGACCGCTGCAAATGGGAATGAGGTACGTGGCGTGGGTGTTCAGCCAGGGCAGGCCGGGCCACAGGTACTTGAACGTGTAGCCCTGCAAGCACGCCTGCGTAAGCCCCACGAACAGGATGTAGGCCACGTAGTAGAAGTAAACGCGGTCGC
>CADCTQ010000564.1 GCA_902805615.1 uncultured Cytophagales bacterium
CACCAAAAAACCACTATATGGACATCAAAATCGAGCCTTCGTGGAAAGCACGACTGCAACCCGAGTTCGAAAAACCTTATTTTGAGAACCTGATCCGGTTTGTGAAGGAGGAATACGCTACGCAAACGGTCTATCCGCCTGGCAGCAAGATTTTTACCGCTTTTGATGCGTGTCCCTTCGACAACGTGAAGGTCGTGCTGCTCGGCCAGGACCCCTACCACGGTCCGGGACAGGCCCACGGGATGGCTTTCTCGGTCAACGAAGGGGTAACGTCGCCGCCCTCGCTGGTCAACATCTTCAAGGAAATCAAAAGTGACCTGGGCAAGCCGGTACCCAAATCGGGCTACCTCATGCGCTGGGCCGAGCAGGGCGTACTGCTGCTCAACGCCACGCTGACCGTGCGGGCCAACACGCCCGGATCGCACCAGAAAAAGGGCTGGGAAGAATTTACCGACGCCGCCATCCGGGCCGTGTCGGACGAAAAGGAGCACGTGGTGTTCATGCTCTGGGGCGCCTACGCCCAGAAGAAAGGCGCCATCATTGACGCGGGCAAACACCTGGTGCTCAAGGCGGCCCACCCCTCCCCTTTCGCCGCCGACAAAGGCTTCTTCGGCTGCAAGCACTTCAGCCAGGCCAACGCCTACCTGGCTGAGCAGGGGTTGCAGGAAATTGAGTGGTAGTTTTAGGCGTAAGTGCAGCGTCGTAAGTCGTAAGTGGGATCGGGAAGGAGACTTTTTCACTTACGACTGACAACCCTGTTGTAAAAGGACTTATCAGGGGTAACCGAAAAAGATTCCTTCCCGATCCCACTTACGACTTACGACGCTGCACTTACGCCTACTTAATTCCCCGCCCCGAAATCGGTGTTGACGTTGATGTAGCCGGGGTAGCGGACGGTGGCGCCGCCGATCAGCAGGGAAGGCTTTACCCGGAGGGTCATCTTGGGCGAAGGACGGTCGCCCTGCCCGGCCAGGCCGAGGCCCAGGTTGATGTTCTGCTCGGCGGAGTTTTTGTCCATGATCTTGCGCAGGTCGGCGCTGATGCGGATGGGCAGCGAGGTGATGCCGCCGTTGGGCGCAATGGACACCCGTTCGTTCACCGTGCCGTCCACGATGTCTTTGCCCTCGATTTGCAGAATCCACTCCAGGCTGTTGAGGGCGGCCGTGGCGGCGTTGGGGTTGCGGACGTCAATGTTGAGCAGCAGGTTGAGCGGCAGCGAGCCGCTGGCGTAGGCAGTGGTGATTTTGCCCGCCTGCAACAGGTTCAGGTCATTGATGGACCGGACGTTCTGGACGTTCACGCCGGCCAGGGTGGTGTTCTGGACCGAAGCCAGGCGGAATTCGCACTTGCTGAAGGCGGATAATTCACGAATCTGGCGGCAATTGGTAAGCGGCAGCACCAGCAGCAGCAAAGGAAGTATGCGGGTCAATGCAAGATTTCTTTTCATTGGTAGTGATTAAACGGGTACGCGGAAGGTCGTTTCCCGGGGTGTTGCAAAAATAAGGCCCTTTTTGTTAACCGCAGCGCCCCGTGGCCCCGGGCAGCCCCTGGTGTGACAACAGGTAAGTTTTTTGCGGTTATTCCCCGGCAAAATCCGTTCACCTCACCCGGTCACTTCTGAATATAGGGTATCAAATTTTAAACAGGTTTTTCACTCCAAAACACAAAAAAATCATGGCACACGCTAATGTAAAGAACGCAGCTGCTCCGGTAAAGAAAGCCGAAGTTAAAAAGTCTGAGCCGGCCGCCAAACCGAAAGCCGCTCCTGCCAAACCGACCAAGAAGTAACACTCACTTCCTCATAGAAAGCCGCCCCACACCGGGGCGGCTTTTTTGCGTTTACCCGTTTTGTTTTCGCTGCCTTTCCTCGCCTTTTCAGGCCCGCCTCCGTATTTGTCCCGCCCGGCCCGGGAAATCCGCAGCTGCCAAATTGGGTATTTTGACGGAAGCCGGGGGATTAGTCAAACCGGTTATTTTCGCAACGGACCGGTCATTGTTTCCCGGCCATCCTTTTTGTTCACCAACCGACGTACGCATGCCCACTGAAAGCAACACCGGACAGGAAGACCAACTTGCCCAATCCGCTACCGCGGTGCTGGTGATGATAGATGTAACGATCTGGATCGCCTACATTGACCAGATGCCGGAGGTCAGCGCCGAGGGCGGCACGGCGCACGAAGCGTTCCGGGGATTGGTGAGCCAACTCCACCAGGGCGATTACACCTGGCTGCACCCGGGGCCGCCCACCATCACCCGCATCAAGCTCGTGCGGCCTTCCACGCCGTTGTAGCCCGCGGTCGGCTTACCGGGCGGGCGGCGCGGCGGCTTTGGGGCCCGGCTGCCAGTTGGGCTGCCTGGTATCCACCGGCCGGATGCGGAAGCGGTACGAATACGTCTGGTTGCCCGGCAGTTGAAACTCGGGGTGCACCCGCGGCGTCCAGCTGTCGTCGCCCCCCAGGCCCATCTGCGCCAGGTCCAGGTTGACCACGGTGGTCCTGGTGCGGGGCAGTTCCTGCGTCGCTTTCGCGCGGAGCAGGGCTTCGTCCGAGTAATCCCGCACGTTCACGTTCAGCAGCGGCTCCCCGATGGCGATGATGCCCTGGCCCGCGGCGTTGGTCACGGCAACCCACCGCACGTCGGTCTTGTTGCCGTTTTCCTGGGGCATGGTGTAGGGAAAATACTGGTCGGTGACCTTGCCGCCGTAGCGTCCCACCCGGGCGCCGTCCTTGCGGTCGGCGTAGGTTTCGTACGGCCCCGGCCCGAACCACTGCAACCGGTCGTACTCGGGCAGCAGGCGGAACTGCATGCCCACCCGGGCCAGCGGCGGCAGCGTGCCATTGGGCACGAATTGGTTCTCGACGAGAATGTCGCCGTCGCCCGATACCGTGTACTTGGTTTTTTGCGTAAAGCCGCCGCCCGTGCCCTGCAAGCGGTTGGTGATGGTGACCACCACCCGTCCCGGCTGGGGCTGCTCCACGTTCAGGTTCCCCGGCGTTACTTTGAGCTTGTCGAGGCCCGCCGCCCGCCAGCGGGCCGCGTAACTCGCCTTGCCGCCGCCCTCGTCGTTGTCGGTAGGCACCCGCCAGAAGCTGGGCGTCATGCCTTTCACCAGCACCTCTTTGCCGTTGTACTGCAAGTACGACAAGGTACCCGTCTGCTTTTCGAAGTCCACCGAAAACTTGTCGCCCCGCACCTGGATTCTTTTCTCGAACCGCCCGATTTGCAGCGGACCGGCCGGGCTGGCGGCGGGAGCCAGGGCAGCGGCCGTGGCCGGAACGGTTAACGGGAACTGCGCCCAGGCAATTTCGTGCCCCGCCGGCGCCCAGGCCGTGCTGTCGGTCAGCCGGGCACTCAGGTTCAGGAAGTATTCCCTGCCCGCGTCGAAGGACACCGGCGTCATATTCACCGACAGGCTGCCCGTCACGCCCGGTTGCAGGCCCTGCACCTCCAGTTTACCGGTATGCACCTCCTGCCCATCGGCCGTAACCTGGTACAACACGTGCAGGTTGTCGAGCGTGCTGAAGTCGTAGCGGTTGGCGATGCCCACGCCCATCTTCCCATTCGCCTGCCCCTTGGGGGTGAACTTTACTGGCTGGTACTGGTACTTCACCTCGTTGATTTCGGGCTGGGGCACGCGGTCGCCGTTCACCAGGCCGTCGCCGGCGTTGGCGCCGTCAATGTAATTGATGTGGTTCCAGTACTCCTTGCCATTGGCGTCTACCGAACGCAGCCCCTGGTCCACCCAGTCCCAGATGAAGCCGCCCTGGAGGCGGGGGTGCCCGTAGATGGCGTCCCAGTAGTCTTTGAGGTTGCCCACGCTGTTGCCCATGGCGTGGGCGTATTCGCACACGATCACGGGACGGGAGGGGTCTTTCTCCATCCAATCCACGATCTTCTGCACCGAGGGGTACATGGTTGAAATGACGTCGAAGGCGTTCAGGTCCTGGCCGTAGCGGGGGTACTGCCCCTCGTAGTGGATGGGACGCGTGGGGTCGAGGCGGCGCATGGTGTCGGCCATCGCGAAGAAGTTACGGCCCAGGCCGGCCTCGTTGCCCAGCGACCAGAAGATGATGCTCGGGTGGTTCTTGTCGCGTTCCACCATGGCCCGGCCCCGCTCCACGAAGGCGAGTTGCCACGCCGGCTGGTCGGCCAGGATCACGCCCTTCTGCCAGAGTTCGTGGCTCTCGATGTTGGCCTCGTCCATCACGTAAAGGCCGTACTGGTCGCAGAGGTCGTACCAGGCGGGGTCGTTGGGGTAGTGCGAGGTGCGTACGGCGTTGATGTTGTGCCGCTTCATCAGCAGAATGTCTTTCACCATATCGCCTTCGTTGATCACCCGGCCGGTCAGCGGGTTGAACTCGTGGCGGTTCACGCCCTTGAAGGTCACGGGCTTGCCGTTCACCAGGATTTGACCGGGCACCTTTTCGACCTCCCGGAAGCCGATCCGGCCGCTGATGGCTTCGGTCACCTCGCCCTTGGCATCGGAGAGCTGGAAGGTAAGGCCGTACAGGTACGGGTCTTCGGCGCTCCACTTGCGCGGATCGGTGATGTTGCGCACGAGGTCCACCTTCCCTTCGCCCCCGCCGGCCACGGCCGGTACGTCCTGGGCCTGGGTGAAAATCTGCCGGCCTTCGGCGTCGTAGAGCGTGGTCACCAGCCGTTGCCCACTGGCCGCCTGCGGCGCGTAATTGCGCAGGCGCAGGGTGAGTTTGAGGGCGGCGTCGCGGTAGTTGTTGTCGAGGTCGGTCACGGCGTAGTAATCGCGCAGGTGCAGGGTGGGCGTGGCAAACAGGAACACGTCGCGGAAAATGCCCGCCAGCCGCCAGTAGTCCTGGTCTTCCAGGTAGCTGCCGTCCGACCAGTTGATGACCTGCACGGCAAGCACGTTCTCGCCGGGTTTGAGGTAGGGCGTTACGTTGAATTCGGCGGGGGTCATGCCGTCTTCGTGGTAGCCCACCTCGCGGCCGTTCACCCACAGGTACATGGCCGACTGCACCCCGGCAAAGTGCAGGAACACCTGCCGGCCGTCCCAGTGGCCGGGCACGGTAAAGGTGGTGCGGTGCAGGCCCACGGCGTTGGTGTCGGCGGGGATGCGCGGCGGCTCGGCCTTGAAGGGGTGCTTGATGTTGGTGAAGACCGGCGGGTCGTACGAACGGCGGTTGCGGTTGCCGTACACCTGCCAGTTGGACGGCACGGGCAGGTCGTCCCAGCCGCTCACGTCGGTGCCGGGGGCAAAGAAATTCGCCGGCACCTTGTCGGGCCGCTGCACCCACTTGAATTTCCAGGTGCCGTTGAGGCTGCGGTAGAACGGCGAGGAGGCCCGGTCGTAGCGCCGCGACTGGTGTTCGGTGGTGTAGGGCACCAGCGTGGCGTGGGGCTTTTCGGTGTTTTTGCCATTGACGGCGGGATTTTCCCAGTCGGGCCCCTGGGCGGGGGACGGCAGGCACCCCAGCAACAGGATGAGCAGGAAGAGGCAGCTTTTCATGAAAAAGTGAATAAAACCGTAATTTACTACTTCCCGGGCAATCCCATCAAAGGCGGCTTGCCGGCAGTCGTCCCCCCGCGGCGACCCCATTCCGGCACGCCGGCCAAGGCCCGGGACGGTCGTTAAATATTTCTGCGCTTTTCCAATTCCGGATTGTCGCCGGGCGCAAAACTTCAAATATTTTACACCCCTAACCCATTCGTCCGGAGCCCCTTTCAAGCGGCTCCCGGGCAGAAGCCGCCCCCTTTTAGTAATTATACTGAACGGCTTCCCCAATCCCCCCTTAACTCTTTTTACCGGGAACGAATGGCCCGCGCGTTCGCCCTCCAACCCGCCGGGGCTTTTGGCTCCCCGCGGCCCGGATTGGACCCGTTTTACCGGAGCTTTACCGTCCATTACCCAATATGAGCACCTTTAAATCATTGTTAACCGTCTTATTTTCATTGAGTTATTTCGCCGCCTCGGCGCAAACGCTCGACTACAAGTACCAGGTGGTGTTTGTGTACAACATCGCCAAGTACACCCAGTGGGAACCCGCCCACGCGGAGGGAGACTTCACCATCGGCGTGCTGGGCAGCAAGGAAGTAGCCGCAACGTTCGAGCAAAACTTACAAGGCAAAAAAATCGGCTACCAAACCGTCAAAATCGTGCATTACGCCACGGCCGCCGACATCAAGTACTGCCACGTGTTGTTCGTGCCGGTCAGCGCGAAGGCCGACCTGGGCCAACTGCTGGCCGCCTGGGGTAACAAAAACGTGATGATCTGCACCGAACGGGACGGCTGGGGCCAGCGCGGCAGCACCGTCAACTTCATCACCGTGGACGGAAAGATCAAGTTCGAAGTCAACAATGCTTCCCTCTCCCGTGCGGGCCTCAAGATGGCCTCCAGCATTACTTCCCTGGCAATCAACCTCTGACACTCACCTTCCTGACAATCGCTTTCCCATGAAAATACCCTTTACGTTCGCTGCATTCCTTTTTTTAGCGGCCGGGAGCCTGTGCCCGGAACGCGTTTTCGGCCAGGGCACCAGCCCGGCGCCGGCCGCCGACACCACCGAAATGGACCTCAACCACCTGCTGCAACTCGACTTCTCCGACGACCAGTTACGGGGCGCCGTCCGGCAGCAGGACATCGGGCTGGCTTCGGTCAAAGTGCAGAAAGAGGAGGAAGTACCGTCCATCGTGTCGGTGATTACCCGCAAAGACCTGCTGGCCTACGGGTTCCGCGACCTGTCCGACGTGCTGCGCACCGTACCGGGCTTCGAATTCGGCATTGACGGCACCAACCTCGTGGGCTGGGGCTTCCGGGGCATCTGGGTGTACGAAGGCAAGGGCTCCCTGATGATCAACGGCATCCCCATCAACGACTACGCCTACGGCAACGTCAACTTCGTCGGTTCGCTGCCCGCCGCCATGATCGAACGGGTAGAAGTGATCCGCGGGCCCGGCAGCGTGCTGCACGGTGGCTTTTCGGAGGTAACGGTGGTGAACGTAATCACCCGCAACGAACGGGACGCCCAGTACGTCCGCTACAACGCCAATGCCTTCACGCTGGGGGGAAAAGAGTACGGCGCGGCCAGCAACCTGTCCTTCGGGGGCAATTACAAGGACCTCAAGTTCAACCACAGCATCGGGTACGGCATTCATCCCACCTCCGCCCGGCTGTACCAGGATTTCTGGGGCGACAGCCTCCAGTACGGCCTCCGCAATTCGCCCCGCCAGTGGTTTCACATCATCTCCGACGTTTCCTTCAAGGACCTGAGCCTCAAGTATCACCACATTGATTTCAACTTTACCGGGCAGGACGGCTACACCACCATCATTCCCGTAGGGGAACGCCGCCGCAACACTGAACTGCTCACCAACTACTCCGACGCCCTCTTGTTGCAGTACAAAAAGCAGGTTTCGCGCACGCTGAAAGTGGAACCGGTGGTGGAATACTCCCGGGGCAACCCCATCAACGGGGCGGCCACGCCCAACTCGGTCGTAACGGGCCAACTGGCGGGCGCCGGGGCGGTGACCCACCACGTGCGGGGCAACCTCAACCTGTACTTCGACTTCCGCAAGTACGGCGAACTGGCGCTGGGCGGCGGCTACACCCGCGACATCATCACCAACGCGTCGCGGGAAGGCGAGCCGGGCCTGTACGGCCGGGACGCCTCGCCGGAACACTATACGTATGCCCGGTTTACCGAGTCGGCCGTCGGCTTTGCGCAGTACACCGTGAAGCTTTCCCCGCTGTTCTCGGTGATCGTGGGCAACCGGGTCGAAAAAAACACCTTCGGCACGGCCGCCGCCCCCCGCGTGGGGGTGATCTACCTGAAGGACAACTTCAACGCCAAGCTGCTCTACGGGCACGCCTACCGCATCCCGACGCCCTGGCAGGCGTATTCCCGATGGCTGTCTTTCAACGACGGGCTCCGGCCGGAAACCTCGGAGAACTACGAAATGGAGTTGGGCTACAAGTTTACCGACCACGTTTCGGCCAAGGCCAACGCGTACTTTATTGACATCAAAGACCCCATCCTGTGGAACGGCAGCAACCTGCAATACCGCAACACGGGCCGCATCCAATCGCTGGGCCTGGAGGGCAACGTGCTGGTGAACTACAACCGCTGGGGCGGCTTCTTCAACTTCGCCTACAGCCAGCCGGGCCCGGCCAGTTCCGGCGACTTCCTGACGGCCGACCGCCGGCAGGCGCTGGGGTTGCCGCCGCTGAAGATGAACCTGGGGGTGAATTACCGGTTCAAAAACCTGCAAATCGCCCCGGCGCTGGTGTACCTGGGCAAGCGGTACGGGCAGACGGCGGCGTTTGCCCGCCACCAGGCCCTCGAACCCGCCACCCGCGATTTTGCGTCCCAAAGCTACGCCCCGCTGCTGCTGGCGAACTGCAACGTGACCTACCGCAACGTGGCGCCGGGTCTGAGCCTGAACTGCTCGTTGTACAACGCCTTCGACAGTCCCTACGTGCTCATCCAGCCTTACTACGCCGGCCACGCCCCGGTACCGGTCAACGACCGGCAATTCACGGTGGGCCTTACCTACGACCTGGCCCGGTAATCCCTCCGGCCGGTCGTTTGTTCACGCCGGTTTCGCGGTACTCCCCCGCGGAACCGGCGTTTTTACGTGCCGGCCCGGGTGCCCGGCCGACGGGCCGATTTAACAATCCGGTAACGGTAAAATGCGCGGGGGCTCCGGCGGGATGCTTATCATTGCACCACCCTTTCGGTTTCTCCACGCCAATCCGCATGAAAGCCCCCCTTCTCCTCCTGCTCCTGGTTGCCGGTACGTCCTTTTACGCCGGTTGCAAGCGGGCTCCGCAGTCCGCCGCCCGGTCCGCCGATACCACGAAAGCCGCGCCGCTCACCACCATTGCCTTCGGCTCCTGCAACCGCGAAAACAAGGAGCAGCCGCTGTGGCCGGTGATCGTCGGCAACCGCCCCCAGCTCTGGATCTGGCTGGGCGACAACATCTACGGCGACACCCATGACATGGACACCCTGCAGGCCAAGTACTACCGGCAACGGAGCAACGCGGGGTACCAGCTGCTGCAAGTATCCACCCCGGTGATCGGCATCTGGGACGACCACGACTACGGCGTCAACGACGGCGGCAGGGAGTACCCGCAAAAGAAGCAGTCGCAGCAACTGATGCTCGACTTCCTGGGCGAACCCAAAAACAGCCCGCGGCGCAGGCAGGCCGGGGCGTACGCGTCGTACACCTACGGCCCGGCCGGCAAGCGGGTAAAGGTGATCCTGCTCGACGCCCGGTACTTCCGCGACCCGCTCAAAAAAGAAGGCAAGGCCAACGTACCCGACCCGGACGGCCAAATTCTCGGGGAGGCGCAGTGGCGGTGGCTCGAAAAGGAACTCCGGGGCAGCCCGGCCGACGTGCACCTGATCGGCAGCGGCATCCAGATCCTGCCCGAAGAACACCCGTTCGAGAAATGGGCCAACTTCCCCCGGGAGCGGCAACGCCTCTTCAACCTGCTGGCCGCCACCGGGGCCCGGGGCGTGGTCCTGCTCAGCGGCGACCGGCACATTGCCGAAATCATGCGGCACCAGCCCGACGGCGTCCGCTACCCGGTGTACGAGATCACCGCCAGCGGCCTGACCCACTCGGCCACGCAGAACACCGGAGAGCCCAACCGCTACCGGGTGGGCAAACTGGTGAACGTGCTCAACTTCGGCCTCATCCAGATTGACTGGACCAACCGCCAGTTGCAACTCCAGGTGCGCGGCCTCGGCAATGAACTGCTCGAAAACCAGCCGGTGGGGTTTTAGGCGATGCTCGATGCTGGGGGGAAACCACCCCCGACCCCTCCTTGAAAAAAGGAGGGGAGCCGTGCCCCTCGACCCCGCTGATAGGTGTATGTGACGTGCATTTGTTCTTGCCGTGCAGCCGCATCCGTAGAGTTTCCCGCCTCCATCAAGGAGGGGACAGGGGTGGTTTCCCCCAACATCGAGCATCGCCCCTTTACCGTTCCAACTCAAGCACCAGTGCCGTACGGGCGGGAATGGTGATTTTGTCCAACTGGGGAAGGGCCGTGCCGGTGGCTACGTCTTTGGCGCGGGTGTAGCCCTTCAGCCGTTCGGCGTACCGGGCCGTTTGGATCGTTTTTGCTTCGGCGTTCCCGTTCATCACCACCATCACGGCCTCCCGGTCGTCGTAGCGGAAGTACACGTACACGTTGTCTTCCGGCACGAATTGCATCAGCTTGCCGGTGTGAATGACCTTTTTCCCCTTGCGCCAGTTGGCCAGCGTCCGGATGTAGTCGAAGGCGGCATTTTGCCCGGCGGTGCGGCCGGCGGCCGTAAAGGCGTTGACCGGGTCGCCGGGCCAGCCACCCGGGAAGTCGAGCCGCACGTCGGGGTGCGAGCTGCCGGACCGGTCAAAGAGGATTTCCGTGCCATAGTACAGTTGGGGCACGCCCCGCGTGGTGAGCAGGAAAGCAAGGCCCATTTTAAATTTATTGAGGTCCTTGCCCACCTCGTAGTAAAAGCGGCCCAGGTCGTGGTTGTCGAGAAAGATCACGTGCCCGGCCGGGTTGCGGTACGCAAAGTCCTGCGCCAGCGTATTGTAGAGCCGGGCCAGCCCCGTGTCCCAGCCGGCCGGTTCGTTGAGGGCTTTGGGCACGGCAAAGTACACCGGGAAGTCCGTCGTGCTGGGCAACTGCGACACGTACCCATCCCGGTTGGTCGTGCCGGCCAGCCAGTAGCCCGTAATAGGCTGGCTGTCTACCCACACTTCGCCCACAATGCCGAACTGCGGGTACTCGGCCAGCACCGCCCCGCACCAGCGGGACATGAACGCCGGGTCGGGGTAAGGATAAGTGTCCATGCGAATGCCGTCAATGCCGGCGTACTCAATCCACCAGAGGCTGTTTTGAACCAGGTACGTCGCCAGCAGCGGGTTCTGCTGGTTCAGGTCGGGCATGTGGCTGTCGAACCAGCCATTGTTCATCCGACGGCGGTCGTACTCCGAGGCGTAGGGGTCGCTGATGACCGAAGACCGGAAGTTGGAGCGGTACGACGGCCAGGCACTGTCGGGTTGGTGAATCCAGTCGCGGACCGGCAGGTCCTGCATCCACCAGTGGCCGCTGCCGCAGTGGTTGTGCACCAGGTCCATGATCACCTTCATGCCTTCCGCGTGGCTCCCTTCCACCAGGGATTTATAAGCCTCGTTGGTGCCGAAGCGGGGGTCAATCTTGTAGAAGTCGGTAATGGCGTAGCCGTGGTAAGAGGCATTTTCCTGGTTGTTTTCCTGCACCGGGTTCAGCCACAAAGCCGTGGCGCCCATTTCTTTTACGTAGTCCAGGCGGTCGGCAATGCCCTTCAGGTCGCCGCCGTGCCGGCCCAGGGGATTGCCCCGGACGGCGCCTTCCTTCATGCCGGCCACCACGTCATTCTGCGGGTCGCCGTTGGCAAACCGGTCGGGCATAATCAGGTAGATCAGGTCGGCGGCGCTGAAGCCACGGATGCGGGTCGTATCGGCGGACCGGGGCCGCAGTTCGTAGGGATGGGTGAGCCGCGCCTTGCCGCGCCGGAACACCAGCGGCACCCGGCCGGCGGGGGCGTCGGGAGCAATGGAGAGGGTGATGAAAAGATAATTGGGGCTTTCGACTTTGGCTACCTCCTTGAGCGTCACCCCCGGGTACGCCAGCGTCACCGTAGCCGCCCCGATGCCCGGCCCGTGCACCAGCAACTGCACGTCGGGGTTTTTCATCCCGGTCCACCAGTTGGCGGGCTCCAGGTGCTGGATGGTGATCTTCTGGGCAACGGACGGCAGCAGGCACAGGGCCAGCGCCAGCGTAAGCAGGGCTCGTTTCATGGGCAGGCAGCAATGGGATGGATGGCAACTATAGATACAAAAGTAGGCATTATTCCGGCCGGGCAAAACCGCTTCCCCATAAAATAATGAATGGCGTTTTGGTACAAACGGACGGGTTTTGGGGGTGGATTTCTCGTCAAACCGCATTGGCAGGGAGCCGCGCGGGTCCGCAAACGGAGTAAAACTTCCTTCGCGGCAACTGCGCAACGGGTGGATTGTTTTGCCCCGTACTTTTTCGGTCTAAAATCAACGGGAAACGCCCGGCATTTTCGTTTTTGAATTTCATTCTCACCCGCCCGCTCCGCACCGCCCGAATGAATCAGGTGCCCCACAGACGTTTTTTCCGGGTTATTTCGCCTCACCCCTCTTTCAAGTGACAATAATCAATCAAAGTTTACAGCCGCACCTTACATGGCTGACTTTTGGTTAATTATATAAAGCAATGGTATTAACAAGAGAACTATTTTTGGTCTCCGTAAAATATCTTTACAAAAACCAACACTCTCTCTATCAAGTTTATCAAACTCACCTATGTCACAAGTAATTACGCCCATCAAGACCCAGACTGTGTTCAAAGAATCATTTGTACACGTCTCCTTTGACGCCACCAGCCGGATTCTCTACGCCAAGTGGACCGGTTTTTTGAGAATTGAAGACACCAAACGCGCCTGCAAGGCGCTGGTTGATTTTACCAAACAAAACCGCATCACGCTGCACCTGAGCGAACAAACGGAACTGAAAGTGCTTTCCAAAGAAGTACAGGATTTCCTGGTCGGCAACTGCTTCCCGGAACTGGAGCAGAACGGCCTCCGCAAAGTAGCCGTCCTGCTGGCCGAGGACATCTTCGCGCAGGCAACCGTGACCAACGTGAACACCAAAGCCACCGTAGGCAAGCTCCAGATCAACACGTTTGGTTCTTCACACAAGGCCCATGACTGGTTAACCGCCTAAGCGCACCCCGGGCAGCGATTGCCGATTTCGCAAACCGGCAAGGGCTGCCCACCAAACACGCACGCCGGGCATTTGCAATTGCTACAAGGCTCGCCTGTTGCGGCCCCTACAGTTGAGTCAACAATCCCTTAATTATTCCAATGATTAGGGGATTGTTCTTTTTTACCTAATACCTAACCTTAAACGTTATCACCATGAAACAATCATCAGTTGCCCCGTCGGCCGCGCAGCCCGATGCCAGCCACATCATGCAGGTGGGGCTCGGTTTTTGGGCCTCCAAAACCCTGCTTTCGGCCGTAAAGCTCGAATTGTTCACGCTGCTCGACGGGCAGCCGCTGCCGGCCGACAAGATCCGCCAGCAGTTGGGCCTGCACGGACAAGCCTGCCTCGACTGGCTCGACGCCCTGCACTCCCTGGGATTTCTGCACCGCGAGGGCGAAGGGCCGGCTGCCCGGTACGCCAACACGCCCGAAACGGGCTTTTACCTGAACAAAAAACTGCCCTTCTCCTACATCGGCGCCTTTTTTGAAATGGCCAACGACCGGGAGTACCGTTTCTGGGCGAACCTGGAAACCGGGCTGCGCACGGGGAAACCCCAGAACGAAATCCAGGACAGCGGCATGGAATCGTTCTCGGCCATCTACCAGTCGCCCGAAAGGCTGCGCCAGTTTACGGATGCCATGACGGGCATTCAGATCGGCAGCTTCAAGGCCTTCGCGGCCGCCTACAATTTTACCGACCACCGGGTCATGCTGGACGTGGGCGGGTCGGGCGCCGCCCTGTCAACCGTGGTGGTGCAGGCGCACCCGCACCTGCGGGCCATCAGCTACGACCTGCCGCAGGTGGCGGCCCTGGCCGGTGAAAACGTGCAGCGCTACGGCGTAGCCAGCCGCGTACAGATACAGAGCGGCGATTTTTTTGCCGAGCCCTTTCCCAAGGCCGACCTCATTACGATGGGCAACATCCTGCACAGTTTCGACCAGGAAAAGAAGCTTACGCTGCTGCGCAAAGCGTACGAAGCCCTGCCGGCCGGGGGCGTGCTGGCCGTGATTGAACTCATCATTGACAATGAACGGCGGCACAATACGTTTGCCCTCCTCATGTCGCTTAACATGCTGATCGAGTCGGACGGTGGTTTCAACTATACCCAGGACGACCTCTCCGGGTGGGCGGCGCAGACCGGGTTTGCCGCTGCGGAATTCATGCCGCTGGCCGGCCCAACCTCCCTTGCCCTGTTACGCAAATAACCAATTAACCTTTCTTATGCATACAGTGCTTCACAACACCCTTCGCGGGGAATGGTTGGCATTGCTCTGGCAAAATGACCAGAAAATTGCCCGCCTCGACCCGCTGCACGCCGACGTGCCCCTACAAGACCTTCCTGCCTTCAACGCCGCCGGCAACGCGGCTTCGGTGCTGGCCCTGCTCCGGCAACTGCTGCCGTCTCCCGCCGCCGCCCGGGCGTTGTCGGTGGAAGAAGCCTGCGCGGCCATGCGCGACCTGGGCATCCTGCTGGGTTCGCTCAAGCGGCACGGCATTGAACCCGAAGAAGCCGAGCCGGCGCTGCGGGTGGTGCTGCCGCTCCTGGGTACGATCACCAATTACCCGCCCCGCGACACCCTGCTGCACTACACGATCTGGAACCCGGAGGGAGAACGGATGCGTACGTACACGGGTACGGAAGACGAAAAGAACCTGATCCGGAGCGTGCAAATGTCCATTCCGCCCCTGGAAGCCGCCCTGCACCACCTCTTGCTCCTCCTGGACCCGTCGCAGGGGAAAGACTTCCGGACCCTGACCAAACTGGTAGCCGACAACCTGGAAGGGCTGATTGCCGGGGTGGTGTGGGCCCGGCGCAACGTGTCCACCGAGTACTTTGCCCGGGAAATGCGCCTGTACTACGACCCCATCCGGCTCAACGGGGTCACGTACCTGGGACCGGGTGCCGTGGAAATGCCGGTTTTCGTGTTCGACCACCTGCTGTGGAGTTCCGATTGCACCGACGAGGAATACACGGCCTTCAAGCAGGGGTACGTCCCCTACGTGCGGCCGGTGTGGCGGCTGGCCTACGAAGCCTACGCCCGGCAGCCGAGCCTGTTTACGCAGTTGCAGCGGGAAATGGAGACGGGTACGTGCCCGCAGCCGGTGGCCAACCTCAAGGAAGTCGTCTCGATCATTACCCGGCTGAAGAGCTTCCGGATGCCGCACCGCCGGCTGGCCGATGAAGCGTACGCCCACGGCAACGGCGGGGAGCGCAACCAGGGCAGCGGCGGCTACGCCCCCGACATCCTCATGCACATCCTTCAACTCATGACGGCCAGAACCGATGCGTTCGTGCGGGCCCTCCAGCAAGTAGAACAGCCGGCCGACGGCCCGGTAGCCCGGTAGCCCGAAAGGCAGCATACAGCAACCCTAAAAAAAGCAAATTACGCCAATATGGCTGGATCGTCGTGCCGTTTACGACTGATTCAGCCATATTGGCATTATAGGCCGTACAATTTGTCGCAAGATGGCCCGTACACGGCGTGTTTTGGGGATTGGCATTTGGCTTGCGTAAGGCATCCACGTAAACGAATTCACATCAACCCTTTCACTAAACTAAACGGATAAAGCCATGACACTCGTAAGATTCAACGGAACCCCTTCTGCTGTATTTCCCTACGGCAACCTGCTGAATGAATTCCTGACCGACCTGGGCACGGTAAACGGCGGCGACGTACGCCGGGCCACCCCGGCCGTGAACGTAGCCGAAACGGCCGACGCCTACCGCCTCGAAGTGGCGGCTCCCGGTCTGACGAAAGAAGCCTTCAAGATCCACGTGGAAGACGAGGTGCTGTCCATCTCCAGCGAACAGCCCGCCACCGAAACCGAAGGCCTCAAGTACAACCGCCGCGAGTTCGGCTACGGCAGCTTCAAGCGTACTTTCCGGCTGCCCAAACGGGTCAACGTGGAAGGCATTGAAGCCCGGTACGAAAACGGCATCCTGTTCGTGCACGTACCCAAGCGGGAAGAAATCAAGCCCCGCACCATTCAGATCAGCTAATCCCGGACGGGGTAAAGCCGAAGCGATAAAATAGGCAAATTCTGAAACCTGCAACCGATGGATGATGTTAGTAACGTAGCATCATCCATCGCTGCATTATAAGCAGCCGGTTCATTGAAGCAACCCGCACACTGCGCAAGCACCGGGCTTCTGGTGAAAAAACCTTAAAATCGTTAAAAGAAGTTAAAAACGCCCCGGCCACGTAATCCTTGTCGCCCCTTTTGTGTTATTTCGTCATAAGCGCTAAAAATTAACGGTACAACAACATGAGCAGAATCATTGGTCCAGACTTCGCCAAAACCTTCTTTGCCGCCTTGCTCGGCAGTGGGCTTACGTTCGGAGCCTTCAAAGCTTTCGATGACGACCAGAAAGTAGTAATTGAACGGGCTCCCGAAACCTATACCCGCATGGCGTCCAACGTTGCCGGTCCCAACGCGGCCAACAACCCCGACTTCTCCTACGCGGCGGAGTTGGCGAACCCCACCGTGGTGCACATCCGGGCCAAGATGGGCGGCGAAAGCCTCGCCGGCCGCCGGCGCCAGGAACTGCCCTCCCCCTTCCGGGATTTCTTCGGCGATGAGTTCAACCCGTTCGAAGGTCCGCAGCGCGGCCCCGGCATGGCGTCGGGTTCGGGCGTGATCATCAGCGAAGACGGCTACATCGTGACCAACAACCACGTGGTGGAAAATTCCAGCGAACTCGAAGTATCCCTCTACGACAAGCGTACCTTCAAGGCCAAGGTGATCGGCACGGACCCCTCCACCGACCTGGCCCTCATCAAGATCAGCGAGAAGGGCCTGCCCAAAACCGTGTTCGGCAACTCCGACAACATCAAAGTGGGGCAGTGGGTACTGGCCGTGGGCAACCCCTTTAACCTCGAATCTACGGTGACGGCGGGCATCGTGAGCGCCAAGGGCCGCAACATCGGCATTCTGGACCGCGACCGGGACCGTACGGCCATCGAATCGTTCATCCAGACGGATGCAGCCGTGAACCCGGGCAACTCGGGCGGCGCCCTGGTGAACCTCAACGGTGAACTCATCGGCATCAACACGGCCATTGCCTCCCAGACGGGTACCTTCTCGGGTTACTCTTTCGCCGTGCCTTCCAACATTGCCAGCAAGGTGGTGGAAGACCTCATCAAGTACGGCAACGTGCAGCGGGCCTTCCTGGGCGTCACCATCCGCGACGTGAACGGCACGCTGGCCGAGGAGAAAAACCTGGACGTGTTCAGCGGCGTGTACGTGGATAGCCTCTTGGCCGAAGGTTCCGCCAAGGCCGCCGGCATCCAGTCGGGCGACGTGATTACCAAGGTGGACGACCGCAGCGTCAGTTCCGTGGCCGAACTCCAGGAGCAGATTGCCCGTCACCGCCCCGGCGACAACGTGTCGGTGACCGTGATCCGCAAAGGCAGCCAGAAGGTGCTCAACGTGCCCCTGCGCAACCGCGAAGGCACTACGGCGCTGGTGAAGGACGTGCGTCCGGAAGTCACCCGGGCCCTGGGTGCCGACTTTGAGACCATGCCCGCCAAGGACCTCTCCAAGATGAACCTCAAGAACGGCGTGCGGGTGAAAAACATCGGCTCCGGCATTCTGCGGTCCGAAACCGAGATGCGCAGCGGCTTCATCATCACGGAGGTAAACAAGACCCCCGTGAAAACCAAGGAGCAGCTCATCAAGATGCTCGAAGACCAGGAAGGCGGCGTGATGATTGCCGGCGTGTACCCCGACAGCAACCGCAAATACTACTACGCCTTCGGCATGGCGGAATAATCCCCGGCCCAAGCCCCCTACCCGAACCTGCCCGGCCCGCGCCGGGCAGGTTTTTTTATGCACTGTGCGGAAATTCCGCTATCATTATCCCGCAAATCACCCATAACCCAAAGGCTGCCAACTCCTTCCGGGGTGGCCGCCCGCCCGATGGCATGAAACAGAAACTACTCACCGGCTTTTGCCTCCTGGCCCTCCTGGGCGGCTTCGTACCCCGGCAGACGCCCTCGCACTACATCCAGACCGGCACCGTGGAAGAACTGTACGATTTGTTCCGCCGCACGCCCGACCGGATTCCCCTCATCAGCGCCCACCGCGGCGGCCCGGCGCCCCGGTTCCCGGAAAACTGCATCCCCACGTTTGCCCGCACGCTGAGCCAGGGGTACGCCCTCATTGAATTTGACGTGCAACGCTCCGCCGACGACTCGCTGGTGGTGATGCACGACGACCGCCTCGACCGCACCACCAACGGCACGGGCCCGGTGAAAGACCACACGTACGGGCAGTTGCGCAAGCTGCGCCTGGAAGACAACGAGGGCACCCTTACGCCGTACGGCATTCCCACGCTTTCGGAAGTGCTCTGGTGGGCGAAGGGCAAAACGGTCCTCACCCTGGACCCCAAGCGGAGCGTGCCCGCCGAACGCATCGTAGCGGCCATCCGGGAGGCGGGGGCCGAAGCCTATACGGTGGTGATTACCTACACGGCCGACCAGGCCGCCCGCTACCACCGGCTGCACCCCGGCCTGGTGTTGTCGGTGAGCATCAAGCAACCGGCCGACCTGCGGCGGCTCGACAGCCTGGGCGTACCCGCCGACCGGATGCTGGCCTTCGTGGGCGTGTCCGAACCGGATTCGTCGCTGTACGGGCTGTTGCACGAAAAGGGCATCTACGCCTCGCTGGGCACGATGGGCAACCTCGACAAGATGGCCGAAGCCCGCGGCGAGGGAGTATACCGGGAATTGATCGGGCGCGGCGCCGACGTGCTCTCCACGGACCGGCCGGCGGCAGTGGCGCAGGCTTTCGCCCCGCTGCTGCCCCGCCGCAGCAGCAAGGCGCGGTACTTCCGGGAGTATGAGGTGTACGGAAACCGGTGATGCCGTTCAACCGGGGAATCATAGGTGGCGGGGCCATTTGGCTTTTTTAGTATATTGCCCGGAAGGTGCATTCCCCGCGGCCTGCCCCCATTCCCCCAACCACCCGATGAAAAAAACGCTCCACTGCCTGGTTGCCTGCCTGCTCTTTGTTTCCCTGCTGCCCGCCCAATCCGTTGACCTGACGTACTACCTGCCCAAAGAGGTGCAATACAACGCCGCCGTGCCCACGCCCCAGGCGTTCCTGGGCTGGCAGGTGGGCGAGTGGCACGTGTCGCACGACCTGCTGGTGGGCTACATGCGCGAACTCGACCGCGTATCAGACCGCATCGAAATCGAACCCTACGCCCGCTCCTACGAGGGCCGCCCCCTGATGCTGCTCACCGTTACTTCCGCCCGCAACCGGGCCGGCCTGCCCAAAATCAAGGAAGACCACCGCAACCTGACCGACCCAAACAAATCCGGTTCCCTCGACGTGGGCCGGATGCCGGCCGTGGTGTGGGTGGGGTGCAGCGTGCACGGCAACGAACCCAGCGGCGCCAACGCCTCCCTCCTGCTGGCCTACTACCTGGCCGCCGCCCAGGGCCCGGCCATTGATTCGCTGCTCGACGAGACGGTGATCCTGCTCGACCCGGCCTTTAACCCCGACGGCCTCAACCGCTTCGCCAGCTGGGTGAACATGCACAAGAGCAAAACCCCCGTGGCCGACCCGTCGAGCCGCGAACTGAACGAAACCTGGCCCCCCGGCCGCACCAACCACTACTGGTTTGACCTCAACCGCGACTGGCTCTACGTGCAGCACCCTGAAAGCCAGGGCCGCATCGCCAAGTTCCACGAGTGGAAGCCCAACGTCCTCACCGACCACCACGAGCAGGGCAGCAACGCCACGTTCTTCTTCCAGCCGGGCGTCCCCTCGCGCGTGCACCCGCTCACGCCGAAGAAAAACCAGGAACTCACCGCCCGCATGGGCACTTTCCACGCCAGGGCCCTCGACAAGATCGGCTCGCTGTACTTTACCGAAGAGAACTACGACGACTTTTACTACGGCAAAGGCTCTACCTACCCCGACGTGCAGGGCAGCGTGGGCATCCTGTTCGAGCAGGCCAGTTCGCGGGGCCACGCCCAGGAGACCACCAACGGCGTGCTGCGGTTCCCGTTCACCATCCGCAACCAGTTCGTGACCATGCTCTCGACGCTGGCCGCGGCCCGGGCGATGCGCACCGACCTGCTGGGCTACCAGCGGGACTTTTACCGCGACGCCGCCCGGGAAGGAAAAGGCGCCGGCACCAAGGCTTTCGTGTTCGGCAGCAAGGAAGACGCGGCCCGCACCTACGAAATGCTCCGCATCCTGCGCCAGCAGCAGGTAGACGTGTACCAGGCCGGCGGCAACGTGAGCGCCGGCGGCCGTACGTACGAACCCGCCTGGGCGTACGTGGTGCCGGCCAGCCAGCCGCAGCACCGCCTCATCAACGCCATGTTCGAGCGGCGCACCACCTTCCAGGACAGCCTTTTCTACGACATTTCGGCCTTCTCGCTGCCGCTGGCGTTCAACATGCCCTACGCCGAACTCAAGTCGGTGCCCGCCCTGGGCCCGAAGGTCGACATGCCGGCTTTCCCGGCCGGTACGGTGGTCGGCGACACGGCCACCGCCTACGCGTACCTGTTTCCCTGGGACGACTACTACGCGCCGCGGGCCGTGCACGAACTGCTCTCCCGGGGCTACAAGGTGCGGGTGGCCACCAAACCCTTCACGGCCGTCCTCGGCGGGCAAACGATCCACTTTGACTACGGCACCATCCTCGTGCCGGCGGGCATCCAGAAGGCGGGCAAGGCGCAGTTGCCCGGGCTGGCCGGGGAACTGGCCCGCCGCGACGGACTCCGGGTGTACGCCCTGGGCACCGGCGCCACCGGCACGGGCATTGACCTGGGCAGCAGCAACTTCGCCCCGCTGGACCTGCCCAAGGTGATGCTGCTGGTGGGCCAGGGGGTCAATCCCAACGATGCCGGGGAAGTGTGGCACCTGCTCGACCAGCGGTACGGGATGCCCCCGGTGCTGGTGGACGTGAACCAGGCGGGCCGCACGGATTTCTGGAAGTACAACGTGATCGTGATGACCAGCGGCAACTACGGCACGCTGGGCAGCAATGTCTCCGACAACCTGAAACGCTGGGTGGAGGACGGCGGCACGCTGATCACGATGACCGACGCGGTGGCCTGGGCCATTGCCCGGGGACTGGCGAACGTGAAAACGAAAAAGAGTCCGGCCGATTCGACGGCGGCCCGGCCGTACGCCTCGCTGGAAGAAAACACCCGGGCCCAGGAGATTGTGGGAGCCATCTTCCAGCTCCGGCTGGACCGGACGCACCCGCTGGCCTACGGCTACAAGGACGACCTGATTCCCACCTTCCGCGACAACACGCTTTTCCTGGATAAACCCCGCAACCCGTACGCGGCGCCGGCGGTGTTCACCGCCAACCCGTTGCTGAGCGGCTACGTGACCAAACCCAACCTCAAGCAACTGGCAAACTCCGCGTCGGTGGTCGTCAATGCCATCGGGGCGGGCAAGGTGATCCTGATGACGGACAACCCCAACTTCCGCGCCTTCTGGTACGGCACGAACCGCCTGTTCATGAACGCCATCTTCTTCGGCAAAACGATCAATCCGGCGGCGGGGAGAGTGGAAGAATAGGAGTGAGAAGCGAGGAGTGAGGAGCCAGAAGACCGGGAACGTACTTATCGGGTGACCACGGCAACGTGCGTGTACCGTCTTCTCGCTCCTCGCTTCTCACTTCTCACTCCTCCCCTACGCATTTACGCGTTGCAGGGCGAGGTGCTTCCGGCGTTGCTGGTAGCGTTGGTGCAGGTAGGCGGGTACGAACAGGCTGAGGATGCAAGCCACCGCCACGAGTACCTGCAGGGCCGGGCCCGGTTTGTAGAGGCTCAGGTAGGGTACGATGATCAGCAGCAGCAGCAGGTGGTAGGAGAAGACTTGCAGGGAATGCTCCCCCAGGAACACCAGGGGCCGCCAGCGCATCCAGGCGGGAAATTTGCGGAGCAGGCAGGCGATCAGGTATACGTGGGTGGCAAAGTTGACCAGCCGGAGCGGCCCCACCTTTACCTTCGTGACGAGCTTTTGCCAGAGCCCTTCGGGAATCGGCACGTCAATGAAGCCGTGGCGGCTGGCGAAGAAAAACAGGCCGACGCACAGCATGGGAATGAGGAACCTGGCCCCGTAAATGTCTTCCCGCATTTGCCCCGTGCTCAGGCAGTAACCGATGTAGGCTCCCGCCATAAAAAGCAACTGGTAGCCGAACACGTCGAAGTACCCCAGGTACATGGGCTTGCCGGCGAAGATCAGCTTGATGAGCATGTTCTTGAGGCCCAGTTGGGCGGCGGCCCATACGGCAAGGCTAATCAGGAGGGTGATCACGGCTTTGCCCCGGCGAAACTGCCGGATGACCAGCGGCAGCAGGAGCAGGAACACGAAGTACATGGGCAGAATGTCCATGCCTTTGGGCAGGTAAAGCAGCACGAACCCAAGCAGGAACGTAACGAAGCGGTTGCCTTCCGGGAAGTCCATGCGTTCGGTCCAGAAGGTGACCCAGTGGGGAGAAATGTACTGCATCACCACCAGCAGCAGGAACCACGACAGGTACAGGGCAATGTGGTACTGGTAAATGGTAAACGACCGGCTTACCACGCTTCTGACCATTTCGTCGCGGCCGTACCTGGTCAGTTTGCGGGTGTACACCAGCCCGGCCACCAGCCCCGACATGAATACGAACCCTTCAGCCGCTGAGATGAAACCAAACGGTTCGTAGGTGTATTTTTTAAAAAAAGTGTCCAGGTGGTTCATCATGATCACCACCAGGAACAAGCCGCGCAGCGCGTCAATTTGGACAAATCTCTGCATTATTCATATGGTCTGACATGCGAATATAGCTTTTGTCCAATTAATAAACTAACCCGCTTTCGTCGGTTCGTCGGCCAAAACCCCACCATTCGTCGAATTATCGGCAATCGACCCTCCCAAAAGCCCGGTTTTGCCGCCGTCCCGCGGACAAAACCCCGTTTTAATTAAAATTCACGAATAAGTGAACTTTAATTAAAACGGGGTTTATTTTTTTATTTTTTGGATTGATTTGACCAGCGATTGAAAGAGCGGAAATTCCAATAATAAAACCTGGGAAAGTTTCATTTGGCCGGCCTCCGGGGGTTGTTGCGCACCTTGTGGACCGTCCGGACCACCACCGCGCGGGCAACGGCGGGGAAAAGACCCGGTGCGCCAAGCCGCGCAGTTGATGAACTGCGGCCCACCTTTGCCCCAGGCAAAAGCCACCCACCGCGTTCCACTTACGACTTACCACCAATCACTTACCACTCGCTACGCATTTACGCGCAGCAGGGCCAGGCGCTTCTGACGTGCCTGGTAACGTTGGTGCAGGTAGGCGGGGATGTACAGGCTGAGGGTGCAGGCCAGCAGCAGCAGCAACTGCACGACCGGACCCGGTTTGTGGAGGAACTTGAACGGTACGACGATCAGCAGCAGGAGCAGGTGGTAGGAGAAGACTTGCAGGGAATGCTCCCCCAGGAACACCAGGGGCCGCCAGCGCAGCCAGGTGGGGAACTTGCGGAGCAGGTAGGCGACCAGGTACGCGTGGGTGGCAAAGTTGAGCAGCCGGACGGGCCCTACTTTCAACTTGGTGATGAGCCGCTGCCACTCGGGAATGGACAAGTCAATGAGGCCGTGGCGCTTGGCGAATAAAAAGAGGCTGATGCACAACACGGGAACGAGGAACTTGGGCCCGTAGAAATCTTCCCGCATTTGCCCGATGCTCAGCAAGTAGCCGATGTACGCCCCGGCCAGGAACAGCAGTTGGTAGCCGAACACGTCGAAGTAGCCGATGTACATGGGCTTGCCGGCGAAGATCAGCTTGATGAGCATGTTCTTGAGGCCCAGTTGGGCGGCGGCCCACACCGCGAAGCTGACCAGGAAGGTTACAAAAACCTGGCCCCGGCGGAACTGACGGATGGCCAGCGGCAACAGGAGCAGCAACACGAAGTACATGGGCAGAATGTCCATGCCGTCGGGGAGGAAGAGCAGCACGAACCCCAGCAGGAACGTGACGAAGCGGTTGCCTTCCGGAAAGTGAATCTTGTTGATCGAGAATTCAACCCAGAAGGGGGAGATGGGCTGCATGACCACCAGCAGCGCGAACAGCGACAGGTACAGGGCCACGTGGTACTTGTAAATGGTGAACGACCGGCTCACCACGCTTCTGACCATTTCGTCGCGGCCGTACCTGGTCAGTTTGCGGCTGTAGACCAGCCCGGCCACCAGCCCCGACAGGAACACGAACCCCTCGGCCGCCGAAACGAAACCGAATGGCTCGTAGGTGTATTTGTTGAGAAAAATGTTCAGGTGATTCATCAGCATGATCACCAGGAGCAAGCCCCGCAGTCCATCAATTTGGACAAATCGCTGCATGGTCTAAGTGGTTTGGGCCGCCAATATAGCTTTTATCCAAACGCGAAACCAGCGCGCAAACAAACTTCTTCAGCCAAAATACCTCATATCACGCAGTTAGCATTCTCTAAAATACTTTTGCATCAATAAAACAGCCTGCCTGTTCGGTGACAGCCTCCTTTATTTATATTTTACTTAAAAGTATATTTCCGCTATAATTGAATTATTCTCTAATTCTAGCTGAAATAGGCTTCACTAAAGAAATGGATGGGGAGAATGGCAGCGGTACAAAGCCGGAAAGTTTCATTCGGCCGGCTCCTGGCGGTCTTTACGCACCTTGATGATGGTGCGTACCAGGGCCACGCTGGTGACGGCGAGGAAGAACACAATGATCCACTCCACGTAGTTGATGATCTGCGGGAAGGTTTGCCCCAGGTAAAAGCCGGCCAGCGGCAGCGAAATGCCCCAGAGCAGGCCGCCCAGGATGTTGTAGAGCATGAAGGAACGGAACGGCATCCGGATGGTGCCGGCAATGATGGGCGAGAAGGTGCGGACCACCGGCATGAAACGGGCCAGGATCAACGCCCGGCCGCCGTACTTGCCGAAAAACGCCCTGGACTGTTCGAGGTTTTTGCGCTTGAAGAAAAACGATTCCTTGCGGTTGTCGAGGTTGTGCCCCAGGGCCATGCCGAAGTAGTACCCCACGAGGCTTCCCAGCACGGCGGCCAGCACGATGCAGGCCATTACCACCGTGACCGGCCAGTCGAGCTGCCGGCTGCTGGTAAACAGGCCGGCCAGGAACAGCAGGTAGTCGCCCGGCAGGAAAAAGGCAAAAAACAAACCGTTTTCCGCAAACACGATCAGGGTGACCAGGGCGAGCCCCCCGTACCGGATGATCTCTTCGGAGTCGAGCAGAAACCGGAAAAACTCCTGCAAATTTGAGAAATCCATAAAGCTAGGTCGCAGTGGTAACAACAACGTGCCGCGAAATTAAAGCATTTCCGCCCAACTGAACCCTATGCACAGGGCTATTTTATTAGAGCTTGGTCATTGGTACAGTGGTCA
>CADCTQ010000565.1 GCA_902805615.1 uncultured Cytophagales bacterium
CTTTGGCCCAGGTTCTGCGACCCCTGGAACATCATGTGCTCGAACAGGTGGGCAAAGCCCGTGCGGTCTTTGGGCTCGATGCGGAAGCCGATGTTGTAGTACACGGCCACTGTGACCGTGGGGCTGGTGGTGTCGGGCGACAATACGACGCGCAGCCCGTTGTCGAGCTTGTAGTATTCGACGGGAATCTGGAAGCCGGCCGGTGCCGCGGCCGCCGTTGCCGGCGTGGTTGCCGTGGTGGTTTTGGTCGGACTTTTTGTACAAGCGGCAGCCAGCGCAAGGGCTGCCAGCAAGGTACTCATCCGGCTCAGGCGCCGCCGGCAATGGGCAGGCCGCAAAGTGGTAAGCGTGGACATAGACAATGGGAAGTGGTTTGCGCGAATGTAGGGCATTTCGCCCTGCGGAACCAAGGCATTTTACACCAGTGGCAGCGGCGTACTGTCCGTTTTCGCCACACTGTCCGCACGCGCAACCAAGCTGTTGCCAGCTCTGCGCCGGGTGTCCTGGTCGGTTATTGCCATTCGTCAGCCGGAGCCGCCGTTAAACAGTATTATGCGGGCCGGCCCTGATTTTTGCACGTCTATTTGCTGGTTAAATATACTGTTCACGGCTTGCATCCGGTCGATCCGTCGTAAATTCGGATCAAGCAGCACTTTGGCCTTGGTGCCGCTGAAAAAGGTTTTTTGCATTCATTAAACTTCATTCTATCCGCCCAAAGATGTTTACCCAACAAGTCTTCCGTAAAGGCCGGGCCCTGCCGGTCATACAATCATTCTTGTTCGCCCTGCTGGGCTTAACGGCGTTCCCCCTGGCGGCCCAAACTGCAAAAGGTTCCTGGCTGATCGGCGGCAACGCCTACGCCCGGTACGAAGCTGATGCTGGCCCCAAGGGCTGGAACACGAACATGAATCCTACGGTTGGCTGTTTTCTGGGCAAAAACTTTGCGCTGGGCCTGGGGGTACCCTTAGCCTTTTCTTCCCGGAAAAACACGGGCAACGGTGGAATGGTCGCTTTTATCGACGGGCAGCAGGCAGAAATCAGCCGGACGGCACAATTGGAAACCGGACTGGCCCTGTTCATCCGGGGATACATCGGTGGCGGCCGATTCCGGCCCTTCCTGCAGGCACAGCCGGGTTTTTCGAGGCAGGTCTATAAAACGGAGTTCCGCACGATTCTCGAGAGGCGCTTTTCGCAGACCAGCGCAGCCATTTCCGGCGGTCCCGGCCTGGCGTATTTCATCAGCGATTACGTCGCCCTGGAAGCCCTGGTCAGCGCCGTCTACAATGACGATGCACCACGTTTTCCGCCCACCAGCATCGGGTTGTATTTCGGCCTCCAATTCCATCTTCCCAAAAAATGAGGTTTTTCCGCTTTCTGCTCCCGCTGGCTTTTTTGCTTCCGGCCTCCCTGCCGGCCCAGACGATCAGCGGCTACGTCACCGACAGCACTTCGGGCGAAGCCCTGGTGGGGGCCGCTCTTTACGAAACGGGTTCGCAACGCGGCACGGTCACCAACAAGTACGGCTTTTACAGCCTCTCCCTGCCGCGGGCGGCCGGGCAGCTTACCGTAAGTTACCTTGGCTACCAAACCGCTACCTTCAACCTGCAAGCCGGCCGCGACACCGTGCTGCACGTGCAACTGGCCGCGGCGGCGCAGGCCCTGCCCGAAGTAACCGTCACCGACAAGCTCGGCCAGCAGGAGGCGCCGCTCGGGCTGCTCAACATGCCCGTCGAACGGCTCAAAAGCGTCCCGGTGCTCTTCGGGGAGCCGGACCTGATCAAGGCCCTCGCCCTTACTCCGGGCGTGAGCATCGGGCTGGAAGGAACCTCGGGACTGCTCGTGCGGGGCGGGACCCAGGACCAGAACCTGATCCTGCTCGACGAGGCAACCGTTTACAACGTGTCGCACTTGTTCGGCCTGGTCTCGTCCATCAACCCCGACGCCATCAAGAACGTGGATCTGTACAAGGCCGGCTTCCCGGCCCGCTACGGCGGCCGCCTGTCGTCGGTGCTCGACATTACCATGAAGGAGGGCAACAACCAGGCCCCTAAGGGTGAATGGAGCATTGGCCTGGTCAGTTCGCGGTTTCTGCGCGAAGGACCCCTCACCAAAAAAGGCCGGAACCGGACTTCGTACCTGTTTTCGGCCCGGGCATTCTACCTGGGGTTGTTTACGCTGCCGGGCTACCTTGCCTACAAGCTGGGGGGCGGCGAACGTTTCGTCAGCTACTGGATGTACGACGCCAACCTGAAAGTGAACCACAAGTTCCGCGACGGCGGCCAGCTTTTCCTGAGCTTCTACCGGGGCCATGACTTTTACCGGGCCGGCGAAGGAGATGCAAAACAGCGTTCGGAGTTCGGCCTGGACTGGGGCAACACCACGGCTACGGCCCGCTACGTACGGCCGCTGTCGCCCAAGCTCTTCTTCCGGTCGGTGCTTACCCGCTCAAGTTACCAGTACGGCATCGACATTGCCGGCTTTACCCGGCAGGATGACAAGATGGTGCGCGACAATTTCTTTACTTCCCGGCCCGGCATCCGCGACTGGACCGTGAAAACCGGGCTGGACTACTTCCCGGCCGCCAACCACCAGGTCCGGGCCGGGCTCGAAGGCACCAACCACCGCTACCAGCCCGCCAACATCCGCACGAGTTACCCGGTAGCGCCCCAGCAACTGGCCCGCATCAACGCACCCATCCCGGCGAATGAAGGCGTGGTGTTCGTTGAGGACGAAGTGCGGGTAACGCCCTGGCTGAGAACCAACCTGGGGGTGCGGGGCACGCTTTTCAACGTGGAGGGCAAAAACTACGCTTTCCTGGAGCCCCGCGTGACGGCCAACGTGCGGCTGCCCCGCTCCTTTGCCCTCAAGGGCGCCTACAGCCAGATGCGTCAGCCCGTCCACCTGCTGGTCAACAGCGGCCTCGGCCTGCCCAACGACATCTGGGTGCCGGCCACCCGCCGGGTGCCCCCGCAGTATTCCCGACAGGTTTCGGCCGGCATTACCAAAACGCTGCCCGGCCAGTACCTGGAGCTGAGCCTGGAAGCCTACCACAAGGAGATGCGCGGACTGATCGACTACAAGGACGGCGTCAACTACCTGACCAACTTGGACGAAACCTGGCAGGAAACGGTCGAAAAGGACGGCACCGGCGAGGCTTACGGCCTGGAAGTGTTCATCAACAAAACGAAGGGCCGGCTCAACGGGTGGCTGGCCTACACGCTGGCCTGGAACAACCGGCAGTTCAGCACCATCAACGAGGGCAACCCGTACCCGGTCCCGTTTGACCGCCGCCACAACGTAGCCCTGACCGGCGCCTTCGAAATCACGCCCCGCGTCAACGTCGCCGCCAACTGGGTGTACCAGTCCGGAGCCCCGGTAACGGTGCCCGTCGCCGTGCGGGAGGACTTTGAAAGCGGGTTACCGGTATTCATTTACCGGGAGCGGAACAACTACCGGATGCCGGCCTATCACCGCTTTGACGTCACGTTCAACTTCACCCATACGACCCGGCGCGGACGGCTTGCCACCTGGTCGGTGGGCGTGTACAACCTGTACAACCGGGCCAACCCCTTCTACATGGACGTGCGCCATCTGGTCATTCCGGAAAACCCGGGAACGTTTGGCTCCCGGTTCCTCGGCGTGAACAATACCCTGCGGGTGGGTTCTTTTCTGCCCGTTCTTCCTTTCGTCAGTTACACCAAGAAAATCAAGTAGCGTATGCACAAGTGCATGGCAATCCTGGGTGGTTTCGTGCTGTTCGGGCTGGCGGCGTGCCAGCGGGACCTCGACGTTGCCCTTCCCTACGAAGGGGACCGGCTGATCATTTACGGGCTGCTCACGGCCGACAGCGTGGTTTCCGTCCGCATTGATAAAACGGCTCCCCCCACGGGTACTTTCCTGTTCGCCGACAACGTGCCCAACGCCACGGCGGCCCTCTTCGAAAACGGGGTCTTCGTGGAAAACCTCCGGTACGCCGGCCGGGAAACCTACCGTTCCCCGAGTGGATTCAGGCCGAAGGCGGGGGGCGAATATTTCCTGCGGGTATCGGCTCCCGGGCTGCCCGATGCCGAAACCGAACCGCAGGTGGTGCCGGCGGGCGTACAGATGGAGCAATACGTGCTGGGAGATACCATTGCCAACCTTTTCCTGGGAGACGCCCGCCGGCTCACGTTCAGCTTCCGGGATGATGAGAAAGAAGGTGAGTTCTACAACGCCCACATCGTCGGGGAGTACAAAGGTAATTTCGTAACACTCAACACCTTCGTCGCCGACCGGCCGCTTGAAGCTTCCGAAGACCTGTGCAGTTTTCGCAGCGAAGAAAACCGGTACGTGCTACAGGACATCTGTTTCAACGGGCAGTCTTTTTCCTACGACATCGGGGTGGCAACGAAAGGCCCCCTTCAAAGGGTGGCAGGGACAGACAAACGCCTGGGGCAAGAAGTAGCCTGCGACCGGATTCTGCTGCGCTTCAAGAAGATCACGAAAGCCTACCGCGACTACCTGTACGTGGCCGGCCGGGAACAGGGTGGATTTTTGGGCGCCTTTACCCTCCCCATCCGGGAGTACACCAACGTGAAGGGCGGCTACGGACTGTGGGCCGCTTACAGCGAACAGGTGGTGGACGTGTTGCAGTAACCGATAATGCAACAGCTTTTACCCGAAAGGCCCGGCAGCAACTGGACCTTCCCGTTTTTGTCATATTTCCTGCTTTGCTTGCCCACGTAAGGTAACGCCGCAGCCGTTCCGGAAAGGAAGAGGAGCCATACCGTACATTTGCACTCTTTTTTAGCTGTAACCGGAAACCGGTACTTTTTTCAAATAAGGGTTCCGCACCCGCGGCGCCCGCAAACTTTTTCTGCATTTGTTCATGAAAGCTCTCTATAATTTCAAGATCTGGAAACGGTTATATTTCGTGTTTGGCCTCATCATCCTGCTGAGCGTCGGCAACCTGGTCTACAACCTGCAAAGCCTGCAATCGGCCAAGGCGTCCATCGTGGGCATGAACACCGCCCTGCAAAGCACGGATCACCTGGTGGAGGCCGACCGTGACGCCTACCAGTCGAGCATTGCCATCAGCTACTGCCTCCAGGAAAGCATCTACCGCGACCCCGCCAGGCTGGAGGCGCTGCTGCGGGACATTGAGGAGAACCGGCAGCAAGTAGAAAGCCGCTACGAGCAGTTTGCCGACCTGCTCCGTTCGGAGCAACGGGCCCTGTACCAAAAGACCGACGCCCAGTTCCGCGGCAATTTCCGCAAACTCTCCGAAACCACGCGGGGCATCACCGAGCACCTGCGGGCCGGCCGGCACGACCAGGCTTCGTGGCTCTACTTCAACCAGTACCCGCTGAGCTTCAATCCGATGCGGGAGGCGCTCAACCAGTTTACCGCCATGCACCTGAAAGAGTCGGAAAAGTCGTTCGCCGAAAGCCTGCGCATCAGTGACAACATCCGCACCAACTCCCTCATCATCTTCGCGGCCATCGTGGGCATCTTCGGGGTGAGCGGCCTGGTGCTGACCCGGAGCATTGCGGCGCCCCTGTCGGAGTCGGTGCACATTACCGAGCAGATTGCGGCGGGGGATTTGACCGAACGGATCGCCGTCACCGGCAAGGACGAGACCAGCGCCCTGCTCAAAGCCCTCGGCGTGATGATCGGGAAGATGGCCGAAATCGTGGGGCACATCAAGACCGGCGCCGAAGGGTTCCTCACCAGCAGCAACCAGCTCAGTGCGTCGGCGCTGCAAATTTCGTCCGGGGTGGGTGAACAGGCGTCCGCCAGCCAGGAGATTTCGGCTTCCATCGAACAGATTTCGGCCAGCATCGGCGAAAACTCGGACTACGCCGCCCAAACTGAGCAACTCGCCGCCCAGGCCGCCGAAAGCATCCAGGCCGCCAGTGAGTCGGTGGAAGAAACGATCCGGGCCATGCGCAAAATCCTGGAAAAGGCTTCGGTCATCAAGGACATTGCCCACAAGACCAATTACCTGTCCATCAACGCGGCCATTGAAGCAGCCCGCGCCGGCGAATCGGGCAAGGGCTTTGCGGTGGTGGCCCGGGAAGTGAAAAAGCTGGCGGAGCATTCCCAACATTCGGCCCGGGAGATTGACAACATTTCCATCACGAGTTTGCAGATCGCCGAGCAGTCGGGCAAACTGCTGGCCCGGCTGGTGCCCGAAATCCAGACGACCACCCGGCTCATCCAGAAGATCGCCCATTCCAGCGCCGAACAGCATTCGGCCGTGGGCCAGATCGAAATTGCCATCCAGCGCCTCACGCAGGTGATCCAGCAGAACTCGGAGCTGGCCGAAGAACTGGCCGCCAGTTCCGAAGAACTCACCGGCCAGGCGCACCAACTCCTCGACTCGGTTTCGGTATTCCGGCTGCACAAGGAGCACCGGGGTTTGTTGCAGGATTAACGAGTAGAGGAATTCATCCCCCTACCCCCTTCGGCTCACCCACTAACCTTCCCGCAAGGGGGACCGAACGCGCAGACAGTCTCAGGTCCAGACAGTCACCTTGCTACGGTACCGGCGGGTACGGACTCCCCCTTGCGGGTGTGCCGGTGCGTGAGCCGAAGGGGGCAGGGGGATGATTTTTCCGTATCCTCTCGTGCATCAATAGTTGCTTCTAAAGCCGGTTCGGAGAGAAACCTCCCCCGAAATTCGCTACCTTTACCCGGCGGACCACTTTTCAGCAACCACCCAATGCCCTCCTTCAAGAAGACCGTTGCGCAAGATGCCGGCAGCGCCCAGTTAATGCTTTTCAACGCCCGGGCCGCCGAAACGGTGTCCCCCTTCGTCCCGGTGCTCACCCATCCCTTCAAGATTTACAGCTCGTCGGCGGGCTCCGGCAAAACCTACACGCTCACCAAGGAGTACCTCAAGCTGGCCCTCCAGCACGACAGCCCCACCTACTTCAAGCAAATCCTCGCCATCACCTTCACCAACGACGCCGCCCGCGAGATGAAGGAACGCATCATGGGCGCCCTCAAAGGGTTTGCCGACGAAAAAAGCCTCTCCGAAAAGGACCGGGCCGGCAACCGGCGGCTGCTCGCCTCCATCCTGGGCGAACTCAACGAACACGCCGGCCGCAAGGACGTGCTCACCGAGGCCGAACTGCGCCGCCGGGCCGTGGAAACCTTCGCCAACATCCTGCACGACTACTCGGACTTTGCCGTCAGCACCATTGACAGCTTCGTGAACCGCCTCGTCAGCGCCTTTACCGAGGAACTGGGCGTGCCCTTCAACTACGAGGTGGACCTGGAAACGGCCGAACTGCTCGACAACGCCGTGGACCGCCTGCTCAACCGGATCGGGGCGGCCGAAGAAGCCCTGCTCTCCCAGACGCTCGAAGAATACGCCCTCGAAAAGGCCGACGAAGGCCACAGTTGGATCGGCCTGCCCACGGACTTGTCGGACTTCGGGGCGCAACTGCTCAACGAAAAGGTGTACGGCGCCGTGGGCCAGCTCAAAGACCTCGACCTGGCGCAGTTCCGCGAAATCCGGGACCAGCTCACGGCGGGCCAGGAGACCCTGAAGGGCGAAGTGCTGGCCCTGGCCGACGAAGCGCTGGGGCTCATCGGGCGCCACGGCCTGGACGGCACCTGCTTCAACGGCGGCAAGAACGGCATCTTCGGGTACTTCGAAAAGATCGTGGAGAGCCCCGAACGGAACCTGGAAAAAGAACCCTCGGCCACCATCCAGAAGGCCGTGTACGAAGGACTGTGGACGGCCGCCAAGATCAAGGAACCCAAGCGGCTGGCCGTGGAAGCCATTGCCGCG
>CADCTQ010000566.1 GCA_902805615.1 uncultured Cytophagales bacterium
CGTCGAACTAATCTTCTATTTTTCTTAATGGGTTCAATTTCCTTCTTTTCTGAGGATACTCCTTTCGAGCTTCCTCATCAAAAAGTAATTAAAGAATGGATTGGGAACATCATTGCTTCTGAAGGCAAAAAGCTCAAGCACCTGAATTACGTATTTTGCTCGGACGCCCGTTTGCTTAAGATCAACCAGGAGTACCTGGATCACGATTACTACACCGACATTATCACCTTCGATTCATCTGACCAGGAAGATGTAATCGAAGGTGATATTTTTATTAGCATTGACCGCGTGCAGGACAACGCCCTTTCCCTAGGAAACTCTTTTTTGCACGAACTGAACCGCGTCATTGCCCACGGTGTTTTACACTTGGTCGGTTACGATGACCGTACGCCTCCTCTCAAACAAACAATGCGATTGAAAGAGGATTCTTACTTATCTTTGTTCCACACATGAAATGTTCCACGTGGAACATTTTTCATTTCCAAACGAAAATCATCAAATGTTCCACGTGGAACAGTAATGATACAAGTATGCTACCAGAGTACGATGTAATAGTAGTAGGGGCGGGACACGCGGGGTGCGAAGCTGCCGCAGCGGCAGCCAACATGGGATCGAAAGTTTTATTGGTGACGATGAACATGAATACCATTGCCCAAATGTCCTGCAACCCGGCAATGGGTGGCGTGGCAAAAGGGCAGATCGTGCGGGAGGTAGACGCACTGGGGGGCATGTCGGGAATCATCACCGACAAAACCATGATCCAGTTCCGAATGCTCAACCGGTCCAAAGGCGCCGCCATGTGGAGCCCCCGCGCACAAAGCGACCGGATGCGGTTCGCCGAAGAGTGGCGCATGGCCCTCGAAAAAATTCCCAATGTTGACTTCTGGCAGGAGATGGTAACGGGGCTGCTCGTCAAAGACGGCCGGGTAGGAGGGGTGCGCACTTCAATGGGCATTGAGATCAAAGCCAAAGCAGTCGTGCTGACGAATGGTACATTCCTCAACGGTGTCATTCACATTGGCGAAAAACATTTCGGCGGGGGACGCACCGCAGAAAAGGCGGCAACTGGAATCACCGAACAACTTCAGCAACTGGGCTTCGAATCGGGCCGGATGAAAACGGGTACGCCCCCCCGGGTGGATGGCCGTTCCCTGAATTATGACCGGATGGAAGAACAACTCGGCGACGAAAACCCGGGCAAGTTCTCTTACCTCGACACGCCGCGCCTGACTAAACAAAAGAGCTGTTACATCACCTACACCAACCAGGAAGTGCACGACGTGCTGAAGACGGGCTTTGAAAAATCGCCCATGTTCACCGGCCGCATCCAAGGGCTGGGCCCGCGGTACTGCCCTTCGGTGGAAGACAAAATCAACCGCTTTGCCGACAAAGAGCGTCACCAGATCTTCGTGGAACCGGAAGGATGGAACACCGTCGAAATATACGTGAACGGGTTTTCGACTTCGTTGCCTGAGGACGTTCAGTACAACGCCCTGCGCAAAATACCGGGCTTCGAAAACGTGAAGATGTTCCGGCCGGGCTACGCCATTGAGTACGATTACTTCCCGCCCACGCAACTCGACCTGACCCTCGAGACGCGGCTGATCCAGAACCTGTACTTCGCTGGTCAGATCAATGGCACCACCGGTTACGAAGAAGCAGCCTGCCAGGGACTGATGGCCGGCATCAATGCGCACAACAAGATTCACGAAAAAGAACCTTTCGTGCTCAAACGATCCGAGGCGTACATCGGCGTGTTGATTGATGACCTCATCAACAAAGGCACCGAAGAGCCGTACCGCATGTTCACTTCCCGGGCCGAGTACCGGCTGTTGCTCCGCCAGGACAACGCCGACCTGCGGCTCACCGGGAAAGGATACGCCCTTGGCCTCGCCACGCCGGAGCGGTACGAAAAGATGCTGCTCAAAAAGAAAAGGACGGGCCAACTGCTCAATGACCTGAAGCACAAGAAACTGATGCCCGAAGCGGTAAATGCGAATTTGGTGGAAATGGACACGGCGCCGGTAAAAGAAAAAGTAGCATTGAGTACGTTGCTCAAGCGACCCGAAATCTCCATCCACCAACTGTCGGCTTTGGATGCGGAGTTGGGTGCGTACCTTGGGCAGTACGAGGAAGAAATCCTGGAGCAGGCCGAAATTGCCGTGAAGTACGAGAGTTACATCGAAAAGGAAGAAAAAACGGCGGAACGGATGCGGGAGTTGGAGAACTTCCAGATTTCCCAAGCATTCGATTACGACCGCCTGATTGCCATGTCGAAGGAAGGCCGGGACAAGTTGAAGAAGATGCGGCCGGCCACCATTGGCCAGGCCTCGCGGATCAGCGGCGTTTCTCCGTCCGACATTTCAATTCTCATGGTTTACTTAGGCCGATAAAGCATGGTTGAAAACGTAACGAGTTGCCCGGTTTGCGGTTCCGGGGAGCACAAGTTGTTTCTCAGTTGCCGGGACTACACGGTGTCGGGCGAAGCGTTCAACATCCGGGAATGCACACAGTGCGAATTTAAGTTCACCAGCCCGCGGCCGTCGCAGGACGCCATTGGTCCGTACTACCAATCCGAAGCGTACATTTCGCACAGCGACTCTACGGCGGGTGTGATCAACAAATTGTACCACGCCGTTCGCCGCAAAACGCTGGCCGATAAAGTAAATCTCATCAACCAGTTGCACCCTAAGGGAACTTTGCTCGACATTGGGTGCGGAACCGGCAACTTCCTGAAGGCCTGCACGGATGCCGGCTGGCTCACCAAAGGGGTAGAAGCCGACCCGGCCACCCGGCAAAAAGCCATCCAGACCAGCGGCTGCGAAGTACAGGCGGACCTGCTGCAAGCGTACAAAGGAAAAAAGTTTGACGTGATCACCCTCTGGCACGTGCTGGAACACCTGCACCAACTGGAAGAATCGCTGCTGAAAATCAAAGGGTTGCTGGCGAAAGAAGCGGTGCTCGTAATTGCCGTGCCCAACAGCGGTTCCTTCGACGCCCGGTATTACCAACAGTACTGGGCGGCGTACGACGTGCCGCGGCACCTGTACCACTTCAACCCGGATACGTTGTCCAAGCTGCTCGCCAAGTACGGCCTGAAAGTTGCGGATACCAAACCCATGAAGTTTGATGCCTTCTACATCAGCATGTTGAGCACCAAGTACCGTTCCGGTAAAACCAATTACGTAGAATCCGTGAAAAATGGTTTGCTGTCCAATGCGTGGGCGGCCCGCAACGGCAACAATTATTCGAGCATTACCTACGTTATTTCTCTCTAAGACCTTCCTAATCAGCGCAGTGCAGCCCTCTTCCCACCGGGGGCTGCGCTTTATACCGTCCTCATGCGAAACCATATTGTCGTTACTGTCCTGGCCGTACTCGTGGCCTTGTTGTTAAAAGCCTGTGCCAACGTATCCTCGCCGACCGGCGGCAAAAAAGACGAAACGCCGCCCCAGGTGGTGCGTACCCTGCCCGAAGACAAGAGCCGCAACTTCAAGGGGCAAACCCTGGAAATGGTTTTCGACGAGTTCATCCAGGTGGATAACCTGAAGCAGGAGTTGCTCATCACGCCTGACATTGAGGGCAATTACGAATTCAAACCCATCAAAAACGGCTTGCGGCTCGTGTTCGACAAACCGTTTTTGCCCAATACCACCTATACCTTCAACTTCCGGGCGGCCATCAAAGACGTCACGGAGAAGAACGTTGCCGAGAACGCCAAACTGGTCTTCAGCACCGGCGCGCAGCTCGACACCCTGGCGATCAGCGGCCGGGTGACCGAACTGCTGGGCGGCAAACCGCTCCAGAACGCGGTGGTTTCGCTGTACCGTACGAGTGATACGCTGGACATTCTCAAGCACAAACCTTTTTATTTCACCAAAACCGATAAGGAAGGCAACTACCTGCTGGAGAACGTGAAGCAGGACGCGTACCGGGTGTACGCCCTGGAAGACCGCAACAACAATCTGAGATACGATTCGCAAACCGCTCAGAATGAGCAGGTAGCGTTCCGAACGGAACCCCTGGCCCTGGACAGCAGCTACAGCAAGGTCAACTTTGCCCTCAGCCGCATGGATGCGTTGGCCCCCAAGATTTCCGACCGCAATCCTTCCACGGGCTTCTTCGAACTGGGGTTTGACGAAGGCTTGCAAAGTGTAACGGTTGCGCTGGACAACGCCGCCGGCAACGCCGTTTTCAACCTGATCGAGAAAGGCAAGACCGTTCGTATCTATAATACAGCAAACCGTACCGACAGCATTCCGGTACAAGTAACGGCCGTTGACTCGATGGGAAACCAGTCGCAACAAAACGTAAAAATCAAGTTTGACGAGGTGACCAACAAGAATCGCCCACCGGCCAAAGAGAAGTTTGACACCAAAACCGACCCGGCCGACGGGCAAAAAGTGCTGCGGGATTTCGTCTACGAGCTCCAGTTCAACAAGCCCATCGTCACCGCCGACCTTGCCAAAGTACAACTGCTGGCCGATACCGTTACTGCCATTCCACTCGACCCGGCCAGGGAGCTGGTCTGGAATCCGTACCGGACGGCGCTGCGGTTGAACAAGAAACTGGACGTGCGAAAAGGGGTTCGGGTCATCATTCCCAAAGGCACTTTTTTCTCGGTGGAAGGCGACACGGCCAGCCAGGTAAAAACCACGCACGAACTCAAAGACCCGGAGAATTATGGGAGCATTGCCGGCAGAGTAAATACCAACGCACCCAACGTGATTATTCAACTGTTAAATTCGGGCACTTCGGAAGTAACAGCGGAAGTGCGAAATCAGTATACATATAAGTTCAATTACCTGGATGCCGGGGACTACCTGATCCGCGTGATTGTTGACGACAACAACAACGGCAAATGGGATCAAGGCAACTTCGCGGACCATCGCCAACCCGAGGCAATCTTCTTCGGTCCCAACGTAATCAAGCTAAAGGAGAACTGGGAACTGACGGACCAAAACATCTCGCTTTAGGAAAAGCAACATTTATTCCCCAGAGAGTTCAAAAAAACTGTGGATAACTTCGTGGATAAGTGTATAAATAGGCGTTGACAAAGGGGCATCCGGATGTTGACTACTCGGCACTTAACGGGAGTAATGTACAAAACCGGGAAGGGGCAAAAGGCGAAAGTGCATAGTTATCCACTTATCCACAATAAAACACCCTAGTTATCCACACTCAATCGTCGGGGTGCCGAAAAAAGTTAACCACACAAAGTTATCCACGAGCTGTTGATAAACGCGCTAAAACGCGGAAAAAAGAATACCTTGCCTGTGGATAACTATGTGGATAGCGGCATAGTTATCCACACAAAAAAAGCACACGAGAGAAGTAATGAATTGTCCACATACCAACACCCCTAATAATAGAATTGAATTTTTTTAAATAAAGGAAATTGTAATATTAATTAAGCAAAAGGAGAGGAACAGATGAGCATCATCAGATACATCACGTCGGGCGTTGCGGTTGGCGCGGGGGTCTTGTCGTTCGGAACGGCCCAGGCGCAGCAGCAGGAAGTTAGGCTGGCCGACGAGTACTACCAAAAAGGTGAGTACGACAAGGCCAAGGCCGTGTACCAGAAGCTGGCAAGAAATAATGAAACAGCGGGCCGGGTGCACAAGAATTATCTCGAAACGCTGAAAAACTTACAGGCGTGGGATGAAGCCGAAAAATTCCTGAAACGGGAGATCAAAGCCAATCCCGAGAACGCCGTGTACAAGATCGAATACGGGTTGTTGCAAGAGAAGCAAGGGAAAGCAAACGAGGCAACAAAAAGTTTTGAGCGGGCAATCGAAGAGACAAAAGACAACAACGCCCGGGTCGTTGAGGCGGCGCAATTCCTCATGGAGAACGGCAAAGCCGACTGGGCGGAGAAGTTGTTCGTGGAAGCACGGAAAAAAAGCGGCGACAAAACCGCCTACGCGTTTCAACTCGCCCAGCTGTACCGGATGTCGAACAACATGGAAGGAATGCTCGACGAATATTTGACCGTGGCGATGGAAAACAAGGACAACTTGCTGGCCGTGCAAAACGCGTTGCAGGATGACATTGCCCAGCCGGAAGATTTCGAAAAGCTCGAAAAAGTGCTCATCATGCGGATTCAACGGGAACCCGGCGAAAGGGTGTACACGGATCTGCTGGTCTGGTACTACATCCAGCAGAAAGAATTTCGCAAGGCTTTCTTCCAGGCCCGGGCCGTAGACAAGCGGCAAAAGCTTGAAGGACAGAAGGTTATTGAAATCGGGCAAATCGCGTTGCAGAACAAAGACTACAAAAGCGCCGCCGAAATCTTCGAATACCTGGTGAAGGAATACCCGCAGAGCATCAACTACCCGCTCAACCGCCGCTTCCTTATCCAGGCGAAAGAAGAACTGGTGAAAAACACGTTCCCCGTCAACCAGGAAAGCATTCGTTCATTGATCGCTGATTATCAGCGGCTTCTGGCGGAAGTGGGCCGTACGCCCAAAACCGCCGAGGCCCTCCGGAACATGGGATTGCTGTACGGTTTTTACCTGGACGAAAAAGACACCGCCATTTCCATCTTGCAGGAAGCGATGAAGATGAACCGGACCGACCTGCGGTTCGTGTCTAAAACCAAAATTGACCTCGGCGACATTTACCTGCTCAAAGGCGAACCCTGGGAAGCGACGTTGCTCTACTCCCAGACCGAAAAAGATTTGAAGGAAGATCCGCTCGGGCACGAGGCCAAACTGCGGAATGCCAAATTATCTTACTACAAGGGAGAATTCAAGCTTGCGCAGGAACACCTGGACATTCTCAAACTGGCAACTTCCCGCGAAATCGCCAACGACGCGATGGATTTGAGCATTCTCATCCAGGACAATACCGGTCTCGACAGTACCGGGGAGGCGATGAAAGCCTACGCCGCCGTGGACTTGCTCCTTTTTCAGCACCGCGACGATGAAGCCCTCCGCCAACTCGACGCCCTTTTGACCAAATACCCGAACCACAGCCTGACCGACGAGGTGTGGTGGCAAAAAGCCCAGATCTTCATCCGGCGCAATGAGAACCAGCCGGCCGTGACCGAATTGGAAAAAATCGTGAACCAGTACAACTACGACATCCTCAGCGACGATGCCCACTTCCTGATTGCCAAGCTGTTAGAGGAAAAATTGGGTCAGCGCGACAAGGCCATGGAAATGTACCGCGACCACCTGACCAAGTACCCGGGCAGCATTTACGTGGCCGAAGCCCGCAAGCGTTTCCGCGGGTTGCGCGGCGACAATCCGAATTGACCAGCCCCTCCGCCCTCCCTGGTCCGGCGCCCCCGCCGGACTTTTTTATGCCTTGTAAGTCACTTTTGGCTTGAAAGAGTAATATAATATACCCAAAAAATCATTAAATTAGTATGCGTGCATAACAAATGTTCCTATATTTGGCGCGAAACGGAAGCTGATGAAACCACAAGAAACGGTAGACTACAACATCAAAGCGTGCTGGCACGCCATTGCCCGGATGTACAACAACGAGGCCGCCCGCCACGACATGACCATGGCCATCGGGTACGTACTCCTGAACATTGATGCGGAAAAGGGGACCCCCGCCACCAAGATTGCACCCCAGGTCGGGCTCGAAACCCGAAGCCTGACCCGGATGCTCAAGACCCTGGAAGAGGAGGGACTCATCTCCCGGGTGGCCGACGAAAAAGACCGCCGCGGCGTGAACATTTTTCTGACCGAAAAGGGCAAGCAAAAACGGGACATTGCCCGGCAAACCGTCCGGCAGT
>CADCTQ010000567.1 GCA_902805615.1 uncultured Cytophagales bacterium
CACGGCATTGTAAGTCACTACATCTACCCGGTGTTTCAAGATATCTTCCAAATCCATTACCAGGTCTACGATCTCCATACCCACCGGTCCCGAAAAGTCCACCAGCAGATCAATGTCACTAACGCCATGTATTTGGGTTCCGCGGGCGTAAGACCCGAATAAGGCAAGGCTTTTCAAAGGATACTTTTGGGCCAGGCGTTCCTTGTTCTGGGCAAGCAGTGCCAGGATTTCCCCTTTGGTGAGATGATTCATACGCAAATGATACTTTAATTTTTGGAGCTTTATCCCTTCCCCTTATACGATCACCGCAGCTTCAGGGTAGCCAGGCTGAGCACGGCCAGGATGATGCCGATGATCCAGAAGCGGGTCACGATCTTGGCCTCGTGGTAGTGGAACTTCTGGTAATGGTGGTGCAAGGGCGACATTTTAAAGAAACGCCGGCCTTCCCCGTACTTTTTCTTGGTGTACTTGAAGTAGTACACCTGCACGATCACCGACACGAGTTCCACCAGGAAGATGCCGCACAGCAGCGGCAGCATCAGTTCCTTGCGCACCGTAAGGGCCAGCACCGCGATGAGGCCGCCCAGCGTGAGGCTGCCCGTGTCGCCCATGAACACCTGCGCCGGGAAGGCGTTGTACCACAGGAAGCCGATGCAGGCCCCGGTAAAGGCGGCGCAGAAGATCACGATTTCGGCCGAGCCGGGAATGTAGAGGATGTTGAGGTAATTGGAGAAAATGGCGTTGCCCGACACGTACGCAAACAGGCCCAGCGTCATGCCGATGATGGCCGACGTACCCGCCGCCAGCCCGTCGATGCCGTCGGTGATGTTGGCCCCGTTGGAAACGGCCGTGATGATGAACGTAACCACCAGCACGTACACGATCCAGGTGTATTCGTCGGGCAGGAACGGCACCAGGTCGTGGTAGTTGAACTGGTTGCCCTTGAGGAACGGCACGTTGGTGATCGTGGATTTGATGTCGCGGAAGGGCGTTTCGTCCACGCGGTTGTAGTTGATGGCGGCGGTAAACTCGCGGATCACCACGTTCTGGTGGAAGTACAGCGTGAGGCCCACGATGAGGCCCAGCCCGATCTGGCCGATCACCTTGAAGATGCCCTGCAAGCCGTCCTTGTCTTTCTTGAACACCTTGATGTAGTCGTCCAGGAAGCCGATGAGCCCGAGCCACACGGTGGAAACCAGCAGCAGGATCACGTACACGTTGTCGAGGCGGGCAAAGAGCAGCGTGGGCACCAGGATCGTTGCAATCATGATGAGGCCGCCCATGGTGGGGGTGCCTTTTTTCTGGAGTTGCCCGTCGAGGCCCAGGTCGCGGATCGTTTCGCCCACCTGCAACCGCCGCAGCAGGTTGATGAGCCGTTTGCCGAACACCGTGCCGATGACCAGCGAAAGGATCACGGCCATGCCGGCCCGGAAGGAGATGTAGCGAAACACGCCGGCGCCCGCCAGGTTGAAGTGCCGTTCAAGGTAGTCGAAAAGATAGTAGAGCAATTGCCGCGGGGATTACGGGTTAGACGATCAGGTCAATCTTTGCGCTTGTACGGACGGGTAACGCTTACAGTTCCCGCCGCTCCTCTTCCCTTTGGAATGAAAGTAGCATTTTTTAGTGAAACAGGTCAAATTTTGCTGAAGAATTCACCACGGAGACACGGAGGTACACGGAGAAAAGAGAAAGAACTGAACCGCAAGGATCGCAAAGAGAAGGCGCAAAGGGCGCAAAGAGTTACGCGTTCCCCTTGCGAGCCTTGCGTCTCCTTGGCGCCCCCATTATGATCTTGGCGGTTCGGTTCAAACTCCCAAACTCTCTAACTCCCTATTCTCCGTGTTCCTCCGTGCCCTCCGTGTCTCCGTGGTTACATCCTTAAAAAGTAAGCTTTTTGGTGGCGGCCTGCTTGCGGATGGATTGGAGCATGGCTTTGTCGAGCGTCTTGTCGTCGCCGGCGCCCTTTTGCTGCCTGGCAAGGTAAGCCTCCCGCTGCGCGTTCAGGCGGCCAATCTCCGCTTTGATCCGGTCGCGTTCGGCTTTTTTGGTGGCGATGTACTGCTTTTTCTGCGGGGCGCTCATCGTTTTCATCTGGTCCGGCAGTTCCTCCGTCTTGATCTTCTCCACGTCAAACTCCTTCTCGGCGGCGGCGTCCACCAGGTCCCAGGTCGAATTTTTGTAGATGTGCGTACTCTTGGAAAGGGCCCGCTTTACCGTGTTCTCCCGGCCGTAGCGGCCCGCATTGGCGTCCTGCAACTCCTGGTTCTCCTTTTTGGCCTTGCCCTCGGCGCCGTATTCGAGGTACGTGGCATTGAGGCGTTCGTTGAGTTCAGCGATTTTGGGGTCGTACGGCGAGGGAATGAACACCGTTTTGCGGTCCTGCTCGATGCTCATGTAGTTGCCGCCCGTGAGGTCGGCGCCGGCCTTCCACGACGTGGCAACGCCTTCGTCGTACCCGCCGCAGTGGATCGTGTTCACGACGATGTGCTTGCTTTTGGCCAGGGCGCAGGCTTCCTTGCAGGAAACGCTCCCCTGCGTAAACGGCTCGTTGCCCGCAATGAAGATGGCCTGGAAGTCGTCGCCTTCGGCCGACCAGTCAAGTTCGCGGCAGGCCGTGCGGATGGCGTAGCCGCAAAACTCGCTGCCGCCGTTGGTGGTGAGCGAATACAGGTCGGCCGAGAGTTTGTCGAGGTCGTCAGTGAGGGGCGTCACCATGCGGATGTAGCCTTCCGAAGCCGGCAGGCGGTCGTTGCCGTACTCGTAGAGGGCAATCTGCACCCGGGGCTTGCTGCCGCCGTCGTACTTGGCCTTGGCGAGTTCTTCCACGATGGTCCACAGTTGCGCCCGGGCCTGGTCAATGAGCCCGTCCATGCTGTTGCTGGTGTCGAGCAGCAGGGCAATCTTGATCTTTTTGGTGGCGCCGGCGGCCTTTGCCGGAACGGTTGGGGCGGACGTGATTCCGGCCGGGCGGAACGCGAAACCAAGGAAAGCCGCCCCCAGCAGGAGGAGGGTGGAAAAGAGGACGTTGCGTACGCTGAGAAACTTCATGGGAATGCCGTTTAGGGTGAGATATGTTGCCAAGCTAACCGGCGGCTGCACGCGGGAAAAGCACAACTTAGGGAACGCCGCCGCCCACTGAGGGAAGGAGGCGGTTGCTTGAGGGAAATTTTATTACGTCCCCGGCCGGCGGCTCCCGTTCCGCGTACGGCCCGAATGCGTATTTTTAAAGAATGAAAAGCCTGATCCTCTACCCGTTGCTGCTCCTCTGCCTGCTGCTGGCCTGCCCCCCGCTCCGGGCGCAGAAGGGGGGTGAGGGCAAAAAAGAGCGCACGGAGTCCGAGGAGGTGGAGGCAAAGCCGTTGCTCAAGAAGGCTATCCCCGGGAAGCGGGCCGGCAAGGCGGATTCCCAATTGCGGATAGACCTTTTGCTGCGGATGGCCGACGGCGCCCGTTCCACTGCCCCCAACCAAGCCCTGGATTACGTGGCCGAGGCGCTGGCCCTGAGCATCAGCGGGAACAACCTCCGGGGCGAGGCCGTCAGCTACCAGACGCTGGGCGACATCAACTACGGCCAGGCCCTCTACGGCAAGGCCGCCGAAAACTACCGCAAGGCGCTTGAAGTGTTCGGGCGGGCGGGCCACCACGACCTGGCGTACCCGGTCAAGATCCGCCTGGCCGACGCCCTGGAAGCGGGCGGCAATTACCCCGCCGCCCTGGCCCAGTGGGAAGCAGTGCAGCAGGAAGCGGCGGCCACCGGCCGGCCGGAAGACGTGGTGCGGGCCAAAGCGGCCACGGCCCGCCTGCACGCCAAACAAGGCAAGGAAGACCTGGCCCTCAAAGGGTACCAGGAGGTGCTCAAGCTCGAAGAACAGCGGGGCAACGACAAAGGGGTGATTGACGCCAACAACAACATCGGCAACCTATACCTGAAGCAGGAAAAAACCCAACAGGCCCTCGACTACTACGAAAAGTCGCAGAACCTGGCCGGCGAACTGGCCGACGACCACACGCTTACCGAGTCCAACGAGATGATCGGCAAGGTGTACCGGCTGGAAAAGCGGTACGACCGGGAACTGGCCGTGCGCCGCCAATCCATTGCCCTGCACCTGAAAAGCGACAACCGGGCGGCCCTCAACGACGAATACCTGGAGGTGGCCCGCCTGTTCCTCGAACAACGCAACGCCGGTGCGGCCATTCCCTACCTGCGCAAAAGCCTCGCCCTGTCGGAACAACTGGGCCGCCCCGACCGGCAGGGTGAAGCCTACCGGGGCCTGGCGGAAGCCTACGGGCTGACGGGTGACCCGCAAGCGGCCCTGGCCCACTACAAGTCGTACGTGGCGGTGATGGACACGCTGTACCGGCGGAAGGAAAAAGAACTGGCGGGGGTGCTGCGCTTCAGCGAAGAACTCGCCGGGCGGCAGAAAAAGATCGAATCGCTGGAGAAGGACCGCCAACTGAACGCCAAAACCATCGAACTGTTGCGCAAGGAACAGAAGCTCAAGGAGGAACGCATGAAAAAGCAGTCCATCCTCATCTACGGCCTCGGGCTGGGCCTGGCGGGGGTGTTTGCCGCTTCGTACCTGCTCTACCAGAGTGCCCGCAAACGCCGCATCGCCAACCAACTCCTGGCCCTCAAATCGCTGCGCAGCCAGATGAACCCGCACTTCATCTTCAACGCCCTCAACTCGGTCAACAGCTTCATTGCGGGCAACGACGAACGGTCGGCCAACAAGTACCTCGCCGAGTTCTCGCGGCTGATGCGGGCCGTGATGGAAAACTCGCAGCACGACTTCGTGCCGCTGGCCTCGGAACTCAAAATCCTCGAACTGTACCTGGGCCTGGAGCACTTCCGGTTCCGCGAAAAGTTCGAATACTCCTTCACGGTGGACCCGGACGTGGACGCCGAGTCGGTGCAGGTGCCGCCGATGCTGATCCAGCCGTACGTGGAAAACGCCGTGTGGCACGGATTGCGCTACAAGGAAGAGAAAGGCTTCCTGCTCGTGCACGTGACCCAAAAGGCCCACGAACTGGTGGTGACGGTGGAGGACGACGGCATCGGCCGCGAGAAGTCGCAGGCCCTCAAAACCGCCAACCAGCGGGAGACCGTTTCCACCGGCCTGCGCAACATCGAAAGCCGCTTGCGCATCATCAACGACATTCACCGCACCCGGCTGTCGGTGTCCATTGAAGACCTGCACCCGGTTACCCGCAGCGGTACGCGGGTATGCATCCACATTCCGTTCGCCCTCCAAGCCATTCCCGCATGATCCTCAAAGCCGTAATTGTTGACGACGAACTGGCCAGCCGCGCCGCCCTGGCCAATTACCTGGCCAAGTACTGCCCCGAGGTGCAGGTGGCGGGCTTCGGCGACTCGGTGAAAACCGGCCTGGCCGCCATCGAGGCGCACCAGCCCGACATCGTGTTCCTGGACGTGGAAATGCCCTACGGCAACGCCTTCGACCTGCTCGAACAGGCGGGCGACGCGGCGTTTGAAACGGTGTTCGTGACGGCTTACGACCACTACGCCCTCAAGGCTCTCAACTTCAGCGCGGCCTATTACCTGCTCAAACCCATTGACATTGACGAACTGATCGGGGCCGTGCAGAAGATCCGCCTGGGCAAGGAGAAGTACCAGCATTCTTTCCACACCAAGATCCTGGTGGAAAACCTCCAGGCCACCAACAAGCAACTGCGCAAGATCGTGCTGCCCTCGATGGAAGGCTTCGAGGTGATCCAGGTGAAGGACATCATCCGCTGCCAGGCCAACGACAACTTCACGGACTTCTTCATGGCCGACGGCACCAAAATCCTCATCTGCCGCACGCTCAAATTTTACGAGGACGTGCTGTCGGACTTCGACTTCCTGCGGGTGCACAAGTCGCACCTGGTCAACCTGCACCAGGTCAAAAAGTACCTCAAGGGCAAAGGCGGCCAGGTGATGATGACCGACGGCTCGGTGGTGGACGTGTCGCCGCAGAAAAAACAAGCCTTGCTGAGCCGGTTTTAAGACGGGAGCCGGAAGACGCTTTTGCTCATTTACTCCTTCTGAGGAATGACTCCGGCGAACCGGGGTTATTTTTCCCGGTTTTCAATAGTGCCCCCCTCATTCACTCCTGCTACGCGGATAAACCGGCCCTTTTTTCAGAAAAGCCTCAAAACGCCCCGTTAAAGAAATAGTTGCGATTTTTTCGACGAACAAACCGGGAAATCAACTATTCCGGTTCTTATTCCGCACGGCAACATTTCGTACCGCAACCTTTAACAATCCGTGCCGCGCTTTCCGGCAAGCCCGCCATACATTTGAAAAAGCACAAAATTTCCACGATTCGTTCTACGGACTGTTCCCGGCTTCCCTAACCCATTCCAGCCATGCCAAGCGCCGTTACGCTTCCCGTTTGCCGCCTTGCCCGGGCCGCCGCATCTCCCTGAATTGCACGGTTACCCTTTGCCGGGGCGGCCCATCCCTTGCCCGTTCGCCCGAGCTTTGGGGCAGTTCAGGCAACCCAACCAGCAGCGCATCAACACTTTCCGGAAAGTGTACGGTCCGCTGCCCGGCATTCCGATGGCCGGTACGGGCTCCCGCAATTCGGGCGTTACGCCCCCTTGTTCCCCGGCATTTGCCCGCCGGCAGACTGTACGTACGGCAGAAAGGAGGTTTTCCCCCAACAGCATCCCCCTCATGTGGGCAGGGACCAGGCTTCCCGTTCCCGCGCAGTGACGGTTCCCGTTTCCCATTCCACTTCTTTAACCCCCCAAAAACATGCTTAACCCTTTCAAAAAAAGAAGCTACATCATGAAAGACACGTACCAACCCACCCACACCAGGCACGGGGCTGCCCTGACCGGTTTCCTGTTGGCGCTGGTGCTCTGCCTGGGCACCGGTACTGCCGGCTTTTCGCAAACCGTCGTGGACCAGTACGGCCAGTTGCGGGTGCAGGGAAACCGCATCGTGGACAAAAACGGCAACCCGGTGCAACTGCGGGGCATGTCGCTGTACTGGAGCCAGTGGATCGGCAAGTTTTACAATGCCGACGCCGTCCGGTGGCTGCGCGACGACTGGCGCTGCACGGTGGTACGCGCCGCGATGGCGGTAGACAACGGCGGCTACGCCACCAACCCGGCCGAAAAGAACAAGGTGATCGCCGTGGTGGACGCGGCCATCAGCCTGGGCATCTACGTGATCATTGACTTCCACGTGCACGAGGCCCAGAATTACCAGGCGCAGGCCCGGACGTTTTTCGCGGAAATGGCCCAGCGGTACGGCAACCGGCCCAACGTGATCTACGAAATCTGGAACGAGCCGCTGGACGTTTCCTGGGCGGAAGTCATTAAGCCCTACCACCAGTCCATCGTGAGCACCATCCGCCAGTACGACCCCGACAACATCATCGTGTGCGGCACGCGGTTCTACTCCCAGCAGGTGGAAGAAGCCGCCCTCAACCCGGTGACCGGCAGCAACATTGCCTACACGCTGCACTACTACGCCGCCACGCACAAGCAGTGGCTGCGCGACGCCGCCCAGCGGGCCCTCAACCGGGGCGTGGCGTTGTTCGTCACCGAATACGGCACCACCGAAGCCAGCGGAAACGGCTTCGTGGACGAAGCGGAAACCCGCGCCTGGTGGGCCTTCCTCGACCAGAACAAGGTAAGCCACGCCAACTGGTCGGTGGCCGACATCAGCGAAAGTTCGGCGGCGCTGCAATCGGGGGCCAGTGCGTACGGCGGCTGGACGAGCAGTCAGATCAAGCC